>HF988056.1 GCA_000434635.1 Firmicutes bacterium CAG:110 | reverse complement strand
AAGCGAAGCGGTGAAAAACGGATAAAAGGGTTTTAGGGCATCGTTGATTGTTGCGTTGGCAACCCCACCGCAATGGTAGTGCCCTTCTCCGAACTTTTCTCTACCCAAACGGAGCCGCCGTGGAGGTCGGCGATCTCCCATACCAGCGAGAGTCCCAGTCCTGCGCCACCGTATTCCCGGCTGCGAGACTTGTCCACCCGGAAGAAGGGCTGGAAGATACTGCGCTGATACACCTCCGGGATGCCGCAGCCGGTGTCGAAGACGCGGAGAAGGAGCTTTTTCGGCTCCTGCGCGACAGAAACCCGCACCGAGCCGCCGGAATGGTTGTACTTGATGGCATTCTCAGCCAGGTTGAAGACCAGGCGGTAGATCAGCGCGTCGCTGCCGGTCATAACGCCGTCGCCCTCCGCCGTCAGCGTGACGCCGCGCTTTTCCGCCAGCGGCGCGAGATCCGTGAAGATCTCCTCAATCATGGGAGCGAGCTGAATCCGCTCGTTCCGCGCCACCTGCCGCAGATTGCTCATCTCCAGCAGAGTCTTGGTCATCCGGGTCAGCCGCTCCGTCTGCTCCCGCAGAAGGGCGAGAAACTCCGCCGTCTCCGGCCGCACGTCGGGATGCTCTGCGGAAAACAGCTCCAGCTGCGCCTGCATCAGCGCCAGCGGCGTGCGCAGCTCGTGGGCGGCGTTGCCGGTGAACTGCCGCTGGGCGGCAAAGGCTGCGTTCAGCCGCTCCAGCATCTGATTGAAGGAGCGGCTGAGCTGCGCAAACTCCGGAAGCACAGCTTCATCGATCTTCATATCCGCCAGGTTGTTCAGCTGCACCTTTTCCACCTGCGAGGCAAAGCTGCGCAGGGGCTTGAGGGCGTGGCCGCTGATGAAGTAGGCAAGAATGCCGCTGAGCAGCGTCACCACGGCCGTGATGTACCAGTTGGTGGTGCGAAAGCGTCCCTGCGCGCCATTGACAACAATCGTCAGATCTCCATCGGGCGCTATGAGCTGCGGATCAAAGCTCGCCATGCTTTCCTCATTCGGAAGCACATTGCCGCTGCCCTGCAACGTGTCCGCGATTGTGTCCATATAGTACACGCCGGAGGAACAGAGCAGCAGATTCATAGCCACGCAGGTGACGCCGATGAGCAGAACGGTCATCAGCGTGATACGCCACTGTAAAGAGATCCGCTTCATTCTTCATTGCCCCCCATCAGATAGCCCTCGCCGATGCGGTTGCGGATGGGATCGTAGCCCAGAGCGGCGCGGAGCTTTTTCCGCAGGGCGGAAATATGTACCCGGATGGAGTTGCTGAAGCTGTCTACGCTGTTGTCCCAGACATGGTCTATCAGCTCCTCCTGGCTCACCGGCCGTCCCTGATGCACCATCAGATATTCCAGAATCCCCGTCTCCTTGCGGGTCAGCGTCAGGGTCTGCCCGTTGACGCAGGCGGTACGGGAGCGGGTGTCGAAGGCCAGGCCTCCGCAGGTCAATAGCACATCCTGCTGGGTGAACTGCCGCAGGGTCAGGCTGCGAATGCGGGCCTCCAGCTCGGCCAAATGAAAAGGCTTTGCCAGATAATCGTTGGCGCCCGCGTCCAGCCCCTCCACCTTGTCCTCCACCTCGCTGCGGGCGGAGAGGATCAGTACCTTTGTCTCCCGGTCGGTCTGCCGCAGGGTGCGCAGCACCGTCATGCCGTCCTTCCCCGGCAGATTCAAATCAAGAAGCACCAGATCGTAGCGTTCCACGCCCAGCAGCTCCAGCGCCTTATCCCCGTCGTAACAGTAGTCCACGCTGTAGGCCAGCCGCCGCAGGCTGCGGACGATGGTCTCGCACAGGGCGCGTTCGTCCTCAACTACCAAAAGATGCATGAAAGTCCCTCCTTTGTATTTCCTGTTGTGTGTCATTATAGCAAAAGCAAATAAGGTTTGTGTTAATTTTTCGTTCTTAACGAGGACTTTACCTCTCCTGCGCTATGATGGTGGCAGAAAACAGAAAGGGTGATGAAACATGAGCCACGGAAAAAAGGCGGCGGCGCAGGCCGTGCTGCTGATCGCCGGAATCGCCATGGTGTGCTTCGGCGTATGGCGGGGCGAGGCGGAGACGGTGCTGAGCAAGGCAATCAAATTGTGTCTGGAGTGTGTGGGCATTGGGTAAAAAGTTTTCAGGCGTTTCACAGGCCATGTCCCGCCTCCGGGGCTGGATCCAGGCGGGGGCGACGCTGCTGACCAACCTGCATCTGCCGAACTTTCTCAAGGGCGGGCTGTATCAGGGCGCGGGGAAAACCATCTGTGTGCCGGGGCTGAACTGCTACTCCTGTCCGGCGGCCTCCGGGGCCTGCCCCATCGGGGCGTTTCAGGCGGTGGTGGGGTCTTCCAAGTTCCGCTTTTCCTATTATATCACAGGATTTCTCATTTTGCTTGGCGTTTTGCTGGGACGCTTTATCTGCGGCTTTCTGTGCCCCTTCGGCTGGTTTCAGGAGCTGCTGCATAAAATCCCAACGAAGAAGCTCTCCACAAAGAAGCTCAAGCCGCTGACGTACCTGAAATACGCCGTTTTGCTGGTGATGGTTTTCCTGCTGCCGGCGTTTCTTGTGAACGACGTTGGCATGGGGGATCCGTTCTTCTGCAAGTACCTCTGCCCCCAGGGAGTGCTGGAGGGAGCCATCCCGCTGTCCCTTGCCAATTCCGGCATCCGGGCGGCGCTGGGCAAGCTGTTTACATGGAAATTCAGCATCCTGCTGTCGGTGATTGCGCTGAGCGTACTGTTCTACCGACCGTTCTGCAAGTGGCTGTGTCCGCTTGGCGCATTTTACGCGCTGTTCAACCGGGTGTCCCTCTTCCAGATGAAGGTGGATAAGAATAAGTGCGTCTCCTGCGGGAAATGTGCCAGAGCCTGCAAAATGGATGTGGATGTGACGAAAACGCCCAACCACGCCGAATGCATCCGCTGCGGAATGTGTATCCGTGCCTGTCCCACCAACGCCGTGTGCTTCCGCTACGGCTTTGGAGACGGTAAAGATGATACTATTTCTTAATAAAATGATTTCATCATTTTATTTGAGCTGTTTCACAGCAGACCGCCTGTCGGCGGTAAGAAATGTATTGACTTCGTTTTTTGCGGCAATGCCGCAGGCCGCAATCCTGCGGCCTGATAAAACGCCTTTAAGCGTTTTATCAAAAACTCGTATAAGGATTTTTGTTGACTGCCCCGTCCGGATTCGCTATGATTATCCCAAAAGGAGGGATCGTCATGGAGGACACGTATTTTATGGACGAAGCGCTTGCTCTGGCGCGGGAGGCCGCGGCGGACGGCGAGGTGCCGGTGGGCTGCGTGATCGTCCGGGGGGACACCATCGTCGGCCGGGGGCGCAACCGCCGGGAGACGGACAAGTCCGCCCTCGCCCACGCGGAGATAGAAGCCATCGGGGAAGCATGCCGGCGTTTGGGCGGCTGGCGTCTGTGGGAGTGTACCCTATACGTGACGCTGGAACCCTGCCCCATGTGTGCCGGGGCCATTATCAACGCCCGCATCCCCCGGGTGGTCTACGGCGCTTCCGACCGGAAGTGCGGCGCTGTGGATTCGGTGTGCAGTCTGTTTTCCATGGAGTTCAATCATCACCCGCAAGTGGAAAGCGGCGTCCGGGAAGCCGAGTGCGGGGCGCTGCTGACGGAATTTTTCCGTAATCTCCGGATGGAACTGCGTTCCAGACCCAGATGGAAAAACCAACAATAACAAGGAGGAACAAAACATATGAATAAGATGAATAATGCCGGCAGATTGCTGGTACTGCTGCTTGCCGCACTGATGGCGCTTTCTCTGGCAGCCTGCGGCGCAAAGGGCGTCGGTAAAATGGGCAGTGAGCCGAAGAGCCTCGAGGAGGCGGTCGCCATGCACAAGGAGCTGATGGCGGAGGAAACCGCGATTTTCTCGGAGAATACCGCGCTTTGGGAAAAGGTCTTCATGGAAGCCGACAAGGGCATGGCCATGGTTGAGGACGGCAAAAACTACGGCGAGTTCCTGCTGGACACCATCAAGGCCGCCAAGGATCAGTTTACGGCGAGCGAGCGGAGGCTGCTCCGCGGCGAAGCGAAGAAGATTCGCGATATCGAAAGCGCGCTGACCATGCTGGAGGAAAAGTATCCCGAGGTCGCGGAGATGTCCATGGACAGCGATATGAGTATGCCGGCCGGCGACGACATGAGTATGGTTCCCGATGACGGCAGCATGGAAAAATTCCCCGCCTTTGAGGGCAAGGATCTGGATGGGAACCCGGTGAAGAGCGACGAGCTGTTCTCCGGCAACGCCGTCACCGTAGTGAATTTCTGGTTCACCACCTGCAATCCCTGCGTGGGCGAGCTTTCCGAGCTGGACGCACTGAACAAGGAGCTGGCACAGAAGGGCGGCGCGCTCATCGGCGTCAACACCTTCACGCTGGACGGCAACGAAGCGGCAATTTCCGAAGCAAAAGATGTACTGGCCAAGAAGGGCGCGACCTATCAGAATGTGTATTTCCCTTCCGACGGCGAGGCGGGAAAGTTCACTACAAACATTTTTGCCTACCCCACCACCTATGTGGTTGACCGTAGCGGCAACATCGTGGGTGACCCCATCGTAGGCGCCATCACGGAAAAGAAGCAGGCGGAGACGCTGCAAAAACTCATCGACCAGGCCCTTGCCGCCGATATGGGCTGACAAACGAATTTATCTTCTCATACTGAACTTCAATTAATGAACTCCAATTAAAATCTTTAAAAAAGATTTTAATTGGAGTTCAGTATAAAATGCGGCTACGTCTGATTTTGCCGGTACTCTTCCGGGTCCGTATTTGGACGGGTCAGGGGTGCCAAAAGTGCCGGGTTTTCCGTGAAAGTATGGAAAACCCGGTGCTTTTTTGCTGCTTCAGGAGAGAATATCCTCCCAACAGGGCTGCGTCCCATTGGAAGGGCGGCTGCCGGTGGGTGCGGCGCCGGGGGAGCGAAAACACGAAAAGGTGGGGGAAAAGTCATGGAATTGGTTTCGGGTTCGTCCATGCGCACAAAAAACATGACGAAATAGTGCGCTTTTTGTAGAATCCAATGAAATGCAAAAAACATTTGACAACGAGTGACGGATAGTGCATAATATATGTAACGTTTCTGGGGGGAATACCTCCTGAGGGACGTAAATCTGACGGATGACTTCTGATCGTCTGTCTTAAAAATTTCTGAGGGAGGAATTCTGAATGAAAAAGTTCACCAAGCTTCTGAGCCTGCTTCTGGCAGTCGTTATGATGCTGGGTCTGGCTGCCTGCGGTTCCAATGGCACCACCGAGACTGCTGCACCTACTGCTGCCGACGTGTCCGCTGAGACCAAAGCAGATACTGCAGCAGCACCCACTGCGCCCAACCGCGCGATTCTGGGCAGCACCACCGAGCTGTCCGGCGACTTCCGTTATCCCGGCTGGGGCGGTTCTTCCGCCGGCGCGTCCGATCAGGACATCCAGAAGCTGACCATCGGCTACGGCACTATGGAGACCAACCAGGGCGGCGCTTACGTCTGGAACGAGACCGCTGTCAAGGATCACACCGAGACTGACAACGACGACGGCACCGCTACTTACACCGTGACCATCAACGAGGGCCTGACCTTCTCCGATGGCACCCCCATCACCGCTGCCAACTATCTGGCGCAGGTCATGGCGTTCTCCACCCCCGTTGCTGTTGCTGCCGGTATGCCCGGCACCCTGGGCCAGTCCTTCGTGGGCTACAAGGAGTTCAACGCTTACACCGGCGAAGAGACTGAGGGCGCTTCCAAGGTCTTCTCCGGCATTCGCCTGCTGGATGAGTACACCTTCTCTGTGACCGTGACTGTTGAATATGCGTCTTATTACTTCGCCTACACCTACGCTGCATTTGATCCCGCTCCTCTGGGCCTGTGGCTGGGCGATGGCGTGGAAATCAAGGACGACGGCGAAGGCTGCTACCTGTCCGATGCGTTCTACGCTAAGGACGACGCTGGTGAGTACGTCACCGCCGCTCACATGAGCGAGAGCCGTTACGACGTCTCCACCTACCCCTTCTCCGGCGCTTACGTTATCACCGACTGGGATCAGGGCACCAAGCAGTGCACTCTGACCATCAACCCTGAGTTCAAGGGCAACTTCGAGGGTCAGACCCCCTCCATCGAGACCATTGTCTATGTCTTCGTCGTTTCCGAGACTCAGCTGGAGCAGCTGAAGACCGGCGCTGTTGACGTCCTGTCCGGCATCACCGGCGGTGACGACACCAAGGCCGCTCTGGCGATCGTTGACGATGTGAACTTCTCCGAGGTTCACTACCAGAGAGCCGGCTACGGCAAGGTCGAGTTCGAGTGCGACTTCGGACCCACCATGTTCCCCGAGGTTCGTCAGGCCATCACCTACCTGCTGAACCGTACCGAGTTCTGCCAGACCTTCACCGGTGGCTACGGCGTCGTCGTTGACGGCCCCTACTCCCCCGACTTCGACATGTGGAAGGCTGTTCAGGACGACATCGAGCTGATCGACTACACCTTCTCTCCCGACACCGCCAAGAAGGTTCTGGAAGAGGGCGGCTGGATCTACAACTCCAAGGGCGAGCCCTACGTTGAGGGCGCTACCGGTGTTGACGCTGTCCGTTACAAGAAGCTGACCGCTGAGGAAGCCAATGCGAAGGACATCTTCGGCAACGACGCCGGCAACAAGACCTACGCTTCCGTTGCGAACACCGATAACGTGGTCTACAAGACCGTTGAGATCAACGGCGAGTACTACATGCCTCTGGCCATCAACTGGTTCGGCACCACGCCCAACAACGTTACCGATCTGCTGAACACCAATCTGGCCAACTCCTCCGACGTTTCCGCTGCCGGTATGGTCATCCGTGCTACCACCGGTGACTTTACCACCCTGCTTGGCAACATCTACCGTGACGCCTCCATGGGCTACGGCGGAACCCCCATCTACGGCATGTTCAACCTGGCTACCGGCTGGAACAACGCTGTCTATGACTACTCCTACAACTGGAACCCCAGCCCCGATTGGGCTGACTACTCCTCCAACAAGGTCATCGATCCTTACGATCTGGCGTTCCCCTACGATCTGGCTGCTGACCGTCTGACCTACGAAGAGGCCGTTGAGGCTTCCGGCGACAAGCTGGGCATGGATTACCTGTCCATGGGTATGGTTTACAACGCCACTACCGAGGACGAGTACAACGAGTGGTGGATGGCTTACATCGAGAGATGGAACGAGCTCATGCCCGACATCCCCCTGTACTCCAACTACTACTATGACGTGTACAACGCCAACATTGAGAATTTTGTGACTTCTCCCTTCTTCGGGCCTGCTCGTGCAATTCTCTACTCCAACATCAAGGGCTACTAATCCGGCTGACTGCTTGAGCTTGTAGAACTTGGAATGGGGCAGCCCCAAGGGGCGGCGTTTGCCGCCCCTTAGGCATTCGGATTTAGTCAACACTCTCGTAGTCGGCGTCAACGACACCGTCGTCGCCGGGCTTCTGGGTGTTCCCGCCGGGCTGTGCGCCGCCCTGAGGGTTCGCCTGCTGATACAGCTTCTCGGAAACCTTGTAGAACGCCTGCTGGACTTCCTCGGTGGCCTTCTTGATGGCCTCGATGTCGGTGCCCTTGTTGACTTCCTTCAGGTGGTCAACGGCGGACTGGATGGAAGCCTTCTCGGAAGCGTCGATCTTGTCGCCCAGCTCGTTCAGGGTCTTCTCGGTCTGGTAGACGGTCTGGTCGGCGGCGTTGTGGGTGTCCACTTCGTCCTTGCGGGCCTTATCCTCGGCGGCGTACTGCTCAGCCTCGTGAACGGCCTTGTCGATGTCTTCCTTGCTCAGGTTGGTGGAAGCGGTGATGGAGATGTTCTGCTCCTTGCCGGTACCCAGATCCTTGGCGGAGACCTTCACGATGCCGTTGGCGTCGATGTCGAAGGAAACCTCGATCTGAGGCACGCCCCGGGGTGCGGGAGCAATGCCGGTGAGCTGGAAGCGGCCCAGCGTCTTATTGTAGGCAGCCATCTCACGCTCGCCCTGCAGGACGTGAACCTCGACGGAGGTCTGGCCGTCCGCAGCGGTGGAGAAGATCTGGCTCTTGTGGGTGGGGATGGTGGTGTTCCGGTCGATCAGACGGGTGAACACGCCGCCCATGGTCTCAATGCCCAGGGACAGAGGAGTGACATCCAGCAGCAGGATATCCTGCACGTCGCCGGTGAGCACGCCGCCCTGAATGGCAGCGCCAACGGCCACGCACTCGTCGGGGTTGATGCCCTTGAAGCCTTCCTTGCCGGTGATGGTCTTAACGGCATCCTGCACGGCGGGGATACGGGTGGAGCCGCCAACCAGCAGCACCTTCTGAATGTCGGAAGCGCTCAGACCCGCGTCGGACATAGCCTGACGGACGGGCTTCATGGTGCGCTCCACCAGATCGGCGGTCAGCTCGTTGAACTTTGCCCGGGTGAGGGTCACGTCCAGATGCTTGGGGCCGGTGGCGTCGGCGGTGATATAGGGCAGGTTGATGTTGGTGGAAGTAACGCCGGACAGCTCAATCTTGGCCTTCTCGGCAGCCTCCTTCAGACGCTGCATGGCGACCTTGTCCTTCGACAGATCGATGCCCTCCGCCTTCTTGAATTCGGCAACCAGATAGTCCATGATTCTCTGGTCGAAGTCGTCGCCGCCCAGATGGGTGTCGCCGGCAGTGGCCAGAACCTCGATGACGCCGTCGCCGATGTCCAGAATGGACACATCGAAGGTGCCGCCGCCAAGGTCATAAACCATGATCTTCTGCTCGGATTCCTTGTCGAGGCCGTAAGCCAGAGCGGCTGCGGTAGGCTCGTTGATGATACGCTTCACGTCAAGACCCGCGATCTTACCGGCGTCCTTCGTCGCCTGACGCTGTGCGTCGGAGAAGTAAGCGGGGACGGTGATGACGGCCTCGGTGACCGGCTGACCCAGATAAGCCTCGGCGTCCGCCTTCAGCTTCTGCAGGATCATGGCGCTGATCTCCTGAGGGGTGTAGCCCTTGCCGTCGATGGTGACGTGATAATTTTCACCCATGTGACGCTTGATGGAAGACACGGTGCGGTCAGCGTTGGTCACAGCCTGACGCTTTGCCACCTGACCGACCATACGCTCGCCGGTCTTGGAAAATGCAACAACAGAGGGGGTAGTACGGTTGCCTTCGGCGTTGGCGATGACAACAGGCTCGCCGCCTTCCAGAACAGCAACACAGGAATTGGTAGTACCAAGGTCGATACCGATAATCTTAGACATAATGTTTTCCTCCTAATATATTAAAGCTAAATTGTTTATGAATTTAATTTGCCACCTGCACCATGGCGAACCGGACGATCTTATCGCCCATTTTGAAGCCCTTCTGGAACACCTGGGTGATGACGTTTTCGTCATGCTCCTCGCTGTCCAGATGCATCACGGCGTTGTGCAGATTCGGGTCGAAGGTGTCACCCACCTCGCCGAAAACCTCCACGCCCAGACCATTCAAGATCTTCAGCAGCTCCGTCATGGTCAGCTCCACGCCCTTTTTGTAGGCGGCGTCTTCCGTGGGCTGGTTCAGCGCGCGCTCCAGATTGTCGTAGATGGGAAGCATCTTCGTTACGGCGTCGGCCTTGCCGTTGCCGTAGGACTGCTCCTTTTCCTTCGTGGTGCGCTTGCGGAAATTATCATATTCCGCTGCCAGACGCAGCCGGGCGTCGTGCTCGGAATTGTATTTTTCCTCCCAGGGGCTAATCTCCTTCTGCTTCGGTTCCTCGGGAGTCTTCTCCTTCGGGGTTTCCTCCACAGGTTCCTGAGGCGTTTCCTCCGGGGGCTGCTTCTTTACTTCTTCTTTTTCCTTCTTTGCCACGTCTGTGACCTCCTGTCAATTTGCAGGGTGGGGGAAAATCTCCGCTTTTTGTGGTTCCGGGGATTTTCCCCAGCCCTGCCTGTTTGATTCTATCCTTCCTTCGGCGGCTCCGGCAGCTTTGGCTGCTGGGGCTGCTCGGGCTTGCCGAACATCTTGCTCAGGCTCTCGGCGAAGTAGCTCAGGCGCGCCGTTACCTTTGCGTAATCCATCCGGGTGGGGCCGACCACGCCGATCATGCCCTGCATTCCGTCGCCGATGTCAAACTTGGTCATCACGACGGAGGTGTCCTTGAGCTCATCCGCCACGTTTTCGGGGCCTACCAGCACTTTCGTACCGTTGGCGCCCTCCATGACGGCGGGAAGGTTTGCCAGTGCCTCTTCGTCAATGGAATCCATTACCCGCTGGGCTTTGTCCACGTCCCGGTATTCCGGCAAACTCAACAGTCTTGCCTGACCGGTGACGGCCACTCTGGTGGAGTCGCTGTTTTTCAGCGTCTCCTGGGTGAAGTCCAGAATCACCGGCACCAGACTTGCCGCCGCACCCGCCGAACGCATGACCTTTTCCATCAGCTCGGCGGTGAAGTCCTCAAGGGGAGTGTCCGTCATGCTGGCGTTCAGCACCGCGCTCAGGAGCTTCAGATCCGTTTCGCTGACGTTTACCGGCAGCTTGATGAGCTTGTTTACCACCTGCTCGCCGCCCAGCATCAGCACCAGAATGAAGCTTCCCTGTCCGGCCAGGATCAGGTCGAACCGCTTGACGCAGGCGCTGCCCTGTCGGGACGCGGCGGAGATGGCGGGAAGATCGGTGGCCTGAGATACCAGCTTTGCCACCTTTTCCACCATTTTATCCACCCGCTGCATCTTTTCCTCGATGGCGCTGCTGATGGACTTCGTTTCGTCAATGGACAAGCGGTAATCCATCATCAGCTCGTCAACGTACAGCCGGTAACCGGCGGCGGAGGGGATGCGCCCCGCGCTGGTGTGGGGCTGCTCCAGATAACCCATGGCGGTCAGTTCCGCCATTTCGTTGCGGATGGTCGCGGAGGAATACTTCATGTCCGGCAGCTCGGTAATGGCCTTGGAACCAACCGGCTCCGCCGTGCGGATATACAAATCCACCACCGACCGCAGAACCTTCTTTTTCCGCTCTGTCAGTTCCATCGTATCCCTCCTTCTCACTTTATCTTTAGCACTCCATCTCTCTGAGTGCTAAGCACACTATACCGCAGAGTGCCAGAAATGTCAATAGGTTGTTTTTGAATTATTCTTGAACATTTTGGGGAATTGGGGCGAATCTGGAAAATCTTCCTTGCGTTTGCCCCGGGAATCGCCTTCTGAATATGAAGTTCCCTTGAATTTTTCTTGAATTCTCCCTTCGGGGGTGGAAGTTTTCGTTTCTTTGTGCTATACTGTTCAATACTATATTATTGTGCGGGGGTCTGCCCCGAAACCGAATTTTGGAGAGAGAGCTTATGCTGGAATTATTGGCGCCCGCCGGGTCAATGGAGGCTCTGCGCGCGGCCGTTCAGAACGGCGCTGACGCCGTCTACCTCGGCTGCGGCGCGTTCAACGCGCGGCAAAGCGCGAAAAACTTTACTCCCCAGACGCTGGTGGATGCCATTAAATACTGCCATGTCCGGGGCGTGCAGGTGCACCTGACCCTCAACACCCTCGTCTCCGACCGGGAGATGACCGAGGCGGCGGAGCTGATCCGCTATGCCGCGCAGAATAATATTGATGCCTTTATCGTGCAGGACTTAGGCGTGGTGCAGCTGTGCCGTCAGATCGCCCCCGGCGTTCCCATCCACGGCAGCACCCAGATGACCGTCCATTCTCTGTCCGGCGTGCTGCTGTGCGCCGCCATGGGTATCAAGCGGGTCGTTCTCAGCCGGGAGCTGAGCCGGGAGGAAATTCGCTACATCTGCGCCAACTCTCCCATTGAAATTGAAGTCTTCGTCCATGGCGCGCTGTGCATGTGCTATTCCGGCCAGTGCTACATGTCCGCCATGATCGGCGGCCGCTCCGGCAACCGGGGCCGCTGCGCCCAACCCTGCCGCCAGAGCTACGGCTACACCCACTGGCAGGAAAAATACCCCCTGAGTCTGAAAGACAACTGCCTGATTCCCTATCTGCGGGAATTGCAGGAAATGGGCGTGGTCTCTTTGAAGCTGGAAGGCCGGATGAAGCGGGCGGAATACGTGGCCACCGTCACCGCCGTCTACCGCAAGGCGCTGGACGAGATGACCGTCACCAAGCCCATGATGGACGCCCTGTACGCCGCCTTCAACCGTCAGGGCTTCACCGACGGCTACTATACAAGCAGGGTGGATACCAAAATGTTCGGCGTGCGGCAGGAGAACGACGACGACGGCAAATGGCTTCAGGCCGCCCGGCAATCCTATGAGGCAGGGGAGACCCCCCTTGTGGATATCCGCTTCCAGGCCATGGTCACCGTGGACGGCAGCTGCGTCATCGCCACCGACCCGGAGGGGCGGACATGCCGCTCCGACGGCCCCGTGCCGGAACGCGCCCAGAATATCTCCCTCACCGGGGCGATGCTCGCCCAGCGGGTCTCCAAAACCGGCGGTACGCCCTACCGGTGCGTGGAGGTGCGCACCCGGGTGGATCCCGGTCTCATTATCTCCGCTTCCGCCATCAACGCCATGCGCCGGGACGTGCTGAACCAGCTCACCGCCATCCGCGCCCGGCGGGAGGAGCAGACCCTGCGCAAGCCCAAGCCCGTGCCGGAATACAAAGGCCCCTCGGGTCTGCCCGGCCTGACCATTCAGGTCACCTCCCGGGAGCAGCTGACCCCCATGCTTTTAGATCTGGAAACCACACTGCTGTACGTTCCCATCCACATCTTGCTCGCCGACGGGGAGCTTTGCGCCCGGCTGGTGCAGCGGGGACGAGTGGCGGCGGTGCTGCCCAGAATCGTCCACGACGGGGAACTGCCCCGGATCAAAAAGAGCCTGGAAGTCCTCCGCGCCGCCGGTGTCCGGGACGCGCTGGTGGGCAATCTCGGCCTGATTGCCCCCGTGCGGGAGGCAGGAATGCGGGTTCACGGGGATTTCGGCCTGAACATCTTCAACTCCGCCTCCATGAACGTCATGCGTTCGTTGGAAATGGCCTCCGCCACGGTGAGCTTTGAAATGACCCTGCCCCAGATCCGGGACATGAGCAAGGCGGTGAACGCCGAGCTGATCGCCTACGGGCGGCTGCCCCTGATGGTGACGGAGCACTGCCTCATCCACAACAAGACCAACGAATGCACCTGCCATCTGAAAGCCACCCGCCTGATCGACAAGACCGGCGCGGAGTTCCCGGTCATCCGGGACGGCGACAGCTGCCGCAGCGTACTGCTCAACGGCAAGAAGCTGAGCTGGCTCGACCGGCAGGACGATCTTGCCAAGCTGGGCTTATGGGCGACGCGGCTGTACTTCACCACGGAAAATTCCAAGGAAGTTGACCGCGTGCTGTACGATTACATGAACCCCGAACCCCTCGACCCCGGCGCGTGTACCCGGGGACTGTACTTACGGGGTGTGGAATAAAATTCCTCCGCATCGAAAGGAGAACCTTATGCAGCTCATTCTCGCGTCCGCCTCGCCGCGGCGAAAGGCGCTTCTGTCCCTCTTTGGGATTCCCTTCACCGTCCGGGCGGCGGACATTGACGAAACCATGGACCCCGAAAAGCCGCCCTTTGACGAAGTTGCCCGGGTCAGCCGGTCAAAGGCGCTGGCCGTCAGCCGGGGAGAAGAAGACATCGTCATTGCGGCGGACACCATCGTGGTCTGTCAGGGGAGGGTGCTGGGCAAGCCCCACAGTGAGGCGGAAGCGGCATCTATGCTCCGGCTTCTCTCCGGGCGGGATCATCAAGTGATGACCGGCTGCACCATCCTGTATGGGGACAGGGTTGAGACCTTTACTGAGGTGGCGAGCCTGCATTTCCGTCCACTCAGCGAGAAGGAGATTCAGAAATACGTCCAGAGCGGCGAACCCATGGACAAGGCCGGTGCTTACGGCATTCAGGGCGGTGCGGCGCTGTTCTGCGAAAAGCTGGAGGGCGACTATTATAATGTAATGGGACTTCCCGTGTGCCGGCTGTATGAGACCCTTTGCCGCACGGTGCCGGAAGTGATGGAGGATACCATATGAGAAATCTGTTCAGTACCAAAGTGAAGATCATTCTGGTGGTGGCCGCGCTGCTGACGGCGGCACTGGCCATCTACAGCGGCATTTCCAACCAGAGCCTTCCCAGCGTGATCGTGCAGGGCGTTCTCGCCCCCTTCCGCGCCGCGGGCACCACCCTGACCAATACGGCGGAAAAATACTACAGCTATATGTTCCGCTACGAGGCTCTGGACGCGGCAAACAAGGTTCTGGAGGAACGCATCGCCCAGATGGAGGACGTCGCCCGTCAGGCCGACTCCGTCGCCCGTGAAAACGAGCGTCTGCGCAAGCTTCTGGATCTGAAGGCCACCAACGAGGACTACAAGCTGGTGGACGCCTATATCATCGGCTGGAGCTCCTCGGACTGGGAGAGCACCTTCACCATCAACCGGGGCACCAACGCGGGCATCCGGGAGAATCTGTGTGCCATCACCGCCAACGGCGAAGTGGTGGGTCTGGTAACGGAGGTGGGCGTCAACTATGCCGTCGTCAAGACCGTTCTGGACTCCACGCTGGAAATTTCCGGCACCATCTCCACCTCCGGCTACAACGGCATGGTCAAGGGCGGCTATACCAGCGGCAACGACACATTGCTCCAAATGAACTACCTGCCCTCCGACTCCATCATCCGCAATAAGGATCAGGTGGTGACCTCCGGTTCCACGGTGTACCCCCGTGGCCTGATCATCGGCTCCGTGGTGGACGCGGGCTATGAGGAAACGGGCGTTGCCAAATTCGCCCTCCTGGACCCCGCCGCGGACATCAACTCCCTGGAGCAGGTCTTCATCATCACCGCCTACACCACCGAGGTCGTGACCACCCCCGGCACGTCCACAGGTTCCGAGACTGCCACCGCCCCGTCCGAAACCGCCGCCGCCACCCAACCGACCACCCCCGTGGGCTGAGGACGCGCCATGGCAAGAAGAAAACTGTCCAAACAGTCGGAATTCAAGCCCGACCCCCGGCAAAACAGCCTTTCCGGGCTGTTCCACGTGACCCAGCTGCAAAAGCAGCGGATGCTGAAATGGACGCTGTATGTGCTGACGGGTATCCTGCTTCTGACCATTCAGGACGTTATCATGAGCCGCGTCAGCATCTTCGGTGCGACCACCGATCTGCCGGTGGTGTACATTCTGCTGATCACGGTCATTGAGGGCGTGGATGTGGGAAGTCTGTTCGTCCTTTTTGCGTCCACCATTTACTACTTTTCCGGCTCCGCGCCGGGGCCTTACTGCATTGGCCTGCTGTGCGCCGTCGGGATCATCGCTACGCTGCTGCGGCAGGCCTACCTGCGGCGCACGAAAGCTTCCATCGTCATCTGCGCCGGTATCGCGCTGACAATTTACGAGATGGGTCTGTTCGTCGTGGGCATCGGCCTTGGGCTGACACGGTGGGACCGGGTGTTCTCCTTCCTGATCACCGCCGGCTACAGCTTCGGCGTTATGGTCCTGCTGTACCCGCTTATCAATAAAATTGGCCTTATCGGAGGAACCACATGGAAAGAATAAGCCGATTTCGCGCTATCCTGCTTTTAATTCTGTTTATTACGATTCTGGCGCTGTTCGCCTTGAAGCTCTTTGATCTTCAGATCATCAAGACCAACGGCAACACCGACAACATCGCGAAATACACCACCGTTACCACCGTCCGTGCCGCCCGCGGCGATATCCTTGACCGCAACGGCAACAAGCTGGTGGGCAACCGGGCCAGCTATAATCTGGTGTTCAACCACTACGTTATCGAGTCCTACGGCCAGACCAACGAGGCGCTGTACTCCCTTGTGCAGAAATGCCGGGAGCTGAATCTCAGCTATAACGACCATTTCCCCGTGAGCAAGACCCGCCCCTTTGAGTACACTCTGAACGATTTTGCCACCTCCTGGCAGAACCACTTCCAGAGCTTCATGGTCGACCGGTCGCTGGACTCGGACATCACCGCGCCCCTGCTCATTGAGAAGCTGCGGGAGCGCTACAAGATTCCCGAGGGCTGGTCGGACGAGGACGCCCGCGCCGTCATCGGTATGCGCTACGAATTTGATCTTCGGGGTATTTCCAAGCTGCCTACCTACACCTTTATTCAGGACATCTCCGACGAGAATCTGTCCGCCATTCTGGAGCTGAACATCCCCGGTCTGATGGTGGAATCCTCCACCGTCCGGGAATACCATACCAAATACGCCGCCCACATCTTAGGCTACATGGGCGGCATGGACGACGACGACTGGGAGAAGTACCAGAAGGAAGGCTACTCCATGGACGCCTACATCGGCCAGTCCGGCTTTGAGGAAGCTTTTGAGGAATACCTCCACGGCATCGACGGCCAGCGCGTGGACGTGGTTTCCAAGGACGGCACCATCGTCGAGCAGTTCTGGCGCGTGAATCAGAAAACCGGCGAGGTCTACACCCCCATCGCCGGAAACAACGTGGAAACCACCATTGATCTGGAGCTTCAGGGCATCGCCGAGGACTCTCTTGCCAACATCATGAAGGAGCTGACCGACCCGGAGAAGAACACCTCCAAGGATGAGAGTAACGGCCTGGACGCGGAGGGCGCGGCGGTCATCGTCATGAAGGTCAAGACCGGCGAGATTCTGGCCTGTGCCAGCTATCCCACCTATAACCTCGCCACCATGAATCAGGACTGGGCCGAGATCGAGGCCGACCCCTTGAAGCCTTTCTTCAACCGCGCCTTCGGCGCCAACTACGCCCCCGGCTCCACCTTCAAGATGTGTACTCTGATCGCCGCTATGGAGCACCGTAGTACAAACCCGAAGAGTGAATATTTCGGCAGATACCTGTACCTCCCCGGCGAGATCATCCGGGATCAGGGTGTCTTCACCAAGTACCCGGGCTTCTCTCCCATGTGTCTGATCTATAAGTCCAACCCCGGCGTTACCCACGGCGAGCTGGACGCCCAGCGGGCGCTGGAAGTGTCGTGTAACTACTTCTTCTATGAGTTGGGCAGCCGTATGACCATCGAGATGCTGAACGAAACCGCCAATGGTCTGGGTCTGGGCGTTCCTACCGGCATTGAGCTGACGGAAAAGGTCGGCTGGGTCACCGATGAGGCCAGTAAGAAGGCCGCTTACGGCGAGACCGGCGTCAACTCCCAGATCACCGCAGGCGACCGTGTTCTGGCCGCCATCGGGCAGGCCGAAAACCGGTTCAGCCCCTTGCAGCTGTGCGTTTACGCTTCCACTCTGGCCAACAAGGGCACCCGGATGAAGGCCACCTTCTTAAGCCGCGTGGTCGCCTCCGACTACAGCAGCCTCATCAAGGAAAATTCTCCCGAGATCATGAGCCAGATGGAAATTGCTTCCACCACCTACAATACCTACATTGAAGGTATGCGCAAGGTTATCGAAGGAGGCGAAGGCACCGCCCGTTCCCACTTCGGCGGCCCCAAGGACCTGGACACCTTCCCCGTCAAGGTATGCGGCAAGACCGGTACTGCTCAGCACTCCTCCGGCGGCTCTGACCATGGCGCGTTCATCTGCTTCGCCCCCATGGAAGACCCGGAGGTC
>HF988055.1:2824-10402 GCA_000434635.1 Firmicutes bacterium CAG:110 | reverse complement strand
CAGACGCAATTGTGCGGTGCTGCCATAGGTTTTTCAGCGTCATTTTTCGACGCTGACGAGGTTTTTCGACATTTCTTTACGTAAGGGGGGCGGCGTATGGGCAGCAGAGCGCTGCGGGTGGGCGCGGCGGCAATTCTTTGCGCCCTTACCCTGCGGCTGTTCGCTTCGGGACTTCCGGGGAAGCTCCTGTCGTGGCTGACAAGCCCGGATACCGCCGCATTCCTGATCTACTTAGAAACCGGACGAGACGTCCGGTTTTCGCCGTCTCAGGAGGCATTTTCGGTGGATTTCGTGGAATCTCCGCCCCCTGCGGCACCGCAGCCCACCGAGCCGCCCCTTCCGTCCTTTTCTGACCCGGAAATGGTGAAGCTGTACTATGCCTGTTCCGTCAGCCCGGACATCGGAGCGCTGATGGAGCAGCCCCTGAACTGGGATCTGACCGGTGACCAGCCCACGGTGCTGATTGTCCACACCCACTCCACGGAAAGCTACACCCGCCACGGCGAAGCCTATACCGAGACTTCTTCCTACCGGACGCTGGACGACAATTTCAACATGCTCTCCATCGGCCGCCGGGTGCAGGCGCTTCTGGGGGAGAACGGCATTGTCGCCGTACAGGACACGTCCCTGCACGACTACCCGTCCTACAACGGTTCTTATGCAGACGCCCGGAAGTCCATCAAAAAACTCTTGGAGGAATACCCCACGATCCAGATGGTGCTCGACCTCCACCGGGACGCCTCCGGCGGGGCAAGCCAGATGCGCACCCTCGCCCATGTAGATGGCAGCGACAGCGCCCAGCTGATGATCGTCGTGGGCACGAATTACGATACATGGGAGGAAAATCTCTCCCTTGCGCTGAAGCTCCACGCCCAGCTGGAAACGGCCTGCCCCGGAATCACCCGCCCGTTACAGCTGCGCGGCCAGCGGTTCAACGAGGATCTGTCCCCCGGCGGTCTGCTGGTCGAGGTAGGTGCCGCCGGGAACTCCCACGACGAGGCGCTGACCGCCGCCGGGGAACTGGCGAAGGCCATCATCGCACTGGCGAAGGGCACTCAGCCGTTGGATGAAGAATAAGAGTACCGCACAGATTTGCTGGGCGGTCGTAAAACAGCGAATGGAGCGTATCGGTAAAGATACGCTCCATTCCTGCGCTCGGCCACCTCTCCCATAGGGAGAGGCAAGAGAGGTGCGATGCAAAGATAGGCAAGAGGGTGCAGCTTTTTTAAAACAGATTCCACCACGACGCCCCGTGAGCCTGCCCCATGGCCTCCACCTTTCTGGAAAGGGCGGCGCACCCGGCGGCGAAGTCGGTTTCCTCCCGGGCGGCGGCGTAGACCTCCACCTCGGCAAACAGCGCGTCAATCTCCTCCATGGGCGTGTGGTCGGCAAAGCAGGCGCCCAGATGGCGGCTGCGTCCCCATGCTTCCCGCGCCTGAAGCATCAGCACTTCTCCCTGCGCCATGTCTCCCTGAAGCGCCGTTTTCGCGGCGTTTTCCAAATCCCGTGCAATCGGCTCATGGCACTTGGCCATGCCCCATGTGGCGGCAACGCCCCCGGCCAGCAGGACAAGAAGCAGAACGAATCCGATCCAACTGCGTTTCATCTGCCGTACTCCTTTCCCAGCCACACGACCTTGTTCCCGGCGTCCACCGTCAGCAGCAGGGTGTCCGCGATTTCCGCGCGGTGCTCCTGCAGAACCTGCTTCAGCCATGCTTCATCCTTCCCGGCTCTGCCCAGATTCTCTCTGGAAAGGAAGCCGTCCTCCACGATGGTCACGGGGAGGAACTGGGGCTTGGGGTGAATGCCCGCATCCTTGGCGCTGGCGGGACGCTCCTTGGGGAAGGGAAACACGGAAAGATTTCCGTCGGTTTCCAGAATGGCGTACTGCACGGCGGTGATGTCCAGCACGTCCTTTTCCCGCAGGTGCCCCGTCAGCTCGTCCAGCGTCACCCGGGTGCGGCGGAGATTGTCCTGCAACAGCTTCCCGTTTTCAATCAGGATCACCGGCTTGCCGCACAGCAGCTGCCGGAACTTCACGCTGTACAAAATCAATCCGGACAGCACCAGCTCCGACCCCAGAACCGTCAATATCGGCACAAGCCCGGAATACAGGGGGATCGCCCCGTCCTGCATGGGAATTGCCGCCAGATTTGCCAGCAGCATGGTCACAACAAACTCCGTCGGCTCCATCTCCCCGATTTGCCGCTTGCCCATCAGCCGGACGCAGACGATCAGCACCAGATACAGCGCGATGGTGCGCACATAAGACATAATCAAAACCCGTCACCTCTTTGAAGTAGCTTCCCCAAAAGGCGGCGGGATATACGAAAATTCTCCCGGACGGCTGCGCCATCCGGGAGAAAAATCATGCGGGAATATTCTCTTTCACAACGGCGACGCCGTCCACCAGATTTGCCATTTCAAGCGTACCCTCCACGGCCATCTGGCGTTCCATCAGGTCGGTGAGGATCACCATGCCGTCCCGGCACTCGATCTTCATGACGTTGCGCATCATGACCGTTTCCGGGGTAAGCTTGTTCTTATAAACGGTAGAAAGACACATTGTCTGTCCCTCCTTTACTTGACCTCAAGGCTGGACAGCACAACGCTCAGGCGCATGTTGCCCTTCTCAAAGTCGGATACGGCGGCCATGACCTGCTCGTAAGCGGTGTGGTCGCCCGCCTTGTCCAGCTGGACGGCCAGATCGGCCAGCTCTTTGGCATGGGCGGCGTTGTGGCCGACCATGTACTTCATCAGCGCCACCAGCTCCTCCATGGGCGTGTGCTCGCAGGTGCTGGCGCAGGACGCGCAGTCCTGACCGCAGTCATGGGAGTGGGTATGCTCCGCGCCGTCGGCGTGGAGGTGGGCGTGATCGTGGGGATGTTCGTGGTCGTGGGTATGCTCATGGGTATGGGGGTGGGTGTGGGCAACGCCGTCATGGGTATGCTCGTGGGTATGGGTGTGCTCATGCTCGTGGTCATGGCCGCCGGCCACATGTTCGGAATCGATATGCATAGGAAAAGCCTCCTTGAGTTTTTCTAATATTATACCCACGGAAAGCGCATCTGTCAAAACATTTATTTTTGTGCAGATATCCCCCGGGAGGGCTTGCGAAATACGCAGAAAAAAGGTATACTATAAAAAGTATGTTTCACCCGAGAAAGAGGGGCAAGACGATGACCGACCACACCCACGAATGCTGCGACGCCCATGACCACGAGCATGACCATGCCTATCTCCATGCCCATGGCATTCCCCACAGCCACGGCCATGTCCACGAAAATCAGAAGGCCGTACTGAACCGGCTGTCCCGCGCCATCGGCCATCTGGAAAAGGTGAAGCGGATGGTGGAGGAAGGGCACGACTGCTCGGAGGTGCTCATCCAGCTGGCGGCGGTGCGTTCCGCGCTGGACAACACCGGCAAGGTGATCCTGAAAGACCACATGCGCCACTGCATGGTAGACGCGGTAGCCGCCGGTGACGAGGATGCCATCGACGATCTGTGTCAGGCAATCGACAAGTTCATGAAGTAACGCTCAGGGGGTCAGGCGAATGCCTGACCCCCGTCATTATTTTTCTTTGGAAGTGAGCGCGTTCAGCAGGCTCACACCGGCGATGATCACGCCTGTGACCAGAAAAACGCCCAGCATTCCCGTGCCCACAATGGGCAGAACATTTATCAGATAATCCACATGCAGCTCCATTTTTAACCTCCTACCAGCGCCAGAATCAGGCCGCCCGCAATGACGGAGGCGATCTGGCCGGAAACGTTGACCCCGGCGGCGTGCATCAGCAGGAAATTCTGCTTATCCTCCGCCAGGCCCATTTTATGCACCACACGGGCGGACATTGGGAAAGCGGAAATCCCCGCCGCGCCGATCATGGGGTTGATCTTTTCCTTCAGGAACAGATTCATCAGCTTCGCGATCATCACGCCGCCCACGGTGTCCATCACGAAGGCGACCAGCCCAAGCCCCAGAATCAGCAGCGTCTCTACCCGCAGGAACTCCGCTGCATTCATCCGGGAGGCGATGGTCAGTCCCAGCAGGATGGTAATGAGGTTCGCCAGCACGTTCTGCGCCGTCTCCGACAGGGAATTCAGCACACCGCACTCCCGGATGAGGTTTCCGAACATGAGAAATCCGATCAGTGCCACGGCCTGGGGTGCGACGAGACCAACGATGACCGTCACCGCAATGGGGAACAGGATTTTCGTGGTCTTGGACACGGGACGGCCTTTGTAGGTCATTCTGATCTTCCGCTCCGCCTGCGTTGTACACAGCCGGATGACCGGCGGCTGCACCATCGGCACCAGCGCCATGTAGGAATAGGCCGCCACCATAATGGCCGCCGTGTAGCTGGAACCCAGCTGCTGGGCGACGAAGATGGACGTGGGGCCGTCCGCCGCGCCGATGATGGCGATGGAGGCCGCGTCGTTCAGTTCAAATCCCAGTAAGGATGCCAGTCCCAACGTGAAGAAAATGCCGAACTGCGCCGCCGCACCAAAGATCATCAGCTTTGGATTTGCCAGCAGCGGCTGGAAATCGATCATCGCGCCGATGCCGATGAACAGCAGCAGCGGGAACAGCTCATGTCCCGCGATGCCAAGCTGAAACAGATGGGCGATGACCTCTGCTGCGCCGGAATTGGGCAGGTTTACCAGAATCGCGCCGAAGCCCATGGGCAGCAGCAGCGACGGCTCCATCTCCTTGACGATGGCGAGGTAGATCAGCACGCCGCCGATGAGCCACATCAGCACCTGCTGCCAGGTCAGAAACGTCAGGTTTTCCACAAGCACTTCCATAAATAAACTCCTTTGATAACGGTCAGGGGACATCCACGCCGCCTGAATTGGGGTATATTATACTGCGCCGACGGTAAAAATGGGGTAAAGCTTTGCCGGACAGAGAAAGTCTCTCCGGAAAGGCCACGGCAGCCTTTCCGGAGAGACTTTGTATTATTCGTCGGCGATGCGGTAGCCCACGCCCAGCTCGTTGATGACGTACCGGCTGTCGCCTGGGCGGCAGCCCAGCTTCTTGCGGATGTTCGCCATGTTCACCTGTAATTTTTTCACGCTCCCGTCGTCCATGCTGCCCCAGACGGAGCGGATGATGGTGGCGTAGGTCAGCACCTTGCCTGTGTGCTGGCTCAGAAGCGCCAGAATGTTGTATTCCGTCTGGGTCAGGTGAACCGGGCTCCCCCCGACGCTCACCTGCCGCCGGTCATAGTCGATGACCAGATCGTCCACGGTGAACAGGTTGGAGGGCGCGACCCGCGCCCGATTCCGGCTGGCGCGAAGCGCCGCCCGCACCCGCGCAAGCAGCTCCGCCGTCCCGAAGGGCTTGGTTATGTAGTCGTTGGCGCCCAGATCCAGCGCGGAGACCTTGTCGTTCTCCTCCGTCCGGGCGGACAGGACGATGATGGGAACCGTGCTGAAAAGGCGCACCTGCCGGATAAATTCGCCGCCGTCCATGTCCGGAAGCCCCAAATCCAGCACCACCAGATCCGGCGTGTAGGAGGAAAAGATCAGCAGTCCCTGACGGCACCGCTCGGCAGTCAGCACCTGATAGCCGTTGGTCTCCAGAATCGTCTGGACAAAGCCCAGAATGCTCTGGTCGTCCTCCACGATAAGTACCTTATATTTGTTATTCCCCATTTTCGTCCTCCATTTCCAGCCGGAAGCCCACTTCGGTTCCGCCACCGGCCCGTTTGTTCGCCCAGATCTCGCCGCCGTGAGCCTTGATGATGGCGCTGCATACGCTCAGGCCGATACCCATGCTGCTGCGGCTTTGATCCATGGGCGCTTCGCTGCCCAGCATCCCCGTAAACAGCTTGGGGAGCTTTTCCTCCGGAATGCCGCAGCCGTCGTCCTCTACGTAAAAATACGCCCAGAGGCCCTTGACTTCTACCCGAAGCCAGAGATCTTTCATGCCCTTGGCGTGGAAAACCGCGTTTTCCAGCAGATTCATCAGCACCTGAGAGATCAGCATGGCGTCCATGGGAATGCTGACGAATTCTTCCGGAATTTCCACATGAACCTCCGTGTCCGGGTAGTGCTTGTGGAATTTCACCAGCACCGCGTCGATCAGTTCCTCCAGAACGGTGTCGTTCTTGGAAAGACGGACAGTGGAGGTGTCAACGCGGGTCACGGACAGCAGATTTTCCACCATCCGCACCAGCCATTGGGCGTCGGCGCAGACGTCCGACAGAAGCTTCATGTGGGTCTGCCGGGGCAGGGCGTCGTAATTTTCCAACATGGCGGAACATGCGCCGTAAATGGAGGTCAGGGGCGTGCGCAGGTCGTGGGACACCGCCCGAAGGAGATTGCCCCGCATCCGCTCCTTTTCCGCCTCGGCCTTCATCTGCTCCTGCCGCTTGATCTGGGTTGTCATGGTGCTGGTCATGATGGACACCATCAGCATCACCACCGCAGAGGCCAGACACTCCGGGCGGATCAGGTTGAACGCCCAGTAGGGATAGGTGAAGGCGTAATTCACGGCCATGACACTGACCAGAGAGGAAGCGATCCCCCAGAAATATCCCTGGGTTCGCCAGGCAATCAGGAATACGCCCAGCACGAAGACCATGGGCGTCACGGACGGGATACGGAACCACTGGAGCAGCGCCAGATTCAGGGCAAATGCCGTCACCAGAATGACCGCCGCGTAAGCGAAGTCCAGAAAAACGCGCTTGTGCTGCTTCATCATGCTCACCTCTTTTATCTATTATAGCATTTTCTGTCGGAAAAACATACCCCGCATCTGGAAAAGTTTGGTATGCTGGCAAAAATTCGGTAAAGAATCTGTTCCGGTTCTTTGCCAGATACCCATTGACAAACGCCGCCGTCTTTCCTAAAATGACGGAAAAGGGTAAGGAGGCCGCGCCATGGGAAGAGCGTCTACGAAAAGCAACAAGAACCGCTACCAGCTCGTCCGGGAGGAGCTGGGGCTTTCCAGAGAAAAAGCAAGCGAGCTTCTGGAAGCGGTCACGCCGGAGCGCATTGAGAAGATCGAAAGCGGAAAATCCCTCCCCCATCCCGACGAGGTGCTGACCATGGCGGCCAAATACCGCCGTCCCTCCCTGTGCAATTACTACTGCTCCAACCAGTGCCCCATCGGGCAGGCGTATGTGCCGGAGATCGAGATGAAGGAGCTGTCCGCCATCGTGCTGGAGATGCTGGCGTCCCTGAACTGCGTCAACCGGGAAAAGGAGCGCCTAATCGAAATCACGGCAGACGGCAAAATTGAGGGGGAGGAAATCGACGATTTCATCCGGATTCAGGAGGAATTGGAGAAAATTTCCGTAACAGTGGAAACCCTGCAGCTCTGGGCGGAGAAAATGCTGGTAAACGGCATTATCGATCCGGAGGCATACCGGGCGAGAAAGCAGAAATAACGTAAGCGCCGGAAGATTGAATGGGCGGCCGTAAAAACAGTGGATGGAGCGTATCGGTATCGATATGCTCCATTTCTTGCGCCAACATATCCAGCCCCTTGGCTCTCCCTCTGGGAGAGCTGTCACCGAAGGTGACTGAGCGGGCTTTCCGCACCCATTTCCCCTCTCCGTCTTCGCTTC
>HF988055.1:817-2792 GCA_000434635.1 Firmicutes bacterium CAG:110 | reverse complement strand
CCTCTCCCAAAGGGAGAGGCAAGGGGTGCTTGGGCGGTATAGAAATGCACCCCATTTGCCTGCGCCGCTATTTTTCTTTTTGAGTGGAAATAGCCCCGTCTATTTTGCCGCTGCCGCTATGGACGCTTCCCCGCGCAGGGGGTATAATAAGGACGTAAACAGACATCACGGCAAAGGGCGCACCCCGGAAAGTCTGTTGACACTGGGTTGTATCTTTGATACAATGAAGTCACTATCATGGAAAGGAGATTACAACATGAAATCGGCTGCTTTTTTCTGGCTGGTGCTGCTGGTGGTGTTCCTGATCGCCGAGGCAGCCTGCCCGATCCACCTGGTTTCCATATGGTTTGCGCTGGGTGCGCTGGTCGCGCTGCTGTGCGCCGCACTGGGCGCGCCGGTGTGGCTGCAAATTACGCTGTTCGTGGTGGTATCCGGCGTTCTGCTGGCGCTGCTGTGGCCGCTGGCAAAGAAATTCCTGAATTCCAAGGTCACGGCCACCAATGTGGACTCCGTCGTCGGCTCCGTTGGCCGCGTCACGGCGGATATTGACAATGTGGAGGCACGGGGTCAGGTAAAGCTGGGCGGCATGGAGTGGACGGCCAGAAGCACCTCCGGCGACCCCATCAGCGTGGGAACCGAAGTCCGGGTGGACAGAGTGGAAGGCGTGAAGGTCTATGTGACCCCTGTAGAGGCTGCCGTCACCGTCTGAGATCGTTAGGAAGAGAATCAATCATTACATGGAGGTTTTACTATGGGTTTTGTGATTTTAGCAATCATCGTGATCGCGTTCATTGTCGTCATTACCAACATTTCTGTTGTCCAGCAGTCCCGGGCTTACGTCATTGAGCGTCTGGGCGCGTTCCACAGCGTGTGGGGCGTGGGTATGCACTTCAAGGTCCCCTTCATTGACCGCATTGCCCGCCGGGTCAGCCTGAAGGAGCAGGTTCTGGACTATCCCCCCCAGCCCGTTATCACCAAGGATAACGTCACCATGCAGATCGACACCGTCGTGTATTTCCAGATCACCGACCCCAAGCTGTACGCCTACGGCGTGGAGCAGCCCATGGCGGCCATGGAGACTCTGACGGCTACCACCCTGCGTAACATCATCGGCGATCTGGAACTGGATCAGACCCTGACCTCCCGTGATGTGGTCAACACCAAAATGCGTTCCATTCTGGACGAGGCCACTGACCCGTGGGGCATCAAGGTCAACCGCGTGGAGCTGAAAAACATCCTGCCGCCGCAGGACATCCAGAACTCCATGGAGAAGCAGATGAAGGCCGAGCGTGACCGCCGTCAGGCGATCCTGCAGGCAGAGGGCCAGAAGAAGTCCGCCATCCTCATTGCCGAGGGCGAAAAGGAATCCGCCATTCTCCGCGCCGACGCCGAGAAGCAGGCCGCCATTCTGAAGGCTGAGGGCGAAGCCGAAGCCATCCGCAAGGTGCAGCAGGCGCTTGCCGATTCTCTGGAAATGCTGAACAAGTCCGCCCCCAGCGATCAGGTCATCAAGCTGAAGTCCATCGAGGCCATGCAGAAGGTCGCCGATGGCAAGGCCACCAAGATCATCATTCCCTCCGAGATGCAGGGTCTGGTAGGTCTGGCAAACGGCATTGTGGAAGGCACGAAGGAGTAAGCCATGGCAAGGCAGAGCGACCGCTTTGTAAAAATCTACTCTCAGGGCAGCTTCACCACGCTGCAGATCTGGGTAGACCGGGAGACCGGCGTGAATTATCTGTGGCAGTCCAGCGGCTACGGCGGCGGGCTGACGCCCCTCTTAAAGCCCGACGGTACCCCCGTCGTGACGCCGCTTTCCCCCGAATACGACAAATAACCGATATGCCCCCGCCCTTTTGGGCGGGGGCATTAGACCGTCAACAGGCACAGTGGGATAATTGACCTGCACCACTTGCCTCTCCCTGTGGGAGAGGTGGCTGAGCAACGCGAAGACGGAGAGGGGATACGAGACTGCAAC
>HF988055.1:0-799 GCA_000434635.1 Firmicutes bacterium CAG:110 | reverse complement strand
ACTGCAACGCCCTCTCAGTCACCTTCGGTGACAGCTCTCCCAGAGGGAGAGCCAAGGGGCTGCATAGCATGTTGATACGCTCCATTCACTACTTACGACCACCCATCAAATGGACGGGGGCATATCCGTCTCTACACGCCCAGCACCCTGTCAAGCCGCCAGTCCAGCCACCGGTACAATCCCATGGCCATCAGGGCGACCGGAATCCACAGCAGGGTAAAGGCGGGGCATATCTGCCCCAGAAAATTCCCGGGGCGGCCGCGGTAGTCCCAGATCTGGTAGTGCTGGTTCACCAGCAGTCCCGCCGCCAGCTCCACCATGGTGATGATCCCCGCGCCTATAACCGCCCGCAGCGGCCATGGCAGAACGGGCTGCACCTGCCCCAGCTGCCCGATGAGCAGAAAGCACACCCCGCCTGCCGCGAACATGCTGATATGGCTGTACCCCCGCCAGAGCAGCTCCAACCCCACGTAAGCCCCGCCGCCGATGCAGAAGAGCAGACATTTCTTGAGAAAAGCCATGTATTTTCACCTCGGAGGAAGTATTGCCAAAAATTCCAGCAAAAAAACGAAAAAATGTCTTGACAATGACCGCCTGTTCGGATACAATAATAAAGCTGATTTCGGCGGTGCCGAAATCCTTTGACCACATGGCGGCATAACTCAGTTGGTAGAGTAGCCGGTTCATACCCGGTATGTCATCTGTTCGAATCAGATTGCCGCTACCAGGCCCGTTGGTCAAGCGGTTAAGACACGGCCCTTTCACGGCGGTAACATGGGTTCGAGTCCCGTACGGGTCA
>HF988054.1:18427-24762 GCA_000434635.1 Firmicutes bacterium CAG:110 | reverse complement strand
GCCCCGGGAATTTTCCGGGGCGGCCACATTATTTTATTGCCTATCAGCGGCGCAATCAGAACGCGCACTTCTCCGCGATATAATTCTTCAGCTCGGCAATGGGGATACGCACCTGCTCCATGGTGTCCCGGTCGCGAACCGTGACGCAGTTGTCCGCAGGGGTGTTTTCGTCGCCCACGGTCTGGAAGTCCACGGTGACGCACAGCGGCGTGCCGATTTCGTCTTCCCGGCGGTAGCGCTTGCCGATGGAACCGGCGTCGTCAAAGTCCACCATGAAGTCCTTGCGCAGCTCCCGATAGATCTCCTCGGCCTTGGGGCTGAGCTTCTTGGACAGGGGCAGAATGGCCGCCTTGTAGGGCGCCAGCGCCGGATGCAGGCGCAGCACGGTGCGCACGTCGGCATTGCCCTTCTTGTCGGTGCCCACCACTTCCTCGTCGTAGGCTTCACACAGGAACGCCAGCGCAACACGGTCGCAGCCCAGAGACGGCTCGATGACGTAGGGAATGTAATGCTCGCCCTTCTCCTGATCGTAGTATTCCAGACTCTTGCCGGAGGCCTCCTGATGGCGGCCAAGGTCGTAATTGGTACGGTCGGCAATGCCCCACAGCTCGCCCCAGCCGTTGCCGAAGGGGAACTGATACTCGATATCGGTGGTGGCGCGGGAATAGAAGGCCAGCTCAGCAGGCTCGTGATCCCGCAGACGCAGGGAATCTTCCTTGATGCCAAGAGACATCAGCCAGTTCTTGCAGAAGTCCTTCCAGTAGGCGAACCACTCGAGGTCGGTGCCGGGCTGGCAGAAGAACTCACACTCCATCTGCTCAAATTCCCGGGTACGGAAGGTGAAATTGCCGGGGGTGATCTCGTTGCGGAAGGCCTTGCCCACCTGACAGACGCCGAAGGGCAGCTTGCGGCGGGTGGTGCGCTGGATGTTGGCGAAGTTCACAAAAATGCCCTGCGCCGTCTCGGGACGGAGATAGCAGGTGGAGGCGGTGTCCTCGGTGACGCCGATCTGGGTCTTGAACATCAGGTTGAACTTGCGGATGGCGGTAAAGTTGTGCTTGCCGCAGTTGGGGCAGACCACGTCCTCGTGGCTTGCGATGAAAGCGTCCATCTCGTCAAAGCTCATGGCATCCACATTGACGCCCTTGCCGGACCCGGCGGCCTCGATGAGCTTGTCCGCCCGCTGACGGGAGCCGCAGCCCTTGCAGTCAACCAGGGGGTCCGAGAAGTTGCCCACATGGCCGGTGGTGACCCAGGTCTGGGGGTTCATGATGATGGCGGCGTCCAGACCCACGTTATAGTCGGACTCCTGCACGAACTTTTTCAGCCATGCCTTTTTCACGTTGTTCTTGAATTCCACGCCGAGGGGGCCGTAGTCCCAGGAGTTGGCCAGACCGCCGTAGATTTCGGAACCGGCGTAGACATAGCCCCGGTTCTTGCAGAGGTTCACGATCATGTCCAGTGTTTTTTCGCTGTTTTTCATTGTATTTCCTCCAAAAATGGTTATTTATGGGGTGAAAACTCATTATACACGCTTCTTGCCCAAAGGTCAAGCTTCTTCCATGCGGAAAGATTCTCCCAGATCGCCGATCATCATTTCGTAGACCTGATTCCCGATATCCACGGTGGTCTTGCCCTTCAGGTTCTCCGCCGGGATCACGTCCACCAAATGCAGCTCCACGTCGGTGGGCTTCAGATGGGTGACGTTGCGGAAGATCTGCCGGGTGTTCTGGATGGTGCATACCACGATGGGGACATTCGCCTTCTGGGCGATCTTGAACACGCCGCTGCGGAAATGGTGGAGCTTGCCGTCCTTGCTGGTGTAGCCCTCGGGGAAGACGGCGACAGACGCTTCGTCGTCCTTCAGCAGCTGGATGCACTTGATAATGGTTTTCAGGGCGGCGCGGTCATTTTCACGGTCGATGGGCTGGCAGAGAATTTTGTGCATGACCTTGCCCACGATGAACAGCTTCTGATTCTCCTGCTTGGTGACAAAGGCCAGCTGGCTCTTCGGGAAGCAGTGCAGCAGCACACAGGGGTCGGCGATGAACAGGTGGTTGCACACCAGCACGAACCGCCCCTCGGTGGGAACCTTCTCCAAGCCCGTCGTATGGATGCGCACCCGAAGCAGGCTGACCAATGCGTCAATGTACACCTGCGTGACCCTGCGGTAAAAGGGGCTGTCGTGCTCCTGAGGCTTGTCCATGTCCACGAAGGCGCAGACCAGACACAGAAAACCAAAGGCTGCCAGCGTAAGAACCAGAAACGTCCCGACGAACAGCGCCGGAAGCCACCAGAATGCCACCCCGCCGCAAATACAGATCAAAACCGCCGCAACCGCGGACACGGCGGCAATTCCCTTCAACAACATGGTTTTCCTCCCCACCTGAATCTTAATCCCATTATACTCCGATTTTCCGTGTGAAACAAGAAGAAATTCTACACAAAGAGTTTTTTTACAAAGGGCTGGAAATTAGGGGAATAGACTGGTATAATAATGAAAAAAAGTGCCGGGGCGGCGTGCTGCCCCGCATTACCGGATATTTGTGTCCATGGAGGATTCCGCTATGAAACAAACATGCAAGCAAAACCGTCTGCCCATAGTCACCGTCGTGCTGGGCTGCTGCGCGCTGATTCTGCGGCGCGTGCTTTACGCCGTGGCCGTGGACGTGAAAAATCTGCTGCCGGTGAATCACCCGCTGGAAATCGTCCTGTGGGTTCTCACCGCGATTGCCGCCGCGTGGATCATCGCTTCCGTGTGGAAGCTGGACGGCTCGGCGAAATATGAGGATAATTTCCAGCCCTCCCTGATGGCCGCCGTTGGGCATTATATTGCCGCGGCGGGAATCCTGCTGACGGTGCTGCTGCCATGGTGGATGGAGGGTCGGCTGCTGCTTCTGCGCCGGGTGCTGGGCGCTGCGTCGGCGGTGGGGCTGATCGTGGCCGGACGCTGCCGCAGGGCGGGGAAATGTCCGCTGTTTCTGACACATCTGGCTGTGTGCGCCTTTTTCGTCGTCCATATGCTGGGCAATTACGGCATCTGGTGCAGCAATCCCCAGCTTCAGGACTGCTGGCTGGACCTGTCCGCCAGCGCGCTGATGGCGCTGTTTGCTTTCTACGAAGCCGCCTTTGACGTTGGTCTTGGCCGGCGGCGGATGCAGCTGGCCACGGGGCTGATGGCCGCCTATCTCGGCTGTGCAGCGCTGTCCGGCTCCGGCTATCTGATTCTGTATTTCGGGTGCGCGGTGTGGGCGCTGACCGACCTGTGCAGCCTGACGCCCAAGCCCAAACAGGAGAACGCCGCATGAAGCTCCCCTCGTATGTTTTGGAATGCCTGAACGCGCTGGAGGCTGCCGGATATCCTGCCTACGTGGTGGGCGGCTGCGTGCGGGACGCCTGCCTTGGCCTGCAACCCCACGACTATGACATCTGCACCGCCGCCGTCCCGCAGCAGACCGAGGCGGTCTTCGCCGGGAAAAAGCTGGTGCTGGCGGGAGAAAAGCACGGCACCGTAGGCGTGGTCACGGCGGGGGGCGTGGTGGAGATCACCACCTTCCGCACGGAGGGCGCGTACCGGGACAACCGGCACCCGGACTGGGTGAAATTTGTGGACAGCGTGGAAAGCGACCTTGCGCGGCGGGACTACACTGTGAACGCCATGGCCTATTCCCCCACCCGGGGCTTTGCCGACCCCTTCGACGGCCGGGTGGATTTGGAATCAAAAGTGCTGCGGGCGGTGGGCGATCCCGTGACCCGGTTTCAGGAGGACTCCCTGCGAATCCTGCGAGGAGTGCGGTTCGCCGTGAAATACGGCCTGAGCGTTGACCCGGCGACGGAGGACGCCATGGAGTCTCAGGCACAGTTGATGGACAATCTGGCGGAGGAACGGGTCTTCGACGAGTTATGTAAACTTCTCCCACTGGTCAGCGCGGAAGATTTATGCCGCTTTGCCCCGATTCTGGGGGCTGTAATTCCCGAATTGCAGCCCATGATCGGCTTCGACCAGCACAGCCCCCACCACGCCTACGACCTGTTCACCCACACTGCCCACGTGACGGCGGGCGTCAGCGCCGATCTGACGCTGCGCTGGGCAGCGCTGCTTCACGACACCGGCAAAGTCGCCACCTTTACCCGGGACGCCACCGGCCGGGGGCATTTTTACGGCCACGCCCAGAAGAGCGCGGAGATCGCCGACGGCGTTTTCCGGCGGCTGAAAGCCCCCACGGCTCTGCGGGAGCAGGCGGTGCTGCTCATCGGCCAGCACATGGCACTGCTGACCCCGGATAAGAAGCTGCTGCGCCGCCGGATCAGCCGTCTGGGCTGGGACACGCTGGACAAGCTGCTTCTCTTGCAGGAAGCGGACATGGGCGGCAAGGGTACCGGCGAAGGGGAGGAACTGGATGTGTTCCCGAAGATCCGGGCTGCTCTGGCGGAAATTCTGGCAGAGAACGCCTGCCTGACGGTGAAAGACCTTGCCGTCAACGGAAACGATCTTCTGGCGCTGGGATATCAGGGAAAAGCCATCGGTGAGACCCTGAACGCCCTGCTGGAAGGGGTGCTGGACGAGACGCTGCCAAACGAGCGTCAGGCGCTGCTGGACAGGGCAAAGCAGAGAGTTGCGAACGACGGTATTTCTTCGGAATAAACCAGAATTTCTGGAGGTACTGATATGGCAGAATCCTATTATAAGCCCTGCGCCGAATTTTACAGGTGCAATGAACTGATCGAAAAATATTGGGAAAGCAAACAATATGACAAGTGCTTCGCCGGTCACATGGAACTGGCGGAGAAAGGCTACCCCTTGGCGGAATGTCAGGTCGGATACTTCTATTTGGAAGGGCTTGGCGTCGAAAAAGATTTGCCAAAAGCCTTTTACTGGACGGAAAGAGCCGCCACGCACGGCGATTGGGACGGTCAGTACAATCTTGGTTCTTTCTATGAAGACGGTGTCGGCGTTGCACAGGATTTGGAAAAAGCGAAATACTGGTATAAAGCGGCGGCACAGCAGGGACACGATCTGGCTATCCAAAAGTGCAGAGAATACCGGATAAACTACGAAATATAACCACAGCTTAATTTACACACAAGGAGGCTGCAATCATATGAACATTGCCATTGTCACGGGAGCCAGCTCCGGCATGGGGCGGGAATTCGTCCGCCAGCTCAGCGGATACGTTTCCGTGGACGAGATCTGGGCGGTCGCCCGCCGGGCGTCGGCTCTGGAAACCCTGAAAGCCGAAGCAAGCGTCCCGGTTCGTCCCATCGTGCTGGACTTGCTGGAAGAATCCAGCTTTACAGAACTGGAAGCCCTGCTGGAATCCGAAAAGCCCAATGTCAGGCTGCTGGTCAACGCCGCGGGCTTCGGCAAATTCGGCGCTTACCAGAAGGTTCCCGCAGAGGACGACTGCCGCATGATCGACCTGAACTGCAAGGCGCTGCTGCTCATGACCCGGCTGTGTGTCCCCTACATGCAGCCCGGCAGCCACATTCTGGAGCTGGACAGCCTGTCTGCCTTCCAGCCAGTGCCGTACATCACCACCTACGCCGCCACCAAGGCTTTCGTCCTCAGCTACAGCCGCTCCATGAACCGGGAGCTGAAAGCCAAGGGCATCCGGGTCATGGCCATGAACCCCGGCTGGGTGAAAACAGAATTCTTCAATCATGCGTTCCAGACCAACGCCGACAACGAGGTGCGCTACTTTAACCGCCTGTACGAGGCGAAGGACGTGGTCAAAACCGGCCTTAACGACCTGTACCACTCGAAAAAGGACTGCTCCATCCACGGCTTCCCCGTCAAATTCCAGGTGTTCCTAGTGAAGCTGCTGCCCCACAGCCTGGTGATGAACACCTGGCTTAACCAGCAGAAAAAAGCAAAGAACAACAAGGGGCTTACGACGAAATGAGGAAGAGGATTCCTGCCCTCCTTCTGACTCTGTCGCTGCTGCTCTGCGGCTGCCGGCTTCTCCCGGAGCGGATCCCTCCTGCCGGCCTCACCGTCCACTTTATCGACGTGGGGCAGGCGGACTGCGCCCTGCTGGAAAGCGGCGGGGAGTATATGCTCATTGACGGCGGCAACCGGGAGGATGGCCGGCTGGTCGTTTCATATCTGGAACAGCAGGGCGTTGAGGAACTGGCCTACGTGGTGTGTACCCACGCCCACGAAGACCATGTGGGCGGTCTGCCCTCGGTTCTGGCGGTGTATCCCACCCACGCCGTGTACGCCCCCACAAGGACCTATGCTTCCAAGGTGTTCGACGATTTCGTCTATTACGCCGACCAGCAGCGGCTGGAGATCACCATTCCCTCCCCCGGCGACAGCTGGACGCTGGGAGAGA
>HF988054.1:14261-18411 GCA_000434635.1 Firmicutes bacterium CAG:110 | reverse complement strand
CGCTGGGAGAGACTTCTGTCACAGTCCTCGGCCCGGTGCAGTCCTACGCCGACCCCAATGACACCTCCATCATTTTGAGGGTGGAGTACGGCGGCACCTCTTTCCTGTTCACCGGGGACATGGAGACCACCGCAGAAAACGACATGCTGGACTACTGGGGCAGCCGGATGTCGTGGGAAACGGACGTGCTGAAGGTGGGGCATCACGGCTCCGACACCTCCACGGGCTACCGCTTTCTCAACGAGGTAAGCCCCGACTACGCCGTGATCTCCGTGGGCAAGGGCAACGCCTACGGTCACCCCCATGAGGAACCGCTGTCCCGGCTGAATCAGGCGGGCGTCACCATTCTGCGCACCGACGAGCTTGGCACCATCGTCGCCCGCACGGACGGCAAAGAGGTCACGTTCACATGGGACAACCAGTCGGCGAACCCGGAAAATGCGGAACCTGCCCAGCCGGTGCAGTTCATCGGCAACGTCAACTCCCACAAGTTCCACGCCCCCGACTGCGCGAACCTCCCGACGGAAAAAAACCGGATCATCTTCGACACCTACGAGGAAGCGGTCAATGCGGGCTATACGCCCTGCGGAAGCTGCCTCGGATGACGGACGCAAATACGCCCCTGACACAGGCATCATGACTGTGTCAGGGGCTTTCGCATGCAACAGTGGTAATTCTGCACGAAAAAGTATATTAAAATTTGTAAATATGCTATAAAAGCAGGATTTCTTTGCGTAAAATCAGTCTTTTAATTGTCAATTCACTTGACAAATTACCGGGTAAATGGTACAGTAAAACCAGAGCAAGACCGGGGTTCCCGGATTCATATTTATAAAGGAGAGAAAACCATGAAGCGTTCCGAAGTCAACAAAGCGCTGCGGGAGCTGGAGGCCATGTGCCAGAAATACCGCTGCTACCTGCCCCCCTTCTGCCATTTTACCCCGGAGGAATGGGAAAACAAAGGTCACGAATACGACGAAGTCCGGGACTGCTGTCTGGGCTGGGACATCACGGACTACGGTCAGGGGAATTTCGATAAGATCGGATTCTCCCTCATCACCATCCGCAACGGCAGCCAGACCATGCGGGAAAAATACCCCAAGGTCTACGCCGAGAAGCTGCTGTTCCTGAAAGAGGGACAGTATTCCCCCAACCACTTCCACTGGTACAAAACCGAAGACATCATCAACCGGGGCGGCGGAAACGTGCTGATCCGGGTGTACAATTCCCACTCCGACGAGTCCATCGACTATGAAAGCGATGTCACCGTCCATACTGACGGCAGGACTTATACCGTCCCCGCCGGAACCCAGATCCGCCTGACCCCCGGCGAGTCCATCTACATTCAGCAATACCTGTACCACGATTTCGAGGTGGAGCCGGGTACGGGCGACGTGCTGCTGGGCGAGGTCAGCCAGTGCAATGACGATGCCAAGGACAACCGCTTCAACCCGCCCATGGGCCGCTTCCCGGCCATTGAGGAGGACGAAGCGCCTTACCGTCTGCTCTGCACCGAGTACCCCGCGGCCATGGATTGAGGAGGACACGGGATGATCGACGTAGTAGCACTGGGCGAACTGCTCATTGATTTTGCGGCAAAGTCCACGGACAGCGCCGGATACCCCACCATGGCCGCCAACCCCGGCGGCGCCCCCGGCAATTTTCTGGCCGCGTTGAACGCCTACGGCAGAAAGACCGCGTTTCTGGGCAAGGTGGGAAACGACGCTTTCGGCAATCTGCTGCTGGGGACGCTGAACGCCGCCGGGATCGAAACAAAGGGCATTCTGGTGGACGACAGCGTGTTTACCACGCTGGCCTTTGTGACCTTCGATGAAAGCGGCGACCGCTCCTTCTCCTTCGCCCGGAAGCCCGGCGCGGATACCCAGCTGCGGTGGGAGGAAGTGGACAAGTCCCTCATTGACGAGGCCAAGGTGTTCCACTTCGGCACCCTGAGCCTGACGGACGAGCCTGTCCGCACGGCAACCCAAAAGGCGGTGGCCTACGCAAAGATGCAGGGTAAGCTTGTCAGCTGCGACCCCAATCTGCGGCTTCCCCTGTGGCCGGACGAGGACGCCGCAAAGGAGCAGATGCTTTGGAGCCTGCATCAGGCGGATGTGGTGAAAATCAGCGACAACGAGGTGGAATTCCTCTGGAACTGCACCCCGGAGGAGGGCGCGGACAAGCTGCTGACGGAGTTCGGTGTGTCCCTCGCCATGGTGACGCTGGGGCCTGATGGCTGCCTGCTGAAAACGAAGACGGCGACTTTCCGCGCCGTCTGCCCCAAGGTGCATCCCGTGGACACTACCGGCGCGGGGGACATCTTCGGCGGCAGCGCCATGGCAAGGCTGCTGGAGCTGGACAAGCCCGTCAGCGAGCTGACGGAAGACGACCTCAAATACATCGGCAGCTTCGCCGCCGCGGCGGCCAGCCTGTCCACAGAGCATTCCGGCGGCATTCCCAGCATCCGGGAAAAGGACGCGGTTCTGAAGGCAATGGGATAAAATCTTGACCCGGGGCGACACGTCCCGGGTCATTATAGCTATGAAATTGAGGGGATTCCAATGACGCAGAAGCCGCGCAATGCCGACTATACAAGAGAATACAACCGCAAGGCAGTTCTCCGCATTCTCCGCCGTCAGGCCATAAGCCGGGCAGAGCTGGCACGGGCTACGGGTCTGACACGGGCGGCGGCGTCGCTGATCGTGGAGGAGCTTCTGAACGCAGGCGTTGTGACGGAGCTTGCCCCCCAGTCCGCCGGACGGGGACGCAGTGCCACACCGTTGGCTCTGCTGGAGGACAGCTATTATGCCCTCGCGGTGGACTTGGCCAGAAAGGGCTGCACGGTGGGACTGTGCGATATCGGCGGCAACCTGCTGCAATGCCGGGAGCTGCCGGAGCAAAGCAACATGACGGACGCCATCGCCGGGGCGCTTGCGTCCCTGCTGGAATCCGTGGACAGGCGCAAGGTGCTGGGCATCGGCATCAGCGCCCCCGGCCCGCTGGACTGCGAAAACGGCCGCATTCTCAATCCGCCCCGGTTCGAGCGCTGGCACGGCATGGACATCGGCAAACGCCTGTCGGACGCGCTGGGGCTGCCCGCATATCTGGAACACGACGTCTGCGCCATGGCGCTGCATCAGCAAAGCACTGGGCAGAGCCGGAACTTTATGCTGCTGTTCATTGACATCGGCATCGGCGCGGCCATTGTGTCCGGCGGGGAGCTGCTGGGGAATTTTACCGGCGAGCTGGGTCACACCACCATCCGCTTCGACGGGCGGCTGTGTGCCTGCGGCAACCGGGGGTGTTTGGAAACCTACGCCTCGATCCCGGCGCTGCTGGAGGGTTCCGGCTTCCGGGACTGGTTCGACCTCATTGACCATGCAGACGACCCGGAAGCACAAAAACTTCTCGATCAGGAAGCGGTCTATCTGTCGGCAGGCTTAATTAACCTGTTGAATCTGATTCCCGTGGACAGCATTTATCTTGCGGGGGACATCTGCTGCCGGCACGAGCTTCTGATCGGGCGGCTCCAGCGGGAGATCAGCGCGAAAGCGCTGTACCGGGGCAGGAATGACACCCGCATTCTCCCGGTGGCGGACACTCCCAACATGGGCGTCCTGTCGGCGGCGGAAGTGGTTTTTTCGAGATTTTTTACGGTGTAATCAGGGATATGACCAGATTGACCGCTCCCGCCAGCAGCATCACCAGAATGGGACTGAGCTTTGTCCTCCGCAGGAGCAGAAACGCCGCGGCGAACAGGGCGACCATATTCCAGTTCGTGCCGGAAAGACGGATCGCGCCGCTCCAGAAGGCATTGCGCAGAATCAAAACGCCCGCCGAAGCGATCATGGCGACCACCACCGGACGCAGTGAGCCGAGGACGCTCTGCAATACCGCGATATTGCGGTACTTTAGGTAGAGCTTTGCAATCAGCGTCACCAGAATGCAGGCGGGGAGAATGCAGCCCGCGGTAGCCACCAGCGCCCCCGGAACACCGGCGATTTTCGTTCCCACGAAGGTTGCGGAGTTGACGGCGATGGGGCCGGGGGTCATTTCTGCGATGGTCACGAGATCGGTAAATTCGCTCATGGACAGCCACTGGTGCTCGGTGACGATCTGTGCCTGAATGAGCGGCATGGCGGCGTAGCCG
>HF988054.1:12924-14250 GCA_000434635.1 Firmicutes bacterium CAG:110 | reverse complement strand
ATGGCGGCGTAGCCGCCGCCGAAGCTCAGCGCGCCGATTTGCAGGAAGCTGAGGAACAGCTGTAAATAGATCATTGGGCGTTCCTCCTTTGCTGGACGACCGTTCGGACGACGCCGATGGCGATACAGGCCAGAATGATATACACCGCGTTGACCTTGTAAACGTAGGTCGCTATGAATGCGGTTAACATAACAACTATAGAGAGGACGGATTTCTGCTTCAGGACGCCGCCGCCCATGTCCAGCACCACGGACGCGATGACTGCGCCCACACCGGCCTGCATACCGGAAAGGACGCTGCTGACAATATAGTTGTCCCGGAACAGCTCGTAAAAATAGGAGATCACCGTAATAACGAGAAACGGCGGGATGATGGTCGCAACAATGGCAGTAACAGCGCCGAGGACACCCGCCAGCTTGAAGCCCACCACGATCGCCCCGTTGACGGCGATGGCTCCGGGGGCGGACTGAGCAATGGCAATGAGATCCAGCATCTCATCCTCCTGAATCCAGTGCAGCTCATCCACAAATTTCTGCTTCATCAGCGTGACGATAACATAGCCGCCGCCGAAGGTAAACGCGCTTAAGTACAGCGTGGAGAAAAACAGTTTCGCCAGAATTTTCTTTTTGTCAGTCATACTTCTACCTCCTCATGCCCCCAGTTTACCAGCACTTGACTTATTTGTAAAATAGAATTATGATATGAAATACATATAAAAAACGATATGAATGGGGGACGGCTATGACGCTGCGGCATATGAAGATTCTGGTGGAGGTCTACCGCCAGAACAGCGTGACGAAGGCGGCGCAGGCGCTGCATCTGTCCCAGCCCTCGGTGAGTCTGGCGCTGCGGGAATTGGAGGATTACTACGGCGTGACGCTGTTCGAGCGGGTGGGACGCCGGATATCCCCCACGGAGTGCGGCCGGGAATTTTACGGCTACGCCGTCCATGTGGTGTCGCTGATGGATGAGCTGGAAACCCGGATGCGCAACTGGGACGCCATCGGCACCGTCCGCATCGGGGCGACGGTCACCATCGGCACCTATCTTCTGCCGGAGCTGGTGCGGCAGTATCAGGCGGAATTCCCGGCGCTGCACGTAGACGTGCAGGTATGCCGCGCCAGTCAGGTGGAGCAGCTGGTTCTGGACAACCGCATCGATCTGGGACTGATCGAGACCCAGCCGGAGCACGAAGAGCTGGTAGCCGTCCCCTTTTCCCGGGACGAGCTGCAAGCCATCGTGCCGCCGGACTCCCCGCTCGCGGGGCGGGGGAAAGTGACCATTCAGGAGCTGGCGCAGTTCCCGTTTCTGATGCGGGAGCCGGGG
>HF988054.1:5679-12830 GCA_000434635.1 Firmicutes bacterium CAG:110 | reverse complement strand
GGAGAGCGTCAGCACGCAGGCGCTGATCAAGGCCGTTGTGGAAGGGCTGGGCGTGGCGGTACTGCCGAAACTCCTGATCCAGCAGGACGTTGCCAGCGGCAATGTGGTGCCGCTTACGCTGAAAGAGCCGCTGCGGCGAACTCTGAATATTGTCTACCACAAGCGGAAATACCTCTCCGAAAGTATGCAGCGCTTCATCGCGCTGTGCCGGGAGACGGGGGAACAGTAAATGACACGGTGCATTCCCGGTAAAAGGGACTGCACCGTGTTTGACTTAATGCATTTCTTCAATGTGGTAGATGTAATCCAACGAGGACAGCGCCTCGATGATCTCCACGTGGGTTTTGTATTTCTTGAGTTCCTGCGAGCAGATGGTCAGCGAAACGGAATACACACTCAGCCCGGAACCGGCGTAGGCCTGGTTGGCTTCGATATCGTCGATGCGCAGACCTAAGCGGCGGCTCACCGTGACGAAATCCCGGAGATAGAAGCTGCTTTTCAGCTCCATGTGGACTTCAAAATGGTTGGAGCGGTTTTTCAGGTACGCTTCAAAGGCAGGGAAGCCCGCGAGGATACAGAGCAGGAAAACGTACACGATCAGCGTCAGGGCATACAGCCCCGCGCCGGTGGCGAAGCCCAGAATGCAGCAGCTCACCAGTCCCGCAGAGGTGGTCAGTCCCTTGATCTGCCCCCGGGAGGAATAGAGAATGGAGTTGGCGCTGACGGAGGTGACGGCCAGCAGCGTCGCCGCCGACAGCAGCGGCAGCTTGCAGCCCAGAAGCACGTATACGTATTGATCCAGCAGCATGGACACGGTGGCGGAGAAGGCCGCAAGCACAAAGGTGCGCAGGCCGGCGCTGTGCCGCTTGCTGGAGCGCTCACAGCCGATGGAGGCCGCCAGCGCCACGATCAGCGCGATGCGCAGGAGTGCCGAGCCGAGATTCAGTCCCGCGCTCCAGGCACCAAGCAGACCCGCAATGGGATCCTCTATGGACAGTAGTTCCTTCATTTCCGTTTCCTCCCCGGCATGGCGGTGTTGGCTTTCCCCGGCGTCCCGAAGAACGCCTCCATCTGGGCGGAATGCTCCGCCGCGGCTTCGGTGAATGCCTGTTCGTCCTCGTAATAGGGGTTGTTGTGCTTGGGCAGCTCCTGCTGAATGGCCTGAATCCGCTCAATCAGCAGCTCCACCTCGGACTTTGGCGGCTGCCCCGGCTCCGTAGCCGGAATGGGCGCAAGGTCTTCCAGCTTGTTGGAGTAGGAGCCGGACAGGTACAGCGACAGCTTGGCGCAGGCGGGGCCGATCAGCTCGTAAAGCACGCTGGACGCCAGAATGATGGTTTCCAGGGCGTTGCCCACCTCGCCGCCCAGCGTCCGGGCGCCGGTGGCCGCCAGACCGATGGCCACGCCCGCCTGCGGGATCAGGGCAAGCCCCAGAAAATTGCGAACCTTTTTGTCCTTCTTCGTCACAAGGCAGCCGAGGAACGCACCGGCATACTTGCCCATGATACGCACCAGAAAATAGAGGATACCGACCACCACCAACGGCGTTGCGCCGATGCTCTCGGAGTTGTCAACCAGCGCATCCAAATCAAAGTTCAGCCCGGAACGCACGAAGAACAGCAGCAGAATGGGGGGGCTGAAATAGTTGAGCTGCTGGAACAGCCGCTTGTCGTCGGTGAGGTTTATGTAGACCATGCCCATGGACATGCACCCCAGCAGCGGGGAAACGTCCAGCATGGCGCAGATGCCGCAGAAGGCGAACAGCAGGGCGATGGAGACGATGAGCCGGTTATCCGTGGAGCGCTTGTGGAGCAGCAGCTTCAGGAAGAAGCCGAAGCCCCCGCCCAGCAGAAGCACCAGCGCGTTGATGGCCAGAGGCTTGAAGATAGCGCCGGCATGGAACGCGCCGGTGGCCGAAGCCAGCGCTACGGAAATGGCGATGCTGTAGGCCACCAGTCCAACCACATCGTCCAGCGCCACCACCTGCAAAAGGGTGTCCACGAAGTCGCCCTTGGCGTGGGTCTGGCGGATGGTCATAACGGTGGAGGCCGGTGCTGTGGCCGAAGCCAGGGCGGCAAGGACGATGGAGAAATTCAGCTCCAGTCCCAGCACGAAAAAGGTGATGATAAACACCAGCACCGAGGCGAGGATCGCCTCAAAAACCGTGATGACCATGACCTTTGCGCCGCTTTTTTTCAGCGTGTCGAATTTGAAGAATTCGCCGGTGCTGAACGCGATAAAGGCCAGCGCGATATCGGCGATGAAATCCATGCCGTCGATCACGTTTCCCGGCACCAGATTCAGGCAGTAGGGGCCGATGAGGATGCCCGCCACTATGTACGCCGTGACATTGGGCAGCCGCAGCCGCTTGGTGACGCGGGTAGCCGCGAAGCCGCAGATCAGCATGAGCGCGATGGAAACGATAATCACGGAGACGGTATCCGTAATGTGCAGCTTTTCGTAAAATGGAGTCAGCAAGGGACAACGCTCCTTTCAATATAGTTGGTATGGAGAGGTTCAGCCGCAGGAAGACAAAGCGCGCCGCAGACCGCTCCTGTTGAATTTTTATATGATACACACAAACGGAGAAAAAATCAACCCTTATTTTTTGGAATAAATGATAAATTTCAAAATCACCGCCGGAACTGCACTGCCGGGCGGGAAAACAAACGCCCGGTATCCCCCCGGGGGGCTTCTCAAATCGTCGAAAGGGGGATACAATATCGGGAAACCAACTTGGGAGAGAACATCATGGAAAACTGCGCCATTGAAGATAGGGTTGTACGCTACTGGACGATACGGTCTCATGACTTTGGAGCCGTGCGGAAAAACGAATTGGGGAGCATCATGGGGCGGCGCTGGCAGGAAGAACTGGAAGCGCAGCTGCCTGAAAGGTCGCCGCTGAACATTCTGGACGTGGGCACCGGCACCGGATTTTTTGCCATTCTCATGGCGAAGCTGGGACATAAGGTGACGGGCATCGACCTGACCCCCGCCATGCTGGAGGAAGCCGCCGCCATGGCGGCAGGTCTTGGGCTGGACATTGCCTTCCGGCATATGGATGCCCAGCAGCTGGATTTCCCGGACGGCACCTTCGATGTCGTGCTCAGCCGGAATCTGACGTGGACGCTGCCGGAACCGGAGAAAGCCTACGCCCAGTGGCACCGGGTGCTGAAACCGGGCGGGCTGCTCCTGAATTTCGACGCGGACTACGCGGCGAACGTGCGCAGCGAAAGCACCCAGAACTGCTCCGTAGCGCCGGACAGCCCCTACGGCCATGTGGGCATGACGGAAGCACTGGTGGAGGAAAATAACGCCATCACTTTGGCGCTGGACGTGGGGCAGAAGCGGCCCGCGTGGGACGAAGCCGTGCTGAAAAAGGTCGGGTTTTCCCGCTGCCGGACGGACTTGACGGTAGGCCGGCGGGTGCTGGGGGCGGCTGACCTTGTCCACGCACCCATGTTCGGCGTGTTTGCGCAAAAATGATTTCAAACGCCGCGGGGCTTTTCGGTTCCGCGGCGTGATTTCACTATTTTCCGTAATTTTTTATCGATTTACAACCCCCCGGGGGGCTTCCGCTGTCCCTTTTCCCGTGCTAGTATATGGCTATACAAACACACGTTCCCAAAATTCCCCCTCGCTGTTCTCACAGTCGGACGGGGGCAGGAGGATTTCATATGAACCGGTTTGCTACTTATGAGGAAGAAAATATCCACTACTGGACGCACCGCGCCCCCGGCTACTCCGGTGTAAATCAGGAGGAACTGGCAACTGACCAGAAGCGCGTCTGGGGACGCACCATTCAGGAACGGATCGCCGCCCGCTTTCCGGGACGGAAGCCCGGCTCCATCCGGGTGCTGGACGTGGGTACGGGGCCGGGCTTTTTCGCCATCATTCTGGCGAGAATGGGCTATCAGGTGACCGCCGTGGATTATACCGCCTCCATGCTGGAGGAAGCCCGGCGCAACGCGGGCGCTCTCGCGGACAAGATCGACTTCCACCAGATGAACGCCGAAGAACTGATGTTCGCGGATCACAGCTTTGACGTGCTGGTCACCCGGAACGTGACATGGAATCTCCACGACCCGGAGAAGGCCTACAGCCACTGGACACGGGTCCTGGCTCCCGGCGGGCTGCTGCTGAACTTCGACGCCAACTGGTACCGGTACCTGTGGGACGAGGAAGCAGAGCTGGGTCACAAGCGGGACCGGGAGAATCTTGCCGTCTCCGACGTGCGGGACGAGAACGCCGGAACGGACGTGGACGCCATGGAGGCCATTGCCCGGAAGACCCCCCTGTCCCGGCAGCACCGTCCCCAGTGGGATCTGCGTGTCCTGAGCCGCTTTGGCATTCAGGCGAGCGCCGACGAGAACATCTGGCAGCGGGTCTGGACGAAGGAGGAGCGCATCAACAACGCCTCCACACCCATGTTCCTCATCGAGGGGCGGAAAGCGGGACTGCTGGAAAGCTGAGGAAGCACCGGCTTCCTAAAGGGGATATCCATTTTGAACAAATATATAGGCAAGCGCTTTTTGCAGCTGATCCCGGTGCTGCTGGGCATTACCTTTCTGTCCTTCGCCATGATGCGCGCTGCAGGCAGCGACGCCATTATCGAGCTGTACGGCGACAAGGGCGCGGTGGCGCAGGAGATCATCGACGCCAAACGGGCGGAGCTGGGGCTTGACCAGCCCTTTCTGACGCAATATGGCGCATGGCTGAGAGGGCTGCTGACCGGCAATATGGGCGTCAGCTATGTTTCCGGGAAGGACGTGTTCGGGACGTTTGTGTCCAAGCTCCCGGCGACGCTGCTGCTGACGGCGCTCTCCATCGGGGCGACCGTGATCATTTCCATTCCGCTGGGCATCTGGGCGGCGGTGAAGCACGATAAATTTACAGACTATGTTCTGCGGTTTTTCAGCTTCATCGGCAACAGTCTGCCGAACTTTTTTGTGGCGCTGCTGCTGATGCAGCTGTTTTCCATAAAATGGAAGCTTCTGCCCGTCATTTCCGGCGGGACGACGGTGCAGGGCGCGATCCTCCCCACCCTGACGCTGGCCATTGCCATGTCCGCCAAGTATATGCGGCAGGTCAGAGCCGCAGTGCTGGAGGAACTGAACAAGGACTACGTTCTCGGCGCGGCGGCAAGAGGCGTGCGCGGACGGGTGATCCTGTGGAAAAGCGTGCTGAAATCCGCCATGCTCACCATTCTGACCCTGCTGGCGCTGTCCATCGGCAGCTTACTCGGCGGCACGGCCATTATTGAAAGCATCTTCATGTGGGACGGCGTGGGGAAGCTGGCGGTGGACGCCATCACCATGCGGGACTACCCCCTCATTCAGGCTTACGTGGTCTGGATGGCGATCATTTACGTGATGGTGAATCTGGTCACGGACATTCTCTACCACGTCCTCGACCCGAGAATCCGACTGGGGGTGCAGGCGGGATGAAGACCGTAAAAACCTCCATAGGCACAGTCAGGCGAAACACGGTGAAAGCCCGCCTGATTCTTTTTTCCGTCCTGGCAATCGCCCTGATCCTCTGCTCCCTCTTTTCGGAGTACCTGACGCCCCATGACCCGTACCTCCAGAATCTGGACATCGCCAAGCAGGCGCCTACCAAAGCCCACCCTCTCGGAACGGACCGGTATGGCCGGGATATGCTGTCCCGGGTCATTGCCGGAAGCCGGGCGAGTATTTTTTCCACGCTTCTGCTGGTGGCCGTCATCACGACCGTCGGCACGGCCGTGGGCGTGACCTGCGGCTGGGTCGGCGGCCTGACCGATACGGTGCTGATGCGCGTTTCCGACGTGTTCCTGGCGTTCCCCGGTCTGGTGTTTGCCCTAGCGGTGGCGGGGGTGCTGGGGGGCGGACTGCAAAACGCCATTATCGCACTGGCGGCGATCTCGTGGCCGAAATACGCCCGGATCGCCCGAAGCCAGACATTGGCGCAAAAAGAAACCCAGTGGATGAAGGCCGTCCGGCTGTCCGGCAGCGGCACGGGAAAGATCATCCTCAAGCACATCCTGCCCAACATCATCGGCCCCGTTCTGGTCACAGCCATGCTGGACATCGGGACTATGATGATGGAGCTGGCTGCGCTGAGTTTTCTGGGGCTGGGCGCGAAACCGCCGATCCCCGAATGGGGCAGCATGATGAGCGACACCAGAAGTCTCATGACCACCTCCCCGTGGATCACCTTCAGCCCCGGCATTGCCATTTTCATTTCGGTGATGATCTTCAACCTTCTGGGCGACACCATCCGGGACTACGCAGACCCCAAAAGCCGGAGGTAGAACATGGAAACCTTACTGAGATACGAGCACGTGGACATCGCCTATCTGGGGCAGCCTGCCGTGGAGGATGTGAGTTTTTCCCTGTCCTCCGGCGAGATCTTAGGCATTGTGGGGGAAAGCGGCAGCGGCAAATCCACCCTGATCAAAGCGGCTATGGGTCTGCTTGGCAGTGAAGGCCGCGTCACCGGGGGGAGCATCCGGTACAAGGGACGTGACCTCACCGCACTTCCCCAAAAGGAATTACGCAAGCTCTGCGGCCCGGAGCTGGGCTATATCTTTCAGAGCGCGGGCAGCGCCTTCTGCCCCATCCGCACGGTGGGGGCGCAGCTGTATGAGGCCATGCGGGAGCATGGCAGAATTTCCAAGGCACTGCTTGAAGAACGCGCGCTGGAAATGCTGGCCAAGCTGGGCTTCGAGGATGGAAAACGGATTCTCACAAGCTACCCCTTCGAGCTTTCCGGCGGGATGCAGCAGCGGGTGGGCATTGCCGCCGCCATGCTGTTAAGCCCCGGCGTTCTGCTTGCAGATGAGCCGACCTCCGCGCTGGACGTGACCTTGCAGAAGCAGGTGGTGGAGGAAATGCGGATGGTGCGGGACACCTTCGGCACCGCCATCGTCCTCGTTGCCCACAATCTGGGCGTCATCGGCGCCATGGCCGACAACGTGCTGGTGCTGAAAGACGGAAAGGCCGTGGAATACGGAAAAACCGGGGATGTTCTGGCAAATCCTCAGGCAGACTATACCAGAGCACTCCTTGCGGCCGTGCCCCGGCTCCGGAGGTGAAGACATGGAACCGATCCTGAAAGTCAGCGGCCTGACCAAAACCTTCTCCCGGCAGGGGCAGGCGGACTTTACCGCC
>HF988054.1:0-5666 GCA_000434635.1 Firmicutes bacterium CAG:110 | reverse complement strand
AGGCGGACTTTACCGCCGTGAAAAATATCAGCTTTGACCTGTTCCCCGGCGAGTGTCTCGCCATCATCGGGGAAAGCGGCAGCGGCAAAACCACCGCCGTCAACATGATCGCCCGTCTGGTGGACGTGACCTCCGGCTCCATCTTTCTGGACGGCGAGGACATCACAAACCGGAAAGGCAAGCCGCTGCGGGAGGTCTACAGAACCATGCAGATGGTTTTCCAGACCCCGGCGGACTCCTTCGACCCCCGCCGCACTTTAGGCGACGGTATCGGCGAAAGCCTGCGAAATGCCGGGCTTTCCCGAAAGGAAACCCGAGAAAAAGTGGAAGCCCTTCTGAAAGACTGCGGCCTGCCCCCGGAATATGCCGGCCGCTACCCCCATCAGGTCAGCGGCGGGCAGTGCCAGCGGGCGGCGATCGCCCGGGCGTTGGCCATCGCACCCCGGCTCCTGATCTGCGACGAGATCACCTCCGCGCTGGATGTGACGGTGCAGAAGGAAATTCTGGAACTGCTGAACACCCTGAGAACCCGACAGGGGCGCGGCCTCTCCATTCTCTTTATCTCCCACAACATTTCTCTGGTGCAGCAGTTCTGTGACCGGGTGCTGGTGATGTACCGTGGCGAGATCGTGGAGGAAGGCACCCCGGATGAGGTCATCCGGAATCCCAAAAACGATTATACCAAGCGCTTGATCGACAGCGTATTATCATGATGTTATGCCGTGACGTCCGGCAGGACATAAATAACCGAATACGAAAGGAATCCATCATGAGAAAGATCATTTCTCTCCTGCTGACTGCCTCCCTGGCAGCTGCTCTGCTGACCGGCTGCGGCGGCAAAGCCTCCGAGGGCGGCACGGCAGCCAAAAAAACCATGGTCATCGGCGACACCACCTTCAACTCCGAAAACTGGGAAGAAACCGTTGACCCCCACCGCACCTACAACGGCTGGGCCTGCATCCGCTACGGCATCGGAGAAACGCTGGTGCATTACACCGACGCCATGGAGCTGGAGCCCTGGCTGGCCACCGACTGGACAAACGACGGCGGCTGCGTCTGGACGATCACCCTCCGGGATGGCGTGAAATTCTCCTCCGGCCGGGACATGGACGGCGAGGCCGTAAAGCAGTGCCTGAACCACCTGCTGGAAAATCACGACCGCGCCCCCAGCGACACGAAGATCGTGGACGTGGCCGCCGACGGTCAGGTATTGACCGTCACCACCAGCGAACCCAATCCCGCCCTGATGAACTATCTGGGCGACCCCTACGGCTGCATCATCGATGTGGACGCGTCGGATTTTGAAAACGGCATTGTCGCCGGTACCGGCCCCTACGTTGTGAAGGAGCTGGTCACGGACGACCATCTGACGCTGACCCCCAACACCCAGTATTGGAACGGCACGCCCAAACTGGACGAGCTGACCATCCGCACCCTTAGTAACGGCGACACCCTCTCCGCTGCCCTACAGGCCGGGGATATTGACGCCGCCTACGGCATGGCCTATGAGGCTTACCCCAATTTTGAAAACGGCGGTTATCAGTTCTCCGCCATCCAGACCTCCCGCGCCTTCTTCGGCTCCATGAACATGACCAGTCCCATCATGCAGGACACCGCCGTCCGCAGGGCAATCGCCATGGGCATCAACAAGGAGGGCTTCGTGAAGACCCTCTTAGACGGCCACGGCGTCGCGGCCAGCGGTGCGTTCCCCGACGGCTTCTCCACCTTCGGCGGCGAGAACGTCACGGCGGAAGCCTACGACCCCGAGGGTGCGAAGGCGGTTCTGGAGGAAGCGGGCTGGGTGGATTCCGACGGCGACGGCATCCGGGAAAAGGACGGCGTGAAGCTGACCGTCCGCTGGCTGACCTACCCCTCCCGTCAGGAGCTGCCCCTGCTGGCCGAGTCCGCCCAGGCGTCCCTCAAAGAGATCGGCATTGACGTGGACATCAACTGCACTGCAAACCGCCGGGAGTTTCTGGCGGACATGGGCAGCTGGGATATTTACGCTTCCGCGCTGGTAACAGCTCCCTCCGGCGACCCCCAGTATTTCTTCACCACCTCCTGCGTTCCCGGCATGAGCTACAATTTTGGCGCTTATGACAATCCGGAGGTCACGGCGCTGATCGAGCAGCTGTCCCGGGAATTCGACCCCGCCAGGCGGGGCGAGATGGCGGTGACGCTTCAGCAGATGATTCTGGACGACAACGCCTACGTCTTCTGCTCCTTCCTGCAAATGAACATGATCTCCAAGGAAAACGTCAAAAACTACACCGCCCACGCCTGCGACTACTATCAGGTCACGGTTGACCTCGACATCACGTAAGGCAAAAGAAACCTCTCGACGATTGCCTCCCTTTGTGGTACAATACGGGCAGTATTGACCCAAAGGGAGGTTTTCCTATGGCCGCAGAACAGCCGAACAATATAAAAAAGCCCCTGTGCGCCGGATTGCTGGCCCATGTGGACGCGGGGAAGACCACGCTCAGCGAGGCGATGCTCTATGAAGCCGGGGCGAGACGTACCCTGGGGCGGGTCGATCATCAGGACGCGTTTCTGGACACCCACGCGCTGGAACGCGCAAGGGGCATCACCATTTTTTCCAAACAGGCGCTGCTGGAAACGGAGCACCGCGCCGTCACCCTGGTGGACACCCCCGGCCATGTGGACTTTTCCGCCGAAGCCGAGCGCATCATGCCGGTGCTGGACTGCGCCGTGCTGGTTATCAGCGGCACCGACGGCGTGCAGGCCCACACCCTGACCCTCTGGCGGCTGCTGGAACGCTATCAGGTACCGACGTTCCTGTTCCTCAACAAGATGGACCTGCCCGGAATGGGCAAGGAGAAATTGCTGGCCGAACTGCGGCAGCAGCTCAGCCCCGCCTGTGTGGATTTCACCGCGTCCCCGGAGGAGATCGCGGAAAACGCCGCCATGTGCGACGAGGCACTGCTGGAAAACTATCTGGAAACCGGCGGCGTCACGGCGGGGAATCTCCGGGCGCTGATTGCCGGACGGAAGCTGTTCCCATGCTGCTTCGGTTCCGGGCTGAAACTGGACGGCGTGGGGGCGCTGCTGGATATTCTGGACAAATACGCCCCGGAAACGGCCTATCCCGGCGAATTCGCCGCAAAAGTCTATAAAATCTCCCGCGACCCTCAGGGGAACCGCCTGACATGGCTGAAGGTCACAGGCGGCAGTCTGAAAGTCCGCTCCGCGCTGCGTTATGTTAACCAAAAGGGCGAGCTGCGGGAAGAAAAACTCGTGCAGCTGCGGCGGTACTCCGCCGACAAATTTACCGCCCCGGAGGAAGTTTCCGCCGGCCAGCTGGCCGCGGTGACGGGGCTTTCCGAAACCTACGCGGGGCAGTCTCTGGGGGCGGAACCGGCGGGGCAGCCCTACGTGCTGGAGCCGGTCATGACCTACCGGGTGAATCTGCCCGGAGGCGCCGACCCGGCGCAGGTTCTGCCCAAGCTGCGGCAGCTGGAGGAAGAAGAACCCCAGCTGCGTCTGCTCTGGGAAAACGGACAGATCCACGTACAAATGATGGGGCGGGTGCAGCAGGAGGTTTTCCGCAGTCTGGTGCAGCAGCGCTTCGCTCTGGACGTGACTCTCAGCGATCAGCGGATTTTCTACAAGGAAACCATTGAGAACACGGTGGAGGGCGTCGGGCATTTTGAGCCGCTGCGCCACTATGCCGAGGTGCATCTGCTGCTGGAGCCGCTGCCCGCCGGCAGCGGTCTGGTGTTCGACACCGTATGTCCCACGGACGTGCTGGATGTCAATTATCAACGGCTCATCCTGACCCATCTGGAAGAAAAAGTCCACCGGGGCGTCCTGGTGGGCGGGCCGATTACGGATATGAAGATCACGCTGTTGGTGGGCAAGGCGCACTTAAAGCACACCGAAGGCGGGGATTTCCGTCAGGCGACCTACCGAGCCGTCCGTCAGGGACTGATGCAGGCGAAATCCGTCCTGCTGGAGCCATGGTATGAATTCTGCCTGACCATGCCCACGGAGCAGATCGGCCGCGCCATCACGGACATCCGCGCCATGGGCGGCGAGTTCGACGCGCCGGAGGCCGCCGGGGCGCTGTCCACGCTGAAGGGGCTTGTCCCTGCGTCGGAGATCAGGGACTACGCCGACACGCTGGCGGCCTATACGCAGGGGCTGGGACGGATGCAGCTGACCCTCCACGGCTACGCCCCCTGCCACAATACCGACGCCGTGGTCGCGGAAACCGGATACGACCCGGAGGCCGATCTGGCCAACACGCCGGATTCCGTCTTCTGCGCCCACGGGGCGGGCTTCACCGTCAAGTGGAATCAGGTGAAGGACTACATGCACTTAGAAAGCGGTCTGAAAGAGGAAAAAGCTCCCGAAATCATCACCCGCAACGTCCGCCTGGACGACAAGGAGCTGGAAAAGATCATGGAGCGGGAGTTCGGCCCCATCCGCCGCCCCGTCTACGGCGTCTCCAACCGTCCCGCGGCTGACGATGTCGCCATCCGGACGCCCCGGCAGAAATACATCATCGTGGACGGCTACAACGTGATCTTCGCGTGGGAGGACTTGGCGGCGCAGGCCAAGGATGATCTGGACGCCGCCCGCCGCCAGCTGTGTGACCGGCTTTCCAGCTACGCGGGCTTTACCAAGTGCCATCTGGTGGTGGTATTCGACGGCTACAAACAGAAGGGCAACCCCGGCGAAAAGAGCCAGTTCCACAACATTCAGGTGGTCTACACCAAAGAGGGCCAGACCGCCGATGCTTACATTGAAGCGCTTGCCCACGAGATCGGCCGGGACTACGCCGTGCGGGTGGCGTCCTCCGACGGACTGGTGCAGCTGTCCTCCTTCGGAAGCGGCGTTCTGCGGATGTCCGCCCGGGAGCTTCACGAGGAAGTGGAAGCGGCAAGAGCGGAGATGCGGAAGCACTACCGGAAGTAAAGTATATAAGTTCTGGTAAAGAAAGGGCTTCCATTTCAGAGGAAAATCGTGTATAATGGCAATACAACATCGCCGGGAGGTATTGCCATGCTCCAGACAACCCATTCTGACGACCCCAATGTACAGGAAAAGATCGACAAATTAGCCAAGCGTGACCGGAAGACCGAACAGTTTTTCCGCTGGGTGCTGAAGATCATGGAGTGGATCATTGCCGGGATCACCCTCATTGCGCTGGTGGGCGCGCTGGGCATTGAGGTAGTGAACATGGTCACCGAAGGGACGGCATATTTTGCCGACGTCAGCCACATGCTCCATAACCTGCTGTCCATCGTGGTGGGACTGGAATTCGTGCGGATGCTGATCGACACCACTCCCGCCAACATTCTGGAGGTGCTCACCGTAGCCATCACCCGTCACGTGATTCTGAGCCACGACGACCCCTGGAGCAATGTGGCCTGCATCGCCTGCATTGCGGGACTGTTCGCCATCCGCCGCTTCCTGGTGCGCCGCAGCGAGCTGCGTCAGGAAATGGTGGACTCTGAATAAGAACGCAAATACAGCCCGGCCATCTGGCTGGGCTGTTGGCAAAACGGAAAAAGCGGGGTAAATCACGCAGCAATGCAGTGATTTGCCCCGCTTGTGAATCCATTCGGCAAGCTGAAATTTATTTTTTCCTTGTGGTTATACGAAGTAACAAGCATCCTATCAAAAATCCAACGAGAGTC
>HF988053.1:20662-27699 GCA_000434635.1 Firmicutes bacterium CAG:110 | reverse complement strand
AACCGGCCTAAAAGGCCGGTTGCCATTTATGCGTAAAAAGCTTATGCTATACAATACACATGGCGTCCCCGAAGGAAAAGAACCGATACCGCTGCTTTACCGCTTCCTCGTAGGCGTTCAGCACATGCTCGCGCCCAGCAAACGCGGATACCAGCATGACCAGAGTGCTCTCCGGCAAATGGAAATTGGTGATCAGGCCGTCCATGGCCTTGAAGGTGTAGCCCGGATAGATGAAAATGTCCGTCCATTTGGACTTGGCCTCGAAGGTGCCGTCGTCGTTTACCAGAGATTCCAGCGTGCGGCAGGAGGTCGTGCCCACGCAGATGACCCGCCCGCCGTTTCGCTTCGTTTCGTTCAGCATGTTCGCGGTCTCGGCGTTCATCATGCACAGCTCGGAGTGCATATGATGCTCAGTCACTTCCTCCGCCTTTACCGGGCGGAAGGTGCCGAGCCCTACGTGCAGGGTCACAAAGGCTTCATTTACGCCCTTTTCCCGAATTTTTTCCAACAATTCCTTTGTAAAATGCAGTCCCGCCGTGGGTGCGGCGGCGGAGCCGACCTCACGGGAATAGACGGTCTGATACCGCTCCTGATCCTGAAGTTCCTCCTTGATGTAGGGCGGCAGGGGCATCTTCCCAAGGCGTTCCAGCACTTCCAGAAAAATTCCTTCGTACCGGAATTCCACCACCCGATTGCCGTCCTCCCGCACTTCCCGAACAACGGCCGTCAGCTCGCCGTCTCCGAAAATGACCTCGTTGCCGACCTGCATTTTCCGACCGGGCTTGCACAGGCACTCCCAGCACTTGTTGCCCAAGTCCCGCAGAAGCAGCACCTCCACCACGCCGCCGGTGGGACGGTGCCCCATGAGCCGGGCGGGCAGCACCCGGGAATCGTTCATCACCAGACAGTCGCCGGGGTTCAGATAGTCGATGACGTCGTAAAAATGCTTATGCTGAATTTCCCCGGTTTCCCGGTTCAGCACCATCAGCCGGGAACCGTCCCGCCGCTCCAGCGGCGTCTGGGCGATCAGCTCTTCCGGCAGATCATACCAAAAATCATGTGTTTTCATGGTTTTCCTCCCTATTCTCTGTGCCCACAGTATAGCCCATTTTTTCCCGTTTTGCAACAGACAAAATACATTCCCCCGGCATAGACTGGCGTGGAGGTATCAGCCTATGAAGCAACCATTCTTTACAGGAGCCTGTACGGCACTCGTCACCCCGTTCCTCGGGGGAAAGGTTAACTATCCCATGATGGAGCAGCTGCTGCGGCGGCAAATCGACGCGGGCATCGAAGCCGTGGTGATCTGCGGCACCACCGGAGAGTCCGCCACCCTGTCCGACTGCGAAAAGCTGGAACTGTTCCGCCGGGCAAAGGCATACGTCGGGGACAGCTGTCTCATCATCGCCGGAACCGGGTCAAACTGCACGGAACACGCGGCGGCGCTGAGCCGGGCAGCGGAGGGCGCGGGAGCGGACGCGCTGCTCGTGGTCACCCCCTACTACAACAAGGCCACGCCGGAGGGTCTGCTTGCCCACTACAGCGCAGTCGCCGGAGCGGTACATATCCCGGTCATCGCCTACAACGTTCCCTCCCGTACCGGCGTTGATATTCCCGTGGAGGTCTACGACCGGTTGTCACGCATCCCCAATCTGGCGGGAGTCAAGGAAGCGTCTTCCAGCATCTCCAAAATCGGGAAGCTCTGCGCCGCCTGCCCGGATTTCCCCGTTTGGAGCGGCAATGACGATCAGGCGGTCGCGGTAATGTCGCTGGGCGGGCAGGGCGTCATTTCGGTTCTGTCCAACGTCGCCCCCGTGGAGACGCAGGCCATGGCGCAGGCGGCGCTGGCAGGAGATTTCGACACCGCCGCCGCATTGCAGGCGGAGCTGCTGCCCCTCATTGAGCTGCTGTTCTGCGAGGTCAACCCCATTCCCGTAAAAGCCGCCATGCAGCTCATCGGCTATGACTGCGGTGGCTGCCGCCTGCCGCTGACCCCTATGAGCGAAGAAAATCTGGAAAAGCTGAAAAAGTACCTGCTGTAAACGAAAAACGCCGTCCCTCCGGGCGGCGTTCAGAAAACGGTCAGGCCGTCCGCATGTTCCGCGGACGGCCTGTGTTTTCTGTTACAGCTTCCTCTGCATTTCCAAACTGCGGACGGTAAAGCCGCACTTCTGGTAGAAAGCCACGGCGGCGGCGTTCTGGGGGTAAACCCCCAGCTGCAAACTCGTGCAGCCGAGCGTCTTCGCTAAGGCGCGGACATCTTCCATCATCTCCGTGCCGACGCCCTGACCGCGAAGACTTTCCTCCACGGCAATTTCGTCAATCCGCAGAACCTTCCGCTTTTTCAGACCCAACCCGTCGAAATTCCGGATCATCAGGTTCATATAGCCCACGACCGCGCCATGCAGTCGGGCTACATATAACGATCGTTCCGCGATCGCTTTCTGGAACCGCTCCTTTGGGTACATTTCCGGGGGCATTTCGTAAGTCTCCGGCAACCAGCCAACGTGCATGGCGTGTACCTGACAGGCCAGCCGGTTCACCGCTTCCCGGTCGGTCTCCACTGCAAGTTCCAGCATCAGGCCAGCACCGCTTTGTGGAAAATCTTCTTGCCCTTGCGGATCTTCACGCCCGCTTTCAGCATCTCCTCCGTCACGGCGAACTGGGCATTGGGCACCTTCTCGTCGTTGACCAGAACGCCGCCCTGCTCCACCAGCTGCCGCGCCTGCTTGTTGGAGGGCGCCAGTCCGCAGGCCACCATCAGGTTCAGAATGCCGATCTTGCCGTCCACCAGCTTGTCGGCGGAAATTTCCGTGGTAGGCATATTGGCGTCGTCGCCGCCGCCCACAAACAGCGCCTTGGCAGCAGCTCTGGCCTTTTCAGCCTCTTCTTCGCCGTGAACCATCTTGGTCAGCTCGTAGGCGAGAATTTCCTTGGCCTCGTTGAGCTTGGCGTCCGCCCATGTGTCCATCTCATTGATCTGCTCCAGAGGCAGGAAGGTCAGCATCCGGATGCACTTCATCACGTCGGCATCGCCCACGTTCCGCCAGTACTGGTAGAATTCAAAGGGAGAAGTCTTGTTGGCGTCCAGCCAGACAGCGTTTCCGGCGGTCTTGCCCATCTTGTTGCCCTGAGAGTCCGTCAGCAGCGTGATGGTCATGCAGTGGGCGTCCTTGCCCAGCTTCTTGCGGATCAGCTCGGTGCCGCCCAGCATGTTGCTCCACTGGTCGTTGCCGCCGAACTGCATATTGCAGCCAAAATGCTGGAACAGGTGGTAGAAGTCGTAGGACTGCATGATCATGTAGTTGAATTCCAGGAAGGACAGTCCCCGCTCCATGCGCTGGCGGTAGCAGTCCGCCCGGAGCATGTTGTTGACGGAGAAGCACGCGCCAACTTCCCGCAGCAGCTCCACGTAGTTCAGGTCCAGCAGCCAGTCGGCGTTGTTGACCATCTGCGCCTTGCCCTCGCCAAACTCGATGAAGCGCTCCATCTGCTTTTTGAAGCACTCGGCGTTGTGGTTGATGTCCTCCTTGGTGAGCATTTTCCGCATATCGGTACGGCCGGAGGGGTCGCCGATCATGGTCGTGCCGCCGCCGATCAGGGCGATGGGCTTGTTGCCCGCCATTTGCAGACGCTTCATCAGAGTCAGCGCCATGAAGTGGCCGGCGGTCAGACTGTCGGCGGTGCAGTCAAAGCCAATGTAGAAGGTGGCCTTGCCGTTGTCAATCATTTCCCGAATCTCTTCCTCGTTGGTCACCTGGGCGATCAGTCCCCGGGCAACCAGTTCGTCATACAGTTTCATGTTACATTTCCTTTCTTATTGCACTGCGCCGCAGGTGATGAATGTGATCAGAGCCGCGCGCAGAATATTGACGTTTGTTTCTTCCAGAATGGTGTCTTTGGGTGTGTGGATGCGGGACAGATACAGCGTTTTCCCCTTTTTCCGCAGTGCGCAGATGCCCACGCCGTAAGGGAAATTCGCCTGATCGGAGGGGTAGACGGAAAAGCCCTTTTCGTGAACCAGCACGTCCTTTTTCCCAAAATAACCGCAGGCTTTATAGAGGGAAGTCAGCCTTTTCCGGTCTTTTTTCAGCTTTTTCGTAGGGAAGAAGCGAATGTGATCCCCGTCTCCCACGCAGTCCAGATTGAGGACAAGCTGGCTGTCAGACGCCTTTTTGTGCGCCTTGCGGTAGGCGGCGGAACCGATCAGCCCTGCTTCTTCCAGATCGAACAGGACAAAGCAGACCTTGCCCCGCTGGCTTTCCGGCAGGGAACGGGCGATTTCCAGCAGCGTGACCACGCCGGAGGTATTGTCGTTGGCGTTGTGCTTATTGGCGGGGCCGATCATCACCAGCGCGATCACCGCCCACACGCAGAGAAACCACACGTAATAACCAACGTCGAAGCTTCCCGCAAGCAGCCCTGCCAGCGCACCCGGAATCGCCGGAACGAGAAGCATCAGCAGCATAACGACCAGCTGATATCCCAAAAATGCCCAGAAATTGCACGGCGTGATCAGATTGGGAATGGGCAGGCGCGCGCAGGTGTCATAGTGGGCGGTGATCAGGTACTGCGCCGTCTCCGGGTCTCCGATCACCATGTTCCGGCAGCCGAAGCTCCCCTTTTCGACGCTTGCCGAATAGCCGAACTGCGATAAATAAGACTGCGCCGCATCCCGGAATTCCTGCTTCTGCTGTTTGCTTTTCCGCACGGGAAACGCACTCAGGATGTCCATGGGTCGTGTCAGCATAGTATCCCCTCCTTTTTATGGAAAAACGCCCTCTATCCAAACGGATAGAGGGCGTAAAATACGCGGTACCACCTCTAATTCGGCACTTTCTCACGAAAAATGCCCTCACGGCGTCCAGCAACGCCTCTCGCTGTACCGGGCGAACCCCGTCCTTCCCTACTACCGTTCAGAAAGGCCACTCCGGGAGGTATTTCGGCGCTTTTCCCCACTGCCTTGCACCAACCGGCAGCTCTCTGGCGGGAATCGGGACGCTTACTTCTTCCCATCACTGTGTTGCTTGCATTATCCTAACAAACAGAGCGGAATTTGTCAAGGGTAAACTCGCATAAATTCTGTGTAAACCGACGGCTTATCCCCGCAGCATTTCCTCCGCGCTTTTCAGCGTGGTTTCGGTAATCGTCGCGCCGCCGATGATACGCGCCAGCTCCCGCTTTCTTCCCTCCAAGTCCAGAGGCGTCACGGAGGTGTATGTCCGTCCGTTCCGCTCCTGCTTGGCGATGAGCAGATGGTTGTCCGCCAGCGCCGCCAGCTGGGGCAGATGGGTGACGCACAGCACCTGTTTGTGGGCGGCGACGCTTTTCAGCTTCTGGGCGACCTTCTGGGCGGCGCGGCCGGAAACGCCGGTGTCCACCTCGTCGAAAATCAGGGTCTCCACCTGGTCTTTTTCCGCCAGAACGTTCTTCATGGCAAGCATGATTCGCGCCAGCTCACCGCCGGAGGCCACCTTGCTCATGGGCTTCAGGGCTTCGCCCGCGTTGGCGGACATGTAAAACGCCACGGCGTCCGCGCCGGCTACAGTCAGCTCCGTCTCCCGGAACTCGCAGGAAAACTGCACTCTCGGCATATCCAGCTGGGTCAGCTCCGTCAGGATGCGCTCCGACATGGCCTTTGCCGCCGCTTTCCGATTCTCCCGGAGGGCGATCGCCGCGTCCCATGCGGCTTTTTCCGCCTTCTGGAGCTTCGCTTTCAGCCGTTCCAGATGGTCGTCGGCAAATTCGATGTCGTCCAGCTCTTTTCTCGCGCTGTCAAGATACGCAAGGATATCCTCGCAGGTCGTGCCGTACTTCCGGCGCAGCTTGTGAATGACGTCCAGCCGGGACTCGATCTGTTCCAGCTCGTCGGCGGAATAGCTTAAGCCGTCCCGGGCGTCCCGAACCTCCTCAGCGGCATCCTGAACCTGATACATCAGGTCGGCTACCCGTTCATGCAGAGCGTTGAAGCTGTCGCTGAACCGGGACAGCCGCGCAAGGGCGTACTCCGCCTGTGCGAGCAGCCCGGCGGCGCCGTCGGTATCGTCCCCGCCGTAGAGACATTCCACGGCCGTTTCCATGCCGTTGCTCAGCTTTTCGGCGTTTTGCAGGATCTTCCGCCGGTCTTCCAGTTTTTCGTCCTCTCCCGGCTCCAGCTCTGCCTTTTCGATCTCGGCGATCTGGTATTTCAGGGTCTCCATGCGGCGCAGCTTTTCCCCTTCGTCCATGGTCAGGCGGTCGATTTCCCGCCGCAGCTTCGCCACAGTCTCGTATTTTTCGCCGTAATCGCTCCGCAGCGCCTCATTCCCGGCAAATGCGTCCAGAAAAGCAAGATGGTTGTCCTCATCAAACAGCGACGCGGAATCATGCTGGCCGTGGATGTTGATAAGCTGGATACCCAGCTTCCGCAGAATGGACACCGTTACGAGGCTTCCGTTGACCCGGCAGACATTTTTCCCGTCCAGAAAAATCTCCCGCTGGACGATGGTCTCCGGGTCGTATTCCACGCCGTTGTCCTCGAACCACTGTAACTTTGGAACCCCGGTAAACACCGCCCGGACGGTGGCCTTATTTGCCCCGGTCCTTATCATGTCCCGGTATGCCCGCTCGCCGAGGATGGCTGAAATCGCGTCAATGACAATGGATTTGCCCGCGCCGGTCTCGCCGGTGAGGACAGTAAATCCCCCGTCGAAGGAAATATCCGCGCTTTCTATCACCGCGATATTTTCAATATGCAGAAGGCTCAGCACGGTTATTCCCCCTCTCAGCCGCCTATCAGGCTCTTGATCTCACCGCAGAAGGCAGCGGCGGCGTTGGTATCCCGCATGATGACCACTGCCGTGTCGTCACCGGCCAGCGTCCCCAGCACCACGTTCATATTCATGGCGTCCAGCGCGGAGGCCGCCGCGTTGGCCAGTCCCGGAAGGGTGTGGATGACGATGATGTTCTGGGCATAGTCAAAGCTGGTGACGCATTCCCGGAAAATGGTGTTCAGCCGCCCCGTAAAGGCGCTGGGCACCTCTCTTGCCGCCGTCGTG
>HF988053.1:17381-20638 GCA_000434635.1 Firmicutes bacterium CAG:110 | reverse complement strand
GTCGTGTAGCGGTAGGTGCCGAAGCTGGTCAACTCCTTGACAATTCTCAGCTCCTTAATGTCCCGGGAAATGGTCGCCTGGGTGCTGGTGAAGCCCGCTTCCTGCAATTCCTTAAGCAGCTGCTCCTGTGTTTCTACGTTTGTTGTGGAGATGATCTCCATAATTTTTGCCTGTCTCTTCGATTTCAAACCCGGTCACCTCTTACACTTTCTTAAATTTCGCGTTGACCACATCATAAAAACTGCGTTCCTTCAACCGAACCAGTTTCGTTTCCAGATGAGATTTCTGAACCGTTACCACATCGCCCAGATTCAGCCGGAACGCCCTGCCGCCGTCCACGGAGACATAGGCGTTGCGCCGGGCGTTGCGCACCATCTCCACGGTGACCACTCGCCGGTCGGATGCCACGATGCACCGGCTGCCCACCTCATGGGCGCAGATGGGCGTAATGATGATGTTGTTCGCCTCCGGCTCCACAATGGGGCCTCCGGCGGAAAGACTGTAGGCGGTGGAGCCGGTAGGCGTCGCTACGATCACGCCGTCGCCACCGCATTCCATGGCCTGAATACCGTCGCATTTTACGGAGAGATGCACGATTCTGGCGATCACGCCCTTGGTGATCACCGCGTCGTTCAGGCAGATGTCGTGAAACAAAATGTCCCGGCTGCGCTGCACCGTCACGTCCAGCATCATACGCTTTTCCGTGGTGAATTCCCCGGTGGCCAGCATGGCGAGCTTTTCCAGCTCGGTGCTTTCCAATTCTGCCATGAAGCCCATGGTGCCGATGTTCACGCCGAGAAGGGGGACGCCCCTCCGGGTAGCCGCCTTGGCCATGTGCAGGATGGTCCCGTCGCCGCCGAAGCAGATCACCAGCTCAGCATTGGGCAATTCTCTGTCCAGCCGGGAAAAACGCAGATCTTTCGGCAGCTCGTAATTGCGGTCTACCTCAAAGGGCAGGCACAGTTTGGGCTGAATGCCCGCGTCTTTCAGAATCTGGATAGCGCTTCGCACCGTCTGAAAATTCCTGTCCCGGTAGGGATTGGGGGTCAGAATGACATTTTTCATGAATTTTCCCCCTTGTCCAGCGTCTGGTGCGCCAATTCCGCCACCAGCGCCGTATCCGGCCGAATGCCCGCCACATTGTCCAGCGTCAGATGCCCCAGAAATTCAATATTCCCCTCCGGCCCCTTCACCGGGGAGAAGGTCAGGCCGAGAATTTTGAATTGCAGCTCGTCCGCAAGGGCAACAAAATTGTCCAGCACCTCTTTGTGGGTGGATTTTTCCCGGACGACGCCCTTTTTGCCCACCTTCTCCTTCCCCGCTTCAAACTGGGGCTTGATCAGGCAGAGCACCTGCCCGGTGGGCTTCAACAGTGTTTTGATCACGGGCAGAACCAGCTTTAACGAAATAAAGCTCACGTCCACCACGGACAAGTCCAGCGGCTCCCCCAGCTGTTCCGGGGTAACATAGCGGATATTGGTACGCTCCATGACCACGACTCTCGGGTCGGAGCGGATTTTCCAGTCCAGCTGGCCGTAGCCGACGTCGATGGCAAACACCTTTTTCGCCCCGTGCTGCAATAAGCAATCCGTAAATCCGCCGGTGGACGCGCCGGAATCGCTGCACACACAGCCCTCGGTTTTTACGCCGAAGTCCCGCAGCGCCTTTTCCAGCTTCAATCCGCCTCGGCTGACATAGGGGCACGCCGCGCCCCGCACCTCAATTTCCACCGTTTCGTCATAGGAAACGCCGGGCTTGTCTGCTTTCTGGCCGTCCACATATACAAGGCCGCTCATGATGACGGCCTGTGCCTTGGAGCGGCTGTCCGCAAGGTTCCGTTCCGTCAGCAGAACATCCAGTCTCTTCTTTACCTTCACTTAGGACAGCACCCCCTGCGTATAGTTTGCGATGGACTCCCCGTCCAGACCGTAATGCCGGTAAAGCTCCTTCGTCGAACCGTGGGTCACGAAGTCCGCCCCCAGATCGACGCCGTCCACCCGGCAGTCCGGGCAGAGCTTCCGCAGCTCCCAGGCCAGCGCCTCCCGGATACCGGAGCCGGTGCAGACTTCCTCCGCCACGATCACGCGGCGTTTTTCGGACATTTCCGTCAGAATTTCCCGGGCAGGCAGGGCGGACACCGTGAGAAGCCGCAGAATGGTCGCTTCAATGCCCCGCTGGGACAAAATCTCCGCCGCTTCCAGGACATTATCCAGCATGGAACCATAAGTCACCAGTGTCACGTCCCCGCCATGGCGGTGGCAGCACAGAAGCCCTTCCGTCTCCACATTTTCGCCGGGCTGCCAGGCGGAATCCCGGTAACTGCCCTCCCCGCCCCGGGGATAGCGGATTGCCACGGGGCCGTTGTATGTTTCCGCCGCCCAAGAAAGCATATCCTTCTGTTCGGCAAGGCTGGCGGGCGTAAGGATCAGCATACCCGGCACCTGCCGTAAAAATCCAACGTCAAACACGCCGTGATGGGTAGGCCCGTCATCCCCCACGATTCCCGCCCGGTCTACGGCGAGGATCACATGCAGGTGCAGCATGGCGATATCCTGCATGATCTGGTCATAGGCGCGCTGTAAAAAAGTGGAATAGATCGCCGCCACCGGCACCATTCCCTGCTTGGCAAGACCGCCCGCCATGGAGATCGCGTGTTCTTCCGCAATGCCTACATCGAAAAAGCGTTTGGGGTATTCCCGCATGAATTTCAGCAGCCCCGTGCCACCCGGCATGGCGGCTGTAATGACACAAATCCGGTCATCCTTCTGAGCAAGCTCCATCATGGCCTCGCCAAAGGAGTCGGAATAAGATTTGACTTTTTTCGCCAGCTTTTTCCCGGTTTCCGGGTCAAACGCCCCGATTCCGTGGAATTTTGCCGGATCTTCCTCGGCAAAGCGGTAGCCGCAGCCCTTTTTCGTGACCACATGCACCACCACCGGCTCGGCAAGGCCCTTGGCGGTAGTAAGCAGAGAGATCAGCCCCGGCAGGTCATGGCCGTCCACAGGCCCCAGATAGGTAAATCCCATATTTTCAAACAGGGACGCGGGCAGCAAAAACCGCTTCAGCCTGTTTTTCAGCCGCCGGGTCACCCGGTACGCCGCCCGGCCGACGGCGGTCTTTTTCATGACCTCCCGGTACCAGCGCTTGGCCTTCAGATAATGGCCGCTGGAGCGCAGACGGGACAGATGCCGGGACACGCCGCCCACGTTCCTGCCGATGGACATTTCATTGTCGTTGAGGATAATGACCATCGGCTC
>HF988053.1:7629-17349 GCA_000434635.1 Firmicutes bacterium CAG:110 | reverse complement strand
CACCGCGGCGTCGTTCAGCCCCTCGTAGGCCATGCCGCCGGTGCAGGCACCGTCGCCGATCAGAGCGACCACATTGTAGTCCTGATGCAGGAGCGTCCTCGCCCGCGCCATACCCAGAGCGATGGAAACGGAGCTGGAAGCATGTCCCGCCACGAAGGCGTCCGTATTGCTCTCCGAGGGCTTGGGGAAACCGGACAGGCCGCCGTACTGCCGCAGATGCGGAAAATCCGCCTGGCGTCCGGTCAGCAGCTTATGCACATAAGACTGATGCCCAACATCAAAAACCAGGCGGTCTATCTCGGTATTAAAAACGGTCTCGATGGCCACGCTCAGCTCCACCACGCCTAAGTTTCCGGCCAGATGTCCGCCGGTTTTGGAAACGTTGGAGATCAGAAACTCCCGGATTTCCCCACAGAGCTGGGTTCTTTGCCGGTCATCCAGAGCGGTAAGGTCGTCATGGCCGTTGATTTTCTGTAAAATGCTCACGTTCGACACAACCTAACATATCACTTTTTCTTTTTACCATGCAGGCCATTCAGGGCATGGAGCACCTTGCCCACCATGTGAACGATCTGCGTGCAGGAATTGACGGCGAAGGTCTTGCCGATGGCCTTGCCGCCCACGGTCAGCCCCGCCACGAGGGCGGACATGACCAGCGAAACGCCCCGCGGCCAGCCCACGTCCACCTGCGTCAGAATCAGCGCCGCAATGGTCGCCGACGCGCTGCCGGAGACAACGCCGCAGATATCGCCCACCACGTCGTTACAGATGGAGCTGACCCGCTCCGCGTTGCGCAGAAGCCGGATGGCTTCCTGAGAACCCGGCACCTTCCGGGCGGCCATGGAATGAAACGGCTTTTCATCCGCCGTGGCCACCGCCATGCCGATGATATCGAAGATAATGCCCACCATCACGATGGCAAGCAGAATGAGAAAGGCCACGGGAAGGCTGCTGCTGTCCATCACCTCGTCCGAGACCAGAGAAATGATGCCGGAAATCACAACCGTAATCAGGAAAACGGTGACGACCCAGCGGATCGTCTTATGCCGCTGCCGTCTGGCAGCCTCAGGGTCGGTTTTCGCCACGAAAACATTCTCCTTCTGAGAAATAGTAAAAAGTCTCTCAATTCGACTTTGTAATGTAAAAACGGCGGCAGGCAGAGTAAATCTTACGGCTTAGGTCGGGTTGTTTTTCACCGGATGAAACCTGCCGTTGCCGCACAGGCCGTTTCCATTTCATTCATCCGCCCAAGTGTTGCCATGATAATGGGTACCCGATTGCCACTTAGTCCGTACTGCAATCCCCTGCCTGCCCTTTTACGACAGCCTAGGTGTTTTCCACAACGAGGGAAGCCATGATCTTAGCCTCTTTTGCAGAAATGGTTTCCAGAAGCGATGACAGCAGCCGCTATGGCCATAGCGGCCGGCCGTCTGGTCTTCTTTTCCCGCATTTCCACGCAAGGCAGGCTACGCTGCACGCAGCACACGATTCTGTGCACCGCCTTGCAGGTTCATACCTGATTCGTACGCGATCGGAGCCGCCTAAGGGCTTCAACCGTCGTCGCACAAGCTTCAAGTCTCCACGGAAACCGGGTCGTATGCGTCATGCCGTTGCGCGCGCCCGGAATCCTTAACCCCCAGCATCCACCCGAAACTGGGCGTAACAAGCAAACACCAGGGACTTCATCGATGTGCCCTTCAAAGGATTTTTAGGCCCTTCCTGGAAGATGGCCACCCCGACTAGGATACTGCACCGTTTACCTTGTATATTAGCATACTTTCCGTGAATATACAAGTATTTTTTCAATAATTGTATAAGGAATCCTTTTTCTTTTCCGTTTATTCACAAATATGGGTGCTTTCTCCCTTGACAAACCAGTCGTCCACGATATCTCTGTGGGTAATCGCTATTTCAATATTCCCGATTTCCTCCCGGCTGAAAAAGCGAAGATCCTTGGATTCTCTGCTGATGTGCATTTCCGGCTCCTCCTCCAGTTCCAGCGCGTATACCACGATCACCATGCGCCAGATGCTGCCGTCCCGGAAGGCGGCGATCCGGCCGGGGTTGTCGTACACCGCCAGCTTCCGGAACCGTTCCGGGGCGATGCGCAGTCCCAGTTCTTCATAGACTTCCCGAACGATGGCCTGCCGCCCGGTCTCCCATTTTTTGCAGCCGCCGCCGACCAGCCCCCAGACGTCGGAGTCGCTGCGCTTTTCCAGCAGCAGGCGGTTTTTGCAGGTGATGATGGCGTTCGCCCCCAGATGGGCGGGCATGGTGGTTTTCGGCGCGTCCTTGGGGGCGCCGTTGTAAAAGGTCACGATTGCCATAGTGCTTCCTCCCGGACAGTTTCTTACCACCATAATACAACAATCTCCCCATAATTTCCACTGCGAAAAATCAATACACCCTGTCCATCAGGCACCAGCAGTGGGCGCGGATGAGGTATTTCAGCGCAAATTGCCGCTGCCGCCCGTCCACCGTCCCCCGGCACAGAAATATCCTCGCTTCCACGCCCACGTAGGGGACTTCCTTCACGCTGATCACTTCATCAATATTCACCCGGATAAGCCCCTGTTCCTCGTCCTCCACCCGCAGCCGCAGCGGGCGGATATCCCCGTTGGCGCTGCATACCGATATCACATCCACCGGGCACGTTTTCCGCACCATCGCGCCCACCTCCTTTTGTTTTTGTCATTATAGCACATTTGTTCGATATACGCAAGAGGAATTTTGTGGTTGCGCCGCCGCCCGGCGTCTGGTATAATGAGAAAAGATAAAAATATTGGGAGAACTTCTATGCTGAAATACCCCTGTCTTGTCCTCGACCACGACGATACCGTCGTGCAGAGCGAGGCCACCGTCAATTATCCCTTCTTCTGCTACATTCTGAATCAATTCCGCCCGGGGACGAAAATCACCCTCCACGAGTACACCGAGGGCTGCTTCCGTCTGGGCTTTGCCGACATGTGCCGGAAGTGGTACAACTTTACCGAGCAGGAAATTGTGGACGAATACCACGGCTGGCAGAAATACATCGTCGATCACATCCCCGCCCCCTTCCCCGGCATCGGCGACATCATCCGCCGCCAGAAGGAAGCCGGCGGAAAAATCTGCGTCGTCTCCCATTCCTGCATCCAGAACATCACACGGGACTACGAGACCCACTTCGGCATCCTCCCCGACGACATTTACGGCTGGGACTTACCGGAGGAACTGCGCAAGCCCAGCCCGTGGCCGCTGGAGCAGATCATGGCAAAATACGGCTATACCCAGTCCCAGCTGCTGGTGGTGGACGATATGAAGCCCGCTTGGGAAATGGCGCGAAGCGCCGGTGTCCCCATCGCCTTTGCCGGTTGGGGTCGGCGGGATTGTCCGGAAATCACGGAGGAAATGACCCGGCTGTGCGACTTTTCCTTTGCGTCCACCAAGGATTTGGAACATTTTCTGTTTGACGAGGTGTAACGATGGCAGAACAGGCGATTTTCACCGTGCTGGTCATGGTGTCCGACGGCAGCGGCAATCTTCTGATGGAGGATCGCAATGACCCCGGCTGGCCGGGCATCTGCTTCCCCGGCGGACACGTGGAGCCGGGCGAAGCCTTCACCGCGGCCGCCATCCGGGAGACCCGGGAGGAAACCGGGCTGACCATCGAGAACCCGACGCTGTGCGGGGTCAAGCAATTCCAGACCCGGGACAACGCCCGGTATGTGGTCCTTTTCTACAAAGCCGACCGCTACACCGGAGATTTGCAGTCCTCCGACGAGGGCGAAGTGTTCTGGCTGCCCCGGCAGCAACTGTCGGAATACCGTCTGGTGGAGGATTTCATGGACATGCTGAATGTCTTTGAATCCGACACGCTGAACGAGTTCCAGTACTATCAGGAAGATAACGGCGAGTGGGGGCTGCGTCTGCTGTAAGCGGAAACATTTACTTTTCTGGGCGGTATAATCCCCTTGACAGTTATGGTATAATGACCGTAGAATCGCGCAGGGGGTGAGACATCTGGAGAAGGCAAGCGTAAAGGTCATGGCGCGGAACCGGGAAGCCTATCACGAATACTTCGTGGAAGAAGAGATCGAGGCGGGCATCGAGCTGGTGGGCACCGAGGTCAAGTCCATCCGGGCAGGCACGCTGAACCTGAAGGACGCATGGTGCGGCATCAAGGACGGCGACATGCTCTTAAACCAGATGCACATTTCCCCCTACGACCACGGCAACCGCTTCAACGTTGACTCCCGCCGCCCCCGCCGTCTGCTGCTGCACAAGCGGGAGATCATGCGGCTCTACGGCAAGGTCAAGCAGGACGGCTACGCCCTGATCCCCCTGTCCGTCTATTTCAAGGGCAGCCGGGTAAAGGTCAAGGTCGGGCTGTGCAAGGGCAAAAAGCTATACGACAAACGACAGGCCGCGGCAGAGAAGGACGCCAAGCGTCAGATCGACCGGGCCATGAAGGAGAGAAGTCAATGAATCCTACATTCAAGATCACTATGGAAAACGGCGGCGTCATCGAAGGCGAGCTGTATCCCGACAAAGCGCCCCAGAGCGTCCGCAACTTCATCGACCTGTGCGATCACCATTTTTATGATGGTCTGATCTTCCACAGAGTCATTCCCGGCTTCATGATTCAGGGCGGCTGCCCCGAAGGCACCGGCATGGGCGGCCCCGGCTACTGCATCAAGGGCGAGTTCTTTTTCAACGGCGTCAAGAACGATCTGAAGCACAAGCGGGGCGTTCTCAGCATGGCGCGTTCCTCCTCCCCCAACTCCGCGGGCAGCCAGTTCTTCATCATGCACGCCGACGCCAAGCACTTGGACGGCCAGTACGCCGCCTTCGGCAAGGTGACCTCCGGCATGGACGTGGTGGACGCCATCGCCTCCGTCCAGACCGACCGCAATGACCGTCCTCAGGTGGAGCAGAAAATCGCCTCCATCACCGTGGACACCCACGGCGAGACCTACCCGGAGCCGAACAAGCTCCCCGATCCTTACGGAAGATTCTAAGTCAGCTATCGGCTGCAAGATACCGATGGTATTTTGCAGCTTCCCATGGGGCCGTACTGGTTTCGACGGGGGTAGTGAGGCTGGAATAGCGGGCCGTGGCGCCTGGCCACGATAAAACGGGCAATTTTTTAAATTTAACTGACAACACTACTGTTGCCCTGGCTGCCTGATTAGGCGCCCATCCGCCCCGGGAGTTCCGCTGACCCGGGCTCGGGTGTGATTTAAGCGGAGAACGTGCGTATGGTAAGCTTTGCCCATACCACGCATGATGAAGCTACCGATTCTCGTAGGGTGTTTGTTCCCGCCGGGGAAAGGGAATGCAAATAACAAACTGCGCCCGGAGAAGTTCTTTCCAAGTTGCTTTCGGACAGGGGTTCGATTCCCCTCGGCTCCACCATACGGCACAAATCCGAACACAATAGCCATTTCACAATAGCTGTTTTTGGGACGGTTTTTGTGCAAACGAGAAGACACGCCCTGCCATGATTAGCAAGGCGTGTCTTTGTTATGATACAGGGATGTTTTGACCCCTACTTCTTATACATCGCCTGAAGAATCCCGACTTTCTCGGCCTCCTTCACGACCTCACCGTGAAGGTATCTGTAGAGGACCAACATGGACGCCGGCGTCTCGCCTTTCTCTCGGCGGCAGTTTTCAATGATTCTCACTACCTCCTTATGGAGAGAATTCATGTGGTTCAGCTCCTCGCCAGACAGCCGATAGTATGTGTCCGCCGATTCCGGATCGGTAGCCCTGATATCCAGCGCATCCTTGATGTAGCGCTTGGCGTCGGCGACTTCGTCCTTGATGTGGTTCATCAGTCTTTCCCAATCTTCCACGCTCAGCCCTCCTGAATATACGAATAGATTGCGTCAATATCCTTCTTTCCCAGCTTTATGGTGATCTTCAGAAACGGGATTTTCACTGGCAACGGCTCCGTACCCAGGTACGGTTTTGCCGCCGCATACAGGGCATTCACGTCCACAAGGCCGTTTTCTTTATCGTAAACGCCCAGCGCCTTAATCACGGGGTGGTCTTCATACTGGGCAAGGATCTTCGGGATATTTGCAGTGAGTAGTCCTCCGGCGCCGGCGACGAGGACTCGATCCCAGCCCGTAAGGCTGGGGGCAATATCACGGTCAACGAACTTTGCAATACCGGATTGCACCTTTTCTATTGGAATCATACGTTACCTCCTTAAAATCAGGGGCGGCAAACGCCGCCCCATTGCATAAAACAGGGACGTTCCAGATTGTGCCCAAAGTGGGCACAATTCAGGGATTACTTGCAGTCACAGCCGCCGCACTTGGGCAGGGGGTTGTACAGCGTCTGTGCCGTGGTGCCGGTTCCGGTGGTCACGTCGGCGACCTGCTTGGGATAGAAGGCCGCGTTCATGTAGTTCACCAGAGCATTGTCCGCGCAGCAGCGCCGCTCCGCCTCGATCTTGATGTCCTTGGACAGTTCGGCCCTGACGCAATCCACGTCCTGGCGAACCAGCACAAAGCTATCCTCCGTCCGCTGATTGTGGACGGCCTGATCGCACAGAGCCTTGCGGATGTCCTTCAGCTGGCTATCCATGTAGGCGTACATCTCAAGAGCCTTCTGATCGTTGTAGGTATTCGCCTTCAGCAGCGAAATTTCGGCATCCTTGGCGGCCAGCTTCTGCTCACGCTCCAGCTCGTACCGGCTCACGGGCTTGTCCTCGCCGCACTCGCTCCGGGAATATCCGCCGATGACGTAAGGCACGACAGACACTGCGGGAGCAGACGAGGCAGCAGGAGCCGCCTCCCGATTGCGCATGGCCATTCCGCACAGCTCGCCGACGGTATTGGCTACGCCAAGAGTCGCGCCGGCAATGCCGAGGCCCAGAGCCGCACCAGTCATGCCTTTGCTTGCGTATTCCTTTTCGACTTCAACCATGTTAAAGCCTCCTTCAAAAATATTAGGAGGTGGCCACCTTCTACCTACAGGATAGCACAAAAGCAGGCGCACGATTTATCATCGTTACGCCTGCTTTTTCTCAGGAAACTATCAAATTATAATCAGATAATCAGATCATCCGGGAGTATGGCACTAAATCCCTTCACTGCATCATATTTCTTTTGCAGGCGTTGGACGATCCGATTTATCGTAGCAAGGGACACATGCAAATTCTGCTCCTGCCATTTCTGGCTTTTCCCGGCGGCTCGGGTAGTGAGGATCTCCATTTCCAGCGGCGTCAGAAACGCCAACCGGCCAAATTCATCCACCAGCACCCGATTGATCCGGGATCTGTCCATCTACGGCATCACGCTTTCTGCACCGCTTCCGCCCGGCGCACGGCATCAGACGTAGATTCTTCGAGCAGCGGCTTCTTAAATGCCTCATTAAATTCCGCTACAGCCGCCTCAATCAGAATCTGCATTTCTTCGGCGTCAAAATCAATACCCTTCTTCTTCAGAAGCGCTTCGGCGGTCGGCTGAGACTCGCAGACGCAATTGCGCGGTGTTGCCCTTGATTTGATCGCTTCATCTGTATTTTCCGTTGGCTGCGGCTACGTATTCTACCTGTCCGGGTGCATTGTTTTTTCGGTGACTGCGCATGTGGCCGAGCGATTGATTATGACAAGGCTGAAACGGTGATCAGAGGGAGCGGGAAAGCAGCATTCCCAGCAGCTTGTCGTCAGTGAAGGCCGGATGGGCGTAGGCGGCGTCCAGAATGGCTTCTACATTGTCTGTGTCGTTTTCGACCTCCTTGGAATAAAGCTGCGCTGTGGAGAAAATGTCGCCGCCCACTAGCCTGACCAGCAGGCAGGAGATCAGGATGAACTTCACGCGGCAGTAGAGGTCGTAGTCAGAGACTGCCTGAATCCAGTACCGCTGGGTCAGGTATCTTGCCAGCGCCCGGTGATGCTGCGTCCAGTTTCCGGGATCGGGATGGCGGAGCATGGTCTCCCACTGGGGCGTCAGCAGCTCAAGGCCCAGAAAGAAATCCAGAACATCTGCAGGATTTCCCGGCTTTGCCAGAGCCGCGGCGGTTTCCAGTGCCGCCCCGGCGTCGAAGGGGCTTTCCTCCCCGCCGTCCAGCTCTGACTGCGCCTGACAGCCGTAGAGCAGCCCCAGCGCCAGAGATTCCCCGACGCTATGGGATTCGTCCGACAGAATGGACAGCATGACCTCCCGGGAGGCTTTCAGCGAAGCCATGGCTTCGACGTCATACCCCGGTGTACCGCCATCAGGGCGGGTGTCCACCGTCAACGGGGCAAGCGGCGCATTCAGAATCAGCTTCGCGGCTTCCGGGCAGCTCAGCTCCAGCCCCAGCTCGGCAAAATCCCCGTAATCATGGGTCAGGCGGGGGAACATCCGGCAGGTTTCGCACAGGGCGCTTTCTCCCAATTCCGCCTGAATCCGGCAAAGCCCATCACTGCGCCACATGGGGCAGCGTCCGTCGATGATGGACATGGACGTTTTGCCGTCGGCAGTGCGCATCACCTCCCGGAGACGGTCGCCCAGCGTTCCGGGCAGGGTGCGGTAGAACCGGGCGGAAGCGTCGTCTATCTCCACCTCCCACTCCTTGCAGCAACTGTCCGGGCATTCCCCGGCGGCGCAGCGGAAGCAGTCATAGTAGTCCGGTTTGAAAAGCAGCATGGGAAACTCCTCCTTGCACAAAAAGAAGCGCACACCCCGCGGTATGCGCTTCCGGAAAATCAATAATTCGGACGGATAGTGTTCATCAGGGAAGCGGCATCCTGTAACGCCTGCTTGCTGGTGCTGACCGCCATTTGCAGCTGGGTCAGCTGGGACATGGCCTCGTCGGTTTTGGCGGTGATCTCAGCAGTGGCGGTGTCCACCTTGGCAATGGCTTCGTTCAGCACGCCGTTTGCCTGATGGTAAACCAGCTCTGCCCGCTCCCGGGCGCTGCGCTCCACCTGCTGGGCGCGGCGGTAGGAATCCAGTTCCTCCCCGGCGACCTGACTGCCGCCGTCCGTCTCCGGCTGGGGTTTCTGCACGGCCTCAGCGGCCTGCATCTGCTCGATCTGGGCGCGCAGAGCGTCCCGTTCCTCGGTCATGGCGGCAAGCCGGGCTTCCAGTTCCGCAATTTGCGCAGCCTGCGTCTGAAGCTCTTCCAGCTGCCGGTGCAGGTCCTCCGTCTCGGCGGTCAGCGAATTGATCTGATCCTGATGCTTTGTGTTGATGTATTCCAGATAATGAACCACGTCCTGCCGGTTGAAGCCATTGAACGCGGAACGGAAATTCTGAGGTGCAGCCATAATAAAATCCTCCCTTTTCTGCCGCGGGGGTCAACATTTTTCAGAATTATACCACATATATTCCGAAAAAACAACCGTTTTCGCCGAACAAGGTCGGAAAACCAAAAAATATTTTTCCGCGCACCCCTTTACAAAAATGAAAAAGGTTGGTATAATACACAGGCTATCGATGAAATGCGCCAGTGGCTCAATGGATAGAGCATCGGATTCCGGTTCCGAGGGTTGGGGGTTCGAGTCCCTTCTGGCGTACCAAACCGAACAAATACGAACCCTACAGAGGTGTTCTTCATCTGCGGTGTGTTTGGTATTTGTGTCCCCAGATTTTCCCGCTGGTAGGTTTGCAGTTGACTGCAAAATGGGAAAAGAAAAGATTTGCCCCACGGCACCCAAAAGGGTAGCCGTGGGGTTCTTTTTGCGGTTTTATTCCATTTCTACCCGCCGCACGGCGTCGGCGGTGGATTCCGCGGTCAG
>HF988053.1:0-7607 GCA_000434635.1 Firmicutes bacterium CAG:110 | reverse complement strand
CCGCGGTCAGGGGCTTCTTAAATGCCTCATTAAATTCCGCTACAGCCGCCTCAATCAAAATCTGCATTTCTTCGGCGTCAAAATCAATGCCTTTCTTTTTCAGCAGAGCCTCGGCAGTTTCCAGTGCCTTGGCCAGCTTGTCCGCGCCGTGGAGGGTATTCCACACCTGCTCCACGAACTGCACCGCCACACGGGCGATTGCGCGTTTAGTGTCATCGTTGATGTACTTAACGGCCAGCTGCTTGATGGCATAACCCAGGCAGCCGAAGATCGCGCACAGAATGGCCGCAATGATCTGCGTACCGTAGTGATAAATGAAATATTCAAACATTGTATGTTCCTCCTTGAATTACTCAGCCAATAGAAATGGCCTTATTTTCCCACTTTTTGTAGGCGTCGAAATAGAGTTCTTTCTTGTCCCCGTTGAAGGTAAGTTCGTAGTACATACCGTCAAAGAGGGTGGTACTCGCAAGCGCCTTGCTATTCTGCAAGGTCTTGCACATCCAGACGATAAAAACATCGTCCTCGGTGATCTTCTTGCCGTCGCTTTTGTCCAAATGCTCATTGGAGTATTCAGCGACGGCCTTTTTGCACAGGTTTACAAAATCTTTTTCATTCATGGTGTACCCCCAAGATACAAAATATATCGCTCAACCCAGCCCGATTTGAGCCAGGAAAAAGCCTACAACTGCGGCCACGACTGCCCAAATCAGCTTTTCCACAAGATTGTCCCAGCGTTTTCCGGGTTTTCCTTCCAACGCCGTGACCTTGCCGTCCAGCCTGTCAACGGTATCCGCGACCTGTTCCTGCTTGTTGGCCATAACCTCCATGGAGGTCGCAAGTCGGTTTATCGCTGCGGTGGACGCCTCCACCTGGCATAACCCAGGCAGCCGAAGATCGCGCACAGAATGGCAGCAATGATCTGCGTGCCGTAGTGATAAATGAAATATTCCAGCATAATATAATTCCTCCTTAGTTATGTAGCGGAAGTTTCCGTACTTCCTCCATTACACGTTTCGCAGAGCCGTTACCTCCGGCTTCTGCATATGGCTCATAAAGATAGTCGTTCAGATTCTCGTATTCATCACGGGTGATATACCCCCGCTCCACGTATTTCATGCCAAGAAATGTGATCCTATCGTGGGCGATTCCTATCAAAAGGCGAGTGCTTGCGCTTTTCTTTGTCCGGCGGGCATCCAGATAGCTCCAGAAGCCCGCCGACCCAATCAGCGTGATTAGAATCGTAACGGCAGTTTTTACCAATTCGTGCATCTCGTTCCTTCTTTCTCAGCCGTTCAGCCGTTCCACCGGGCATACCCGGGGCGGGTGTCCACGTGAATCCCCCAATCGTAAAGCCCGATGCCGCCGGTGCGCCCCATGACATCCTCCGCCACGGCTTTCATCTGCGCCGGACTTGCTGCGCTGTGCAGATCAGCCGCCAGCCCATACAAATGCTGGGAGTTGGCAACACCACCAACCTCCGCGTTGTGCGCCGCGCACCCCAATCGTAAAGCCCGATGCCGCCGGTGCGCCCCATGACTTCCTCCGCTACCGATTTCATTTCCGCCGGGCTTGCGGCACTGTGCAGATCAGCGGCAAGCCCAAACAGATGCTGAGAGTTGGACACACCACCAACCTCTGCGTTGTGTGCCGCGCATCGCACGCCGGAACCACCGCCGTCCACAATGGAAATCGGGACGCCAAGCCGGTGTCGGATTTCATCCACAGTACGCACCATGGATTCCTGCGGCTCCACCGGGAAACCGCCGCAGCGGCCGCAGGGGCAACGAAATTCGGCGCGCTTGAAATACCGGATATCCTTCCACCAGTCTGCGCCGCCCTCCGTCCCCTGGGTGTCTTGGGGCTGTTGGGGCGGCTCTCCGGAAGCAACGACCTCCCGGATACGTGCCTCCGTCCCGATGCCGAATATCCCATCCACGGTAAGCCCGTAGTCGGCCTGAAACGCCCGGATTGCCCCCTGGGTATTCCTGCCCTCGATGCCGTCAATCGTGCCGGGAGAATAGCCCAGGTAAGTCAACAGGCATTGAATTTGCTTTACCGTCATACGTTCACCTCTTCCCAGCCCTTGGGGTATGCGGACGGTGACCATACATTATTGTCCAATGTGGAGCGATACACTTTGCTTCCCTCCGTGCAGCAGTCGCCCTTATTGTAGGGGCTGGTAGCCATGGCGACGAACGGCAACGCTTTCGCTGGGTCGGTGCTCCAAGCAAACCCCCACTGCGCTGGAAGTTCCTCTGGCTCCTGAGTGTAGATAGTGCTGTCATAGGGCTGCACCAGCCGCACCACACGGCCAGCAGATGACCGGCACACAAACCCGGCCTTGCGCTCCAACATGTTTTTGTTTGCGACAGCGGCCTTGAAACCGGGAATGTCGCTATCCGCCGCGTTCAGTTCGGTGCCTGTCATGTCCGGGGCTTTCTCCTGCAAGGCAAGCGCGTTCGCCCGTCCCTGAGCATACATGATGCTTTTTCTTTCCTCTTGTGTCACAGACTGTCAACCCCCTTCTTGTAAGCTTCATCCAGCTCTTTCAGCTGTTCCTCGCCGCCGCTGGATTTTAATTCCGCAATTTTTTCAAGAACGGCATTTTTGCGTTGTTCAATCGTCATGCGTTGTTCACCCCCAAAGCAGTTTCAATCTCAGTCAACGCAGATTCATATTCGGTATTCTTCTTCTGTGCTTCTTCCAGTAGGGTGAGAATTTGCACCCCGTCCCGATAGAATTTTCCATCGCTGTAGGTGTCGCCGATAGCCACGGGGCGGTCTGCGGGGTTGATAAGGGCATCCGTTTCCGGCTCGCTCGCAGAGCACCATAGCATGTTGGTCACGGTGCTGTTTTCAATAAGTGCCATTGATTTTGCCATTATGCAGCCCCCCTTGTATTACGAATGATAGCGATGCCGGAACCGCCAGTACCAACGGTTCCCTGTCTCGATCCGCCGCCACCAGCGCCCTTGTTTTCGGCGCCGTTACCGGCTGCATCGCCATACGAACCATCGCCGCCACCACCTTCGCCGCCTGTACCGCCAGTTCGTCCGCCGCCACCGCCGCCCGGACTGTACAGGGTTCCGGCTTCCTCTCCAAATTCTCTGGTGGTTGTGCCTTGCCCTGTGCCGTGTGCAGTTCCACCGTCGGACGCGCCATTGCCGCCGTTAGCGCTACTTGTGCCGCCTTTACCGCCACCACTTCCGCCATCCGGGTTTTTGCCCCCAGCTGCGGTGTAGGAAAATGCTGAGGTATCTCCCCCTTGTGCCGCTGTTGCGTTTCCGCCAGCTCCAATCACAATTTCATATGGCGTATTTTTTTGTAGCGATACATTTTTTGCGGTAAGTGTGTAGCCACCCCCGCCACCATGGCAGGTGCCAGAGCCGGTAGCCCCAGCAGCACCGCCGCCAACAAGGAATACGTCGATACCGCCCTCCGCACCGTTGAGGTTGGTAAATGTCAGCGTGCCGGAGGTAAGGAAGCGGATTTTCCAGTTGCCCTGAGATACGGTGATGGGCTCGTCAGAATCGTTGACGATTTCATAATCGCCAGTGTAGGTGAATTCAGGGATAGTGCTAAGAGGAATCGATACGGAATAATCTGTCACAACGATCACGGTTTTTGCAGTCGGCTTACCATTTCTGGTAACAGCTACCGTCCACGGGCCAGCCTTCAAGCCCTTGAATACTGCCACGCCGCTGGCGTTTGCAGCCTTTGCCTGCGATTTATCACTGTTGGAAACCGTCACCAGTTCCCCAGGACTCACCGTAACCGTCAAAACGCCTCCCGCCCCACCACCCTCCGTCATGTCAAGCTTGCTTGCAATTCCGGTAATACCGCCAGGCCCCAGAGACACCACGCAAACGGCTACCTGATATCTGGTGCCCGTAGCGTTGATGTCGGCTGTGGTCAAATCAGCAAATCCGTTCGCATCCGTAGCATACTGGATTTCGTCCACCACCTGATCAAAGGTGTCCTTCGTGCTGGTACGGGTGACGTCGATCGTCAGCACCAGCCGGGCATACCCGGAAGTTGCCTCGGTTACTGCCCAGTTCTGGGACGACGGGTGGATGATCTGACGCCCGCAGATCATGAGCTGCCCCGCCGTCATCGTAAGCGTAGAACCGGAATAGCTCAGATCACAGCCGGTCAGGATGCCGTCGTCAAAGATGGCGCGGCGGATAACCGCATCGTTAGCCGGGGTCACCTTCTGATTGGGGAATGTCACACCGGTAAAATTCGCACTCATTTGATTACTCCTCTCAATTTTTCTGTGGCCGTAGTGGCCAGCTCTCCGGACTTGTAATAGTAACGGGAGTCCTCGCTGCTTTTCCGTTTATAGGAGATGTAGGAACGGAGGATCTCACCATAGGCATAAAACGTGCAATTATCCTGTACGTTGAGATTCAGAGTACTCCAGAATTCCAGCTTGTGGTTGGTCTTGTTTTTGGCAAAAGTCTCTATGACTTTTGTCTCCACCTCTTCAAGCTTTTTGACGGAAATCGTGTCCCACGTCCCCGAAGCCCGGCGGGCGGGAACCGTCTGGGATACAGCGCCGTCCTCCGCAAGATACCAAGTGCTTCTCTGCCGGGAAACGATAGGCTCCCCGTCGTCGTCCTTCTCTCCGGTATCTACGTCACACAGCACCGTCAGTTTAGCAGCGCCAGAAGCCGAATAGTCCAGGTTCTGAAGCTGACTTTTCCCATCGTCAAAGCTGATATTGTGGGCTTCGATCGGTGGGGTGGAGATGTTGCACAGCAGCTCGTCACCACCGTCCGAAAACCGCACCGTTACCCGGTAGCTGCGGCGCATGAGCCTGGCATACTCGGAAAGCTTGTAGCAGTCGTTGTTGTCCAGTTCCGGCGGTGAAAAAGCGGTTGTGTCCAAATTGGACACCGTCAGATATGGCAGCGCATAGGCGGTGTCCGTGCATTCAATCCAGTGTTCGGTCAGCTGCTGAACGATGAAGTTGCCGACAGTCTGCTTTGCGGTCTGCTCGGCGAGTTCCAGCGGCCGGGAAAAGGCGTCCAATGGGGACGTGAGCGTCAGCAACGTGCGGTCGGTCTGGGGCTTCACGCCGGTTATGGAATAGACGCCGCCGTCGATCACCAGCCAGTTTCCCGCGTCGCTCTGGCCGATCTCCGTCCCCACCACCGTCACCGTGCTGTTCTCGGCGCTGAGACTGTCCAGGGTCAGCGCGCTGGAAATGACGGCGGCCATCCGGATCGTCCGATAGGTCGCAAAGCTTTTCACAAATGCCCACATATCAAACGCTCCTGTAATAGTAGAATAGAGTGAGATCCGCAGAGCCGGTAAAGGACGCGTCCGCCTCGATGGAGATGGTCACGGGTTCATCCACCGGAATGTGGGGAAACGGCGTGGTACTCAAATCCAGTGAGTCCAGCAGATCCGTCACCGTCCCGTCTGCGGAGACTTTTCGGACATAGGACTGTTCCCGCCGGCTGGAATATTCCAGCCGATCAGAGGNNTGGAATATTCCAGCCGATCAGAGGCAATCAGAACCGCCGTAACGGAGCAGATGCCGAAGGTCTTGCCGCTGAGGTTGCCGACCATTCTGATTTTGGGGTTGGTGATTGCGCCGTAGTAGCTCAGTTCCAGAGACCCGGGGATATGCCCACCGCCGCGAAGCTCCCCCGCCAGAGAGCCGGAGCTGTCGACGCCGTACATTAAGCTACTGTCATAGACATAGTCGTAGCGCTTGCTGCTGTCGCCCCCTGCGGTCTCCAGGGAAAGGGTCGTTGCATATGGCTTATACCACGGGGTCTTTACGTAGAAGCTGCTGGGGACTTCCAGCCAGCCGACCTCGTTCAACTCGCCCTTCTGAAGGAAATTGACGTCCACATCCCGCCGGTATTCCTGGTCGCCCGTGGGATTGTAGCAGAGGATGACCGTTCCGGCAGCGGCCAGCCAGTCCACGAAGGACTGGTAGACCGCATAGGCGTTTCGAGTAAAGTACACCGTGAAAGGAACTGTCCCCTGCGGCTCGCTCTCGCCGCTGACGGCGAGGAAAAAGCCCCGGGTGAGGTCTGCATAGGTGGGCGACAATGTATAGCCAAATCCGGCCAGAGAGGACACGTACACGCCATTTTCGCCGTTCAGCCCCCAGCGGTCGCCCGCTGCGTTTTGAAGATAAACTTTTCGTATCCGTCTCATAGATCCTCTCCCAATTTCTCGTTGACCAGGTTCAGCAGCATGGAAATATCAGCGTCGGTCAGTTTCTGCACGTAGATCGTGAGATTCACGGTTTTGCCGCCGGCCGTGGTAACGGCGACATTCCGCGCCCGGCGGGAGCCGTTCAGCTGGGGGACATCGAAGGAGGTATCAATGGCGTCCGCCATCTGGGCGTTGACCAGGCGCATTTCCTTCGTAAATCCGGAGCCGATGCCCCGCGCCATCCAGACGCCGACCTCCTGCTCCATCACCTTGGATGGGGACTTGATGCCAAACTTGGATTTAATCCAGCCAACGGTATCATCAACCCATCCGGAGAGCAAATTGTACAGCCATTCGGTTGCGCTCTTAATGCCGTTCCAGATTCCCCGGATTATGTTTGAGCCAACCTGAAGGAATTTGCTGTCGCTGTTGGCCATGGCGTCCAGGAACGTCGTAACGATGTTGTCCACGGCGTTGCCGATATCGCCCAGGCTGTTGAAAATGCCCTGAATCAGTCCGAGAACCAGCTCGACACCGGCTTCCAGCAGCTGCGGGGCGGAATCAACTAGGGCGGTGAGCAGCTGGGTGACAAGCTGAACAGCGGCCGGAATCATTTCCGGTGCGGCCTGGCCCAAGCCGGAAATCAGCTCGGAAACCATGCCGACGGCCGAAGTGATCAGATCCGGGCCTTTGTCGGCCAGCCCCTGGATGAGCTGCCCCACCAGCTCCACGGCGGTCTCCGCCAGCTGGGGCGCGGAATCAATGATACCGTTCAGCAGCTCCTCCACAAGATCAAGGCCCATGTCCAGCAGCTCGGGGCCTTCCTCACTCAGGCCCTGAATGAGCGATTGGACAAGCTCCCTGCCGCCATCCATGATGGAAGGCCCGTTCTGCGTCAGGCCGCTCAGCAGCGCTTCCACCACATCCAGAGCCGCCTTGGACAGCTCCGGGGCGCGGCTGGAAAGACCGGTGATCAGCCGGGTGATCAGATCCGCAGCACCCTGCGCCATATCCGGCGCAGCGTCCGCAATGCCGTCCACCAGCTCCAGCACCAGATCCAACCCCATATCGATCAACTCAGGGGAAGCCTCCCCCAGACCGTCAACCAGCCCGCTGAGAATAGCCTTGCCTGCTTCGAGATACTGGGGCAGCTGCTCCTTAATCATGGACGCGCCCTTGACGATGTAGTCCGTTATCACCTGGGTCTGCGCCGCGGTATCCGTGCCGGCTGCCTCCATGTCGGCGGCGAAGCTGTTCAGGAAATCAGCGCCTTGGGTAGACAGATCGCTGAGCATCGGCAGGAGGATACCGCCCAGCGCGCTTTTCGCGCTGGCCACGGAGGCGTCCAGCCCGCTCAGGCTTTCGGAGTAGGCCAGCCACTTCTCCTGGGATTCACTGAGGGTTTCGCCCGCGTCCTTGGCCGCCTGC
>HF988052.1 GCA_000434635.1 Firmicutes bacterium CAG:110 | reverse complement strand
AATCGCGTCCGGTAATGCTGAAAATGGTATGATAAGGTACAATAAAATGCGCAAATTGAAAAGAGCATCCATGCGGACGATGATTTTTTTGAAGAAATCCTTGGTAAGCATCAGCGATGCCAGCTCAGAGGATTCCTTCTTATCGGTATCCATGCGGAAAGCAGACTGAATGCAGCCGATGCGCTTGAAGCCGCACTCATAGAGCGGGTTGCTTTTGCAGCCGTAGTGATTGAGAAATTCCCACACATCCTCGTCCGTCCAGTCCGCAATGGGATTGACCATCGTTTTCCGGGTGCGGTAGCAATGCTCGACCATGCGGCGGTTGATGTCATTATCGTCGTTGAGGACAATGCCGCCCTGGCGGGTGGTGCGGTAATCTGCGCCGAGTTCCTCTGCAATTTTCTGTGTGCCTTTCGGCTTGCCGATGAACTTGACCACATCAGCGGACTGCTTCCGGCGTGTGCTTTCCGCCCATCGAACGCCGGTCACCACAATCTTTCCCGTGCCGCCCGGTTCTTTCAGTTCGCTGCAGCAGTACCGGGAAGTGCGCATCGGCGGTGTACCTTTGCGGACGATGAGGTTCCACATGGTCACAGGCTTACCATCCCGGTCGTAGGGTCGGTCAATACGCACATCCGGCTGAGATTTTATATACCGCACCGTTTCCGGAGCATCCACGGTGGTCAGATTGTGGACTGCCTCGAACTTGACCCCGGCGAGCTGGGCAAGGATCTTGATGCAATCACTGTCCTTGCCGCCGCTGTATCGATCTGTATAATATATTTAATGCTTATCGACTTAACACAGCAAGCCACAA
>HF988051.1:14001-15606 GCA_000434635.1 Firmicutes bacterium CAG:110 | reverse complement strand
CGGGCATCTGCCCGGGGCGTTTTGCGCTTATATCACAGTTTATGAAAAACCGGCTGCCGGTTTTCGAAGGTACAGACGTACCCGAAAATGTCTTTCAGAATGTCACAGGCGCGGAACGTATACTGCCCCACCCGGTTGCAGCGGTGGGCGTCGGAGCCGACGGTGACGATCTCGCCGCCCAGCTCCCGGAAGCGCCGGAAAATGTCGGGGGAGGGAAGAAAATCGCCGCAGCGGTCAACGCCGCTGGTGTTCATTTCCAGCCCCTTGCCCTTTTCGGCCAGAACCCGGAGAATTTCGTCGATGACCTCCCGGTGGGCAACATAGGACAGGGGCGCGTGTGTGGGGTGACAGGGGGGCTTGCTGATGTAGGTCAGGTGCGCCAGTACGTCGAAATCTTCATGAACCTGAACACAGGCCAGCGTTTCCTCCAGATACCGCTGCTCCACCTGATAAACGGTCTTCCCCTGCCAGAACGGCTCAAAATACACGTCAAGCCCGTCCACAAAATGGATGGAGCCGAGGACAAAGTCAAAGGGACGCCGGGCAAGGTCTTTCCGGAACTGCGCCTGATTATCCCGGGCAAGGCCAAACTCCACACCCCGCCGGATGGTCAGCCCGGGAAGCGAAAGACGGTCGTATTCTGCGTTGTAGTCCTCCGTGCGGAAGGTCAGGTCGCCCATCTGCCCGGTGGGGTCATAGTCCAGATGGTCGGTGAAGCAGATTTCCTTCAACCCGGCGTCCAGCGCCGCCTGCGCCAAGGCGCGGCCGGTGTCGTGGCCGTCAAAGGAAACCCGGGAATGAATGTGAAAATCAAACATCTCTCTCTTTCTCCTCCCAAAACAGGCGGAACGCCGTGGGCAGCGCCGCCTGCGCGTCGATCTGATCTGCCGTGAACCATGAAAAGCCACCGGATGCTTCGGCAACTTCCAGATAAATTCCCTTCATATTCCACTGGATGTGGGTGAAAATGTGCTTTCTCGAAACCTCCCGCAGAATTTCCCGGGGGCGAAGCCCCATCCGCTCCACCTCGGCCAGCGCGTGAGCTGTATCCAGATGCCCGGCCACATTGGGAAACTGCCACAGCCCCGCGAGAAGTCCTTTGTCCGGGCGCTTTTCCAGAGCGTATTTCCCATCGCATTGCAGGATGAACACCGTCCTATCCTCCTGCCGCCGCTCCCGCTTGGGGGACTTGACGGGGAGGGCTTCCGCGGTGCCGTGCTGATATCCGAGACAAATTTTCCGACAAGGGCAGCTGCCGCATTCCGGTTTTCGGTTGGGGCCGCAGACGGTGGCACCCAGCTCCATCAGCGCCTGCGTGAAGTCACCGGCTTCTTTCGGGTAAATGGCGGCAAGCCTTTCCCGGACGCTGGCTTTCACGGCGGGCAGATCGATAGGGGAGGGGTCGTCCGTCAGCCGGGAGAAGACCCGCAGCACATTGCCGTCCACAGCCGGGACGGGGAGGTCAAAGGCGATGGAGCAGACAGCGCCCGCAGTATACTCGCCGATCCCGGGCAGCGCCAGAACCGCATCGTATTCCCTGGGAAATTGGCCGTTGTAGCGCTCCTGAATGACCTGCGCCGCCTTTTTTAGATTCCGCACCCGGCT
>HF988051.1:358-13915 GCA_000434635.1 Firmicutes bacterium CAG:110 | reverse complement strand
GCCAGAGCCTCCACGGTGGGCAAAGCGGCGAGGAAGCGGGCATAGTAGCCCTTGACAGCTTCCACCCGTGTCTGCTGGAGCATGATTTCCGACAGCCAGATATGGTAAGGCTCTTTCGTTTCCCGCCATGGCAGGCAGCGGTGGTTTTCCCGATACCACGGAAGCAGCAGCTCGGGGAGCATATTCAAATCCAGATTATCCATATCCAGCGTCTCCTTATGGTGGACATTTTACACCAGAAACACCGAAGCTGTCAAGGCGGCGCGGAGGGGAAGATAAAAAAGTTGGAAAAAGCGAAAAAAGCACTTGCATTTTTTTAAGAGATGTGGTACTATATTCAGGCATTTGAGAGAAGTGCGTATGCGCCAGTAGCTCAGTTGGATAGAGTGACTGACTACGAATCAGTAGGTCGGGGGTTCGAGTCCCTTCTGGCGTACCATGACGAGTGTTCTTATAGGATTTGATCCTTTGAGAACGCTCGTCATTTTTATTGCCCATTTTGCGCCGGTTCGTAACTGACATAGACACCTCTGCGGGTGTTGACAGTTACATCTGGCACGGGCATAGACGGGGTATCCGGGATTAACAAGGCACCGACACAGTTGTAGTAGATGGTCAATTTCTGGACCCATTCACCGTTAATTTTCTCGGCTTGGTGGACCTCAATGTGGTTGACCAATTCGTTCAGCATCCGGGGCGTCAGCTTCTTAGCACGGGTATACTTGCGGACGGTAGACAGAAGCCGGAATTGACCATACTTGCATCGGTATAGACAGCCTGGGAATTGTTGATTTCTGCCAGGCCCTTGGCAGTCATTTCCACCGTCATAGCGGTTTTGCCATTCTGGGTATCGTTATAGGAAACGGTGAAATAGCCGTCTGCTTCCTTCCAGGTAGTCACCGCATTCTTGCAGGCGGCATCGGAGAAGATTTCTAAGGTCACATCCCCCTTGGTGTAGGTCAGGCCAGCGGACAGGGTATCAATGAAGGTGTAGCAGGACAGGTAGGTTGCCTCGGAGGTAATGCTGGGCAGGGTGGAAATGATCTGGTAGTCGATGGTATCACCAGCGGAAGCAGTGCCGGTATGAGCGTAATCGTCCGTCTTGCCAGTGTCAGCCTTGGCCTCCCGCAGCGTCTTTTCCAGGGAGGGAATTCCGGTCAGATTTTTGGGGTAAAGGGTAATATCGTAAATCCAGCGGGTGCCGCCGTCATTGGCGTTGGTGCCGTTGACGGAGGTCATGGGGACGGATACCAGGAAAGGATCGGTGGTGGAAACGACCATTTCAGGGACTTTGGTTTCTGCAACCAGATACAGACCCAGGGGCAGGTTTTCAGCTTTGGTCTTGCCGTAGGAATCCGTCAGGGGCATGGCCGTACCGTTGGTGGCAGCGTAACGCTCCATGGCGTTCTTCACGGTGGTGGCGTTGGCAGTCAGGCCGGAGGACAGGGCGGAGATCAGCACATCAGTCTGATAAAAATACTTGGATGCATCCAGAGCGTCCGCTTTTTCGTACCGATTCTTTCCGTCCGCCAGACCCAGGGCTTTCAGGAAGTCCGCACCCTTGGCCTTGTCCACGGCGTACAGGATTTCCACATGACCGTCGGTGGCTTCGGTTTCGCCGTACTGGAAAATATCAGCTACCTTTGCATAAGTAAACTCGACACCCTTAATGGCATATCCGTAGCCGGTTTCGCCGTTGCCCAGAGTGGAAGAAGCATTTCCGCCCAGAACATTGTTTACCCCGGTTTCGTCATAAACGCCGGTAGACACATAGCTGGAATCCCATACGCCGTCCTTTTCGGCGTTGGTCAGATCGTACTTGTAGATGGTCAGAGAGCCGGTTCGGGATTCGTCGATGGTTGCATTCTCCAACTCGGCGGCGGAGACAGCCACCGGGAAGGACAGGAGCAGTGTCAGAGCTAGGAACAGGGAAAGAATTTTTGTGATGCTTTTCATAGAGCAGTTTCCTTTCTTGAATATAATTTTGAGGTTGGATTTTGAATTTTGAACATGAAAAAACCGGGGCTTATCCCTGGCGTGGAAAAATACATGATTGCCCTTCTTTTCCACAGATTTTTTGAAAATAGATGTTGCTTTTTTCTAACGGATTGCATATAATAGTAGTGAACCGAGAGGTTCACAGCGGGTGTTTCGCCACCCACATCCCAAGTGCGAGGCTTTACAGCAGGTGTTCCGCCACCTATATCCCAAGTGCGGGGCGTTAATGATACGGGGGGATGCAAATCCCTCCGTTTTTTGTGAGAGGAATTACAGATATGAATATTCGATTTGAGAATCTGGGTCTATACAACATCGATACTGATTATCTGCGGTATCTCAACGGTATCGAGCCGGAAGTGCAGTTCACGCAGGAAAAGAACTATGAGCAAAAGCCCTTCCTCGGTATTCTTGTTACCATTGATACATATTCCTACTTCATCCCTCTGACCTCCGGGAAACCGAAACACGCCAAGTGGAAAAATGTGGGTCCTGCCCATTACCTGATTTACGAACAGGTAAAAAAGACGGAGCTTCGTAAACGGGATATTTTCAAATCCATTTCAGAGACGGATGCACTGAAAATTTTTGCTGCACTTGACCTAAAGAAAATGATCCCTGTTGCCGATGGTTTGTACAGCCGAATTGAGTTCGCAAAGCTGGAAGATCAGAAATATGCGGATCTACTTGAAAAGGAGTACAGATTTTGCCAGAAAATACAGGACGGTATTCTTTCTAAAGTCACCCAGATTTACAGGGAACAGAAAGAAACGGGAAAGGTTTATCCTATGTACTGTAACTTTTCAAGATTGGAAGATGCCTGCAATCAGTATCAGTCCATATGACTTTTGCCGGAAGCGGTTTGCTTCCGGCTTTACCAATGCCTTTTTCTGGATAGAACAGAAAGCATACAAAGGCAGCTGATAGCCGCAGCCAGCCCAAGCACCCGAAGAACGGCCCCGGATATCGCACCAGTTTCCGGCATGGTAAAGGTGCGGGCGTTGACAACGGTCAACTCTACGGACAGCGTATCCGTGGGAAGCGTGCCAGTAAACGCCGCCTCCGTGAGCAGCTTAAAGCCCTCCGGTGCTTTGGTTTCCGTCAGGCGGTACTGTAGTCCCGGATAGAGGTTGTCCCATTCCAGCAGTCCGTCCGTCCCGGTGGTCAGGCTCCCGTCCGTTACATCGGGATTGGAGCAGCCGCCCCGAACAATGGTTTCGGAGTAGGTCACGGGATGCCAGAGAGAACCGTCCTCACTCCATTCCAGCCGAAATGTTGCCCCCGCCAGATGAGCGCCGCTAATGTCGATCTTCTCCACAGTCACCTTGCCGGTGCGCAGAGCATTGACGAAAGATACTTCGGCGATCTCACCCTGTTTTACGGTAACGGTCTGTGGATTTTCACTGATGCATTGGTAAAGACTGTTTTCGGGAAGCAGTTCTTCTACCGTGTACTGACTGGGCAGCAGGTTCCCGGTCAGGATAATGCCGTCCTTGTTGCTGGCGAAGGGAGAGCCGTCCAGAACCTTTCCTTCGGTATCTGTAATCTTGAACTGCCAGCCCTCCACAGAACCGCCGCCCTCCATGGTTTTGGAAATTTTCAGCCTGCCATACTGGACATTGGTAAAGGTGATAGACACATCCTCATGGGGCTTGATTTCAAACTTGTGGATCGTTTCATCTACCATCCAGTATTCGTCCTCAAATCGTCCATGCTCGTCACCGGTTTCCTTCGCCCAGTAGGTGCCGGGGTCAAGGTAATAGCCCGCCTTACCGTCGGCATTGGTGATAAGGGTGCCGACCTTCTGGGTGCAGGCTTCGTCCGAATAGACAGTGATATGCCAGCCTTCCACGGACTGCCCGGTGTTGGTCTTTTTGTAGAACCAGACCAGTCCCTGCTCCTTATTGAGCCAAGTGTCCACGGTGGTTTCACCGGCTTTCACGGTCACATCATGGAAACCCAGCTCTGTGAGCCAATAATTATCCTCCGTGGGCAACTCCACAACCGTGTACCACCCTAACGGAAGATTTTGGGTGCAGGCATATCCGTTTTCATCGGTGGTGAAGTCTCCGTAGGAATTGCCCTCGGAATCTCTCACCCGGAATGTCCAGCCGCCAAGCTGATTGCCGGTGTTGGTGGTCTTGCGGATTTCGATGCGCCCATAGTGGGTGTTGGTGAAGGTGACTTCTGCGGTCTGACCAACTGCAACCGTTACAGACTTCACAGCGGTGTCAAATTCCCAATAGGGGGCATTTGTGGAAATCTCTTTGGCGTAGTAGGTTCCTTTCTGCAAATCCGAAACCGTAACCGTGCCATCTGCCCCGGTGGTGAATGGAGAGCCGGAAACAGAGTTGGTGCAGGCAGAATCCGTGTACAGTCCAATCTTCCAGCCACCCAGATTTTCGCCCGTATTGGTTTTCTTCACTAGCTGGACACTCCCGGTGTTTCTCTTGTTGTAAAAGCTCACAGAAGCCGTCTGTCCAGAGGTAATCGTGACCCGCTGGGGATTGGTGCTGGCACAGCTGTACAGGGAATCTATGCTGGAATCCGTATTGCACAATTCCTTGACGTAGTAAGTACCCGCGGTCAGCCCCGTTACGGAGAGCTTTCCGCTGGAATTGGTGGTGTACGGCCCAGATACCAGTTTGGTGCAGGCAGAATCAGAATAAATGCCGAACTTCCAACCGGACAGGTTTGCTCCATCCTCCGTGTTTTTGGTCAGGCTGATATTCCCCAGGGAGGGTGCCTTGATCTTGAAATAAGCGTTCAATCCACTGCTTCCGGCGTTGTACAAAGAGATGGTCGTCTGATAACTTGACCCCGACATATACCAGATATTATAGCTGGAATTGGATGCCGAGGGCAGATACCGGGTTGCTGTGAACACTGTGGATTCGGAAATATCCCCGGTTTTGGTAATGTTCAGCGTATTGCCGCTCTTAGAAAAGCGGGCACCATTTCCATTGGAAAAGCTGAAATCGGGCAGAACCCCGTTGGAATCATAAGCGCTTCCGGTATCCCCGGAGAGCCGAATCGTAGGTGTGTTGCTGCTACTGGAACTGCCGCAAAAGCTGGGAATCTTCTTCGCAGACTGAATTGCGGAAACCAAACTGTTGTAGCAGGAAGTAAACCCGGACACCGAAGTAGCGGCCGCGTTATAGAACACGTCGCCAGCGGTGCCGCACTCGTTATAGCTGTTCCGGTTAAAGCTGCTGGAGTCACGCAGGCCGCAGACGATTTCATAGATCAGGATTTGCGTTGCTACCCGCAGGGGAACATTGGGGTTACTGTCCTTCTTTGTGGTGGTGACGCTGATAGAATGATTCCACTGCTGATTGCTGTAGAGAAGAATCAGGCCAATGGCTTCCCGCCGGGCAGAGGGCAGGGAATACCAGACATTGCTGCCGGTGGAACTGCCGCTTCCATTTAATGTTACATCCCGGTCCACGGAATTGCCGCTGGTGCTGGCCGCATAATTGCGCCAAGGCTCAATGCAGTACAGCGGCTCATCCGCATGGGCAACACCGCCGTACCTCGCAAAGTGCCAGCCCATGTTCTTGACATAGGCCGTCCGGGTCGTGCCGCTTCCGTTGGGTTTATAAGTGCAAGACACCTGGTAGTTCAGCCGGGTAGTGTAGTCGCCGTTGTCCGCAAAGTCGAACAGCATGATACTTTTTTGCGTAGAGGCGTAGGCTTCGGCACCCAGGAGACGGTTATCTTCCGATTCGTCCGGGGTGTCCTCCGCTGGGGCCTCCGTTTCCTCTGTGGAATCTTCCGCTGGTTCCTCTGTGAAAGGATCTGTAGCTTCTTTTGTTTCTTCCGGTGCGGTAGTTTCCACTACCGCCTCCGTTGCGTCCATAGTAAGCCCCCGCTGAATGTGGATCTGGTTGACTCCCAATGGCAGAGCTGATACAAAGCCCTGCTCCTGCTGGAAGTCCAGCCGGGTAAACTGGCAGTTGTACTGCTGGGCGACGCTGGCCGCCCGGGCAATGTCGTTGTCCAGCTTCCGTTTGCTGTCCGCCATGTTCACAACCAGGAATGTGACCAGAAACATCCGCTCATTCCGGCTCTGCAGGTCCCGGAGAATGTTCTTTGCCTCCACGGCGTAGGTGGCAATGTCCGTGGGGACAATATCCATATCGAAGCCTTCCCGCACAGCCCGCTTCTGGGCGTCGATCTTCATACCGTCAATGTCAGTGATCTTCCGCTTGACGGTCTTGATGGCCTCCGTCTGGTCCATGCTGCGGATGTGGATGCTCAAAAGCATGTCGCTTTCCGTATTCAGCAGCTCCGCCAGGATACGGTCATCCATTTCCGGGGCGGTGATCTGCAAAAAGGAGGCCGCGCAGAACTTGGTGCCCATCTGGAACTGCCGGGCAGAGGCAAAACGGAAAGCCGAGGGGGCGATAAAATCCTTGACGTGCAGGCCGGAGGGAGCCAGCCAGTCCCAATCAAAGGCGAACCGTTCCCCATCCGGGTGCAGGATGCCGTGCAGCAGTTCCAGCCACTCCCGGCCATCCAGCACCTTCGCCAGAGCGCCCATGACCTTGAAATGGTTCAACGCGTCCAGGGTGATCCGGGAAAACCTAGCCCTGGCCGCCCGGATATCCGATTCCGTGATGGTCAGAACCAGCAGCTTGGTTTTCACAATGCCGTTGTTGCCCTTTTCCAGCTGCCGCCGGAGCATCTGGGTATAGAGCTGCCGAATGCCATCGAAGGCATCCCCTTGGGCGGCGATCTCGATCCGCCTTAAAAAGTCCTCCTGATTCATGTGACGGCATGGCAGGCTGATCTCCATACCGATGGAGCTGTCATGGGAATTGTACAGATCGCAGAGGCCTTCAAAGATGGCCGTCTGCTGATCCGGCTGAGCAAGCTGATAGTTCACGTCCTCGAACTCAATGCACTTGGACCAGGTATTGTCGTCCAGCTTGCACAGGCCGTCTGGAAACATCTGCCGGAACGGCAAGGTGTCCTGGGCGGTGTGGGGCTTCCCGTCGCCCCGGGCCCGCTCCATGATGGCCCGGATCTCTTTCTTTTCAGCGGCGGTCAGCTTTCGCTTTTTTGCGGACTTTTCCTCTCTTTTGGACAATCGCTCGTACCTCCTGTTCTACTTGAATCTGCCGCGCCACGGCGGCATAAAAATTGTTGGTCGCGTAGGGCCGCAGCTTGGGCCTTACGAACATGGCCTGGATCATCTGCCCTAAAATCACCTCCAATGGCTGGCCGTGTTTTTCGTACATAGCCAGCAGGAAGAAGGGCAGCATCACCAGGATCATGCAGAGGGTGGCCGCGCTGGAAGCCACCCGATTTTTGAGCAAAAAGAAAAGCGGTACTCCTACAAGCACCGCCGCCCCAAAGCAAATGAGCTGCCGCCGGGTCAGGCCGAACAGCACCTTGGATTTTACTTTGGTCAGGTCTTTGGGAATGGTTACATAGGCCATACATACCTCCTTAATGGGCCCCGAATAGGGACTTTGACAGACTGCCGGTTTTAAATAACGCAAAGCACAGTAGCACCGTATACCCCATGCAGGCCCAGATGGCGGCGGACACGTTGCTTCCCACGCCGATGTTCTGCACCAGCACAGAATAAATGCCAACGCACACCATGATGAGAAACGCCTGGAAGCCCAGGGCAAACAGGGAACGCAGGTAGTTTTGCCCCGTGTGCCCCCAATCCCGGTTGGTCATGGTGGCAAGAGGAATTGGTCCAACCGAGGCGGTCAGGTACACCTCGATCATCCTGCCGTAAATCACCAGCATAATGCAGATGGACAGGATGTTCATGGTCAGCCCCACGAATATGGACTGAAACCACAGACCGAACAGTTCTCCCGTTTCCAATGCCTCCATCTGGGCATCCAGGTTTCCCAGCACGCCGCTGATATCCACAGAGGTATTGCCGATGATCACCCCCGCGCTGCTGTTGACCACACTCTGCGCCGCATCAAAGATGCCCATAACGATGTTCCAGGTGTTTGTGACGATCAGCACGGCGCAGAAGGTCTTGAACACCCACTTGAAGAATATCCAGGTATCGATATCGTGGAGATTGTTTCGCTCCGTGACCATCTGGATCAGCTCCACACACATGACAAAGGTGAGGATCACCCCGGCAATGGGGACAATGACCGTTTCGGAAAGATTCTGGATCATGGAAAAGACGCCTCCGTTCCAGCCCTGGGGCGTCTTTCCCACTTCTCCCACAATCTCGCCTACTTTGGTATTGACGGAATCGAACATTCCTGTTAAATTCCCCTTGATGCCCTCTGTCAGCAGCCCACGGAGCCACTGGTCCAGTTTGTCAAGAATCTCTGACTTCCATCCCATCCGTTCCCATCCTCGTTTCCTGGGAAGGGCGATACGATGGGATAGGATGGATTTCATCCGTAATTTCTAAATCTTTCTTTGATCTATCTTTCTTTTCTTTATCTTTATTTAATTGCGCGGTCATTTCCGGACACGGGGTATCCATATCCGGTTTTTCCGTATCTGGACGCTCCGGCTCCGGCGGTGCCGACTGTGGCTTGTGGGGTGTTTCGTAGATGATGTACTCCACATCTACGATCTTGCCCTTGCTGTCTCGGATACGGCTGCGGACAATATACCCCGCCTGCTCCAATTCCCGAAGAGCCGAGCCGATGCAGTCGGCCCCCTCCTTACAAATGGCTGCCAAGCCTCTTGTGGTGTAGTTCCACTCCTCCGGGAGGGACAGCATCATGGAAAGCAGCCCCTTGGATTTCAGGGACAGCTCTGTGTCCCGCAGATGATGGTTGGACATGACCGTATAATCCCGGTTTCGCTCAATGCGGAAAACTGCCACTTTGATGACCTCCTTCTGGGTAAAAATAAGTGTTGATTTTCGTAGTCTTGTTGGCCTGTATTCCCTTAAAAATCCCTCCATGTGAGAACACACAGGCGGTGCTTCATTCGCCGCTCTCAAAGGAAACAAAGGCCGATTTTCCACCCTATTTGCTACACAAAAAGGCGACTGCGGGAAGCAATCGCCTTTTTGAGAGGGAATATGAAGCAAGAAAAACACGAAATTCGCTGCCCTGAAATTGAAAAACGTCTAGGGAAATACTGATTTTTTGAAAAGTCCTATAAGAACACCCGCACCAGAGAAGAATAATCCGAACCTGTTCTTGGTGGAAAACGGGTTCGGATTATTTTTGTTCCTAGGACTCGAACAATAAAATGCAAATGTCCGGTGGATATTATTTTTTCGAGAATTCAACCATAATCTGACTCAGCAGCTTTTGCTGATGCTCGGTAAGACCGGGATATGGGGAATGATCGTTCGTAAATTCGTAAATCAGGGAATGAATGATCGCCTTTTGCGTGTCGTTCAGCCCATCTACCGAGACCATCTCCGCCTTATCTATCCCAACGAGAAAATCCAGTGACACGTTGAAAATCAGTGCGATCTCGGTCAGTACCTCCAGCGGAGGGATACGGAGATCATTTTCATAGGCGCTGATGACAGACTTGCTTCGATTCAGTGCTTTTCCCAGTTCAGATTGCGACATATTGCGATCCATACGTAATTGCTGCAAGCGTACTCCTAAATCAACCATTACTGATTTCCTCCCAATGTTTTGTATCAGTAACATTTTATTTTACTTGCGTTCTGCTTGAGTGGACTATACAATAGTTGCGTCTTGAATCAGTGGAATTATTTGCGGATGTGTTTTGCAATACAGAACGCATAATAACAGGAAAGAGGCAAATCATGAGATGGAATCCACTTCCCGTTTTTTCTGACGGACAGAATACTTTTCTATCCATTCCTCGACAGAATTGGGAAACGAATAATCTTGGCTTCTTCCGTAATTTGCATTAAAATATAGTTCTATTATACCTATTCTAAATATAATAGATTCTGTGCTTTCTCATTTCCCACGGTTATACTACTTACTGGAATTAAATCTGATTCTAAAGGGATGATTAACCGTGGACTTGAAGGCAGTCGGGAAACGAATCAAGGCAGCCCGTGAGCAAAAGGGGCTGACGCAGGAAGCGCTGGCAGAATTGGTGAATTTAAGCCCTATGCATGTCAGCGTAATTGAACGGGGCTTCAAGCCTACCAAGATGGACACATTCTGCAATATTGCCAATGCTTTGGATGCGTCCGCCGATACATTGCTTCAGGATGTCATCGATCACTCTGCCGATTCTGTTCCGTCTGATTTAGACGATCTCATGAAGGGTCTCCCCGCAAAGGAGCGGCGCAAAATATACCACTGCGTCAAAGCGTATATTGAAGCCTACTATGAAAACGGCTGATTTCGCCAGCAAGCAATCAAAAAGATTGCCTGCTGGTTTCCTTTTGCTATAATTCGACTGACTTCGACATGCCTTTTCCTGTATTATAAGCCTATCAGAATTACTTATAAATATAAATTTATATGGTTCTGATTATTTATATTGGAAATGAGGCAATGGTATGTCGATTGTAAAATTCGAGCTGAATGAGACGCAGCTTGCGCTGCAATTAAGGAGTACGCTGGAACAGGCTGATTCCTGCTATACAAAAGAATATCTTCCTTTTGCGCAAGCCAATGCGAAGTTATCCGATGATGCTTTTGTGGATACGCTGGAAAGACAGTTTGCTGCCAAACTATTGTATGTTGCATGGCAGGGTGTTCGCTGGAACTTGGATTGTTACCGAGATCCAGTAAACAAGCTCCGGCTCCAAACCGATTATGAAGAACTTCATGGAGAATATCTTTTTTCTGCGCTTCCGCAGGTGCAAACCACCGAAGACGCCATATGTTCTTCTGTCCAGCGGTTTACCCCGGAGCAGCAAGCACTGGCAATTCAAATTGAGGATTATTATTCCTATCTGGAAACCATAGGCTTTAAGCTTGTACACTATTGGGGCTTCCTGTGGGGCAACGAATTCTTCCCCAAGGTCGTTCCCGGGTATGCCGCTGATACAGTTTTTACCGCAAAGTACATGCACATGCTTGAACACGATCTTGGCATCATACTTGCAGACCAGACGTAACAAACGGAGCCTCCATTTGGCGGAGGCTCCGTTTGTTAGCAAATACTGCCTGACGATCGATTACACCCTGTCCAGAATTCTTCCGTCCGTAGAAACGATCACCACGTCCCACGGGATCAGCTTTCCGCTGTTCAGCAGCGCTTTCTTCACCGCCTGCTCAATGCCGCCGCAGCAGGGGACTTCCATCCGAACGACCGTGATGCTGCGGATGTCGTTGTGCTTCAGAATCTCCGTGAGCTTGTCGGAATAGTCCACGGCGTCCAGCTTGGGGCAGCCTACCAGCGTGATGCGGCCCTTGATGAAATCCTGATGGAAATTGGCATAGGCGTAGGCCGTACAGTCGGCGGCGACCAGAAGCTTTGCCCCGTCGAACCATGGCGCGTTCACGGGCGCAAGCTTGATCTGCACCGGCCACTGGCGCAGCTGGGACTGCTGGGGCGTCCTGACGTCGCAGGGGGATTCCTCCCGGTGAATGGCCCGCGCCGCGGAGCCGGGGCAGCCGCAGGGCAGTTTTTCTTCCTTTTTCGCCTTTGCGGCCAGAACGGCGGCTTCGTCATAAGCAGCCGCTTCCCGTTCTACGAAGGTGATCGCGCCGGTGGGGCAGGCGGGGAGGCAGTCGCCCAGACCGTCGCAGTAGTCGTCCCGCATCAGCTGCGCCTTGCCGTCTACCATGGCGATGGCGCCCTCGTGGCACGCCGCCGCGCAGGCGCCGCAGCCGTTGCATTTTTCCCGGTTGATTTCAATAATTCTGCGAATCATAATCTGTTCCTCCTGTTTTTTGGGGGGAAACTCTGAACAAATCACCTTCGGCTGGACAGCGGACCTTTTTCCCTAGCCGTGCGGCTTCACAAGCGGGAAATACACAAAGTATTCCTCCACTTGTGAAGCCTTCGTCTAGGAAAAAATCTCTCGCCGCCAGCTCTCGCCGATTTGTCCAGAGCTTCCCTTGACTTTATGGCCACAGTTTACTATACTATTGCAAAAACGTATGTTGGAATTCCAACAAAGGAGCGATTATGGAAGCATATTATGAAATATTGTCCCAATGTCCGCTGTTCACGGGGATAACGCGGCAGGAAATGCCGGAAATACTGAACTGTCTGGACAAAAAGGTGGTCGAGATACCAAAAGGCGACCCGGTGTTTCTGGAAGGGGAGCCTGCCCGGTTCGTGGGGGTCGTGCTGTCCGGCGGGGTGCAGATCGTCCGGGACGATTACTACGGAAACCGAAGCGTGCTGACGGTGGCCGCGCCCGGCGGGCTGTTCGCGGAAGCTTTCGTCTGCGCGGGGCTGGAGACATTGCCGGTCAGCGCCTTTGCCGTGCAGAACAGTACCGTGCTCCTGCTGGATTGCCGGCGGGTGATGACCGGCTGCGGCCATGACTGTCTGTTCCACAGCCGGCTGGTATACAATCTTTTGCAGGGCATCGCTCAGAAAAATCTGGCGCTGACGGAGAAGATACGGTTCATGTCCCGGAAAACGACCCGGGAAAAGCTGATGGAATTTCTTCTCGATCAGGCGAAGCGCCACGGCAGCGCGGAGTTTACGATCCCCTATGACCGTCAGGCGCTGGCGGATTATCTGGGCGTGGAGCGGAGCGCCATGTCGGCGGAAATCGGGAAGCTGCGGAAGGACGGGCTGATCGAAACCGGCGGCGCGTGGTTCCGGGTGGCGGATTCTGACGGAAAATAATTACAAATGTGTAACAATATGTGGATTCTGACGGCTTTTTCGACACAAGATGTTGTGGGGATTTTAAAAATTGTATTGACAATTTCTTAAATCGGTCTTATAATACTGAATAGAGAAACACGAGCAGAGGCGCTGCGTCCGTAACGGCGGTTTCGTCAGGGGGCAGGGCTTAACAAGGAAATGGGGTAATAAGGAACATCTGACTACATCGTCTGCGACTGTGAGCGGATCTTTTCCGCCCACTCTTCGGTATCGAAAACGGGAAATACACAAAGTATTCCACCGTTTCCGATACCTCGATTGGTCGAAAAATCTCTCGCTCACAGCTCTTGCCGATGTAGTCAGATGTTCCTTGAAGCCCCGCATTGACCAATACCGTGTGCGTTTAGAAGCCTGTCCGTTGGCGAAAGCCAGTCATTGGGGCGACCTGAGAAGGCAGGGCAGGTTTTGCTTGAGGCGCGAGTCGGGAGACCTACTGTTTCGTCAGAATGTTGCTTCGGAATGGTCATGGCGATGTTCTACCCGTCGGTGGAACACGCGATGACCATTTTTTGCGTGGTTTCTCTAAAATTACAACCTAATTCATGTTTCCGTGGCCGGGCGGGGCGTTCAGACTGCCCGGCTGAACAAGAGAACGGGGTGCGAGTCCCCACGCTGCCGGCACTGTAAGTGTCGAGACGGCCTGCCGTTGGTGAAAGCCAGTCATTGGAGAATTCCGAGAAGGCAGACAGGCCGCCGCTCGAGACACAAGTCAGGAGACCTACGGAAACAGACAGCGGCCGCTTTGCCCCGGGAATTGGGCGGAGACGGTCGGTTTTCGGCGCAGAAAAACGGCTGCGGCGGTCTATTGTTTTG
>HF988051.1:0-344 GCA_000434635.1 Firmicutes bacterium CAG:110 | reverse complement strand
GCGGTCTATTGTTTTGGACTGCCGCAGCCGTTCTTCATTATATATAGAATGTAGAAAAAGGTGCATTATGCCGACGCCAAGCAGAAATGCGATTTATGACGCGACCATCCGCAGAATGACCGCGTGCGCTCTGGAAGAAGCGGAGAACCGTTTCGCCGTGGAACACGCGCAGGACACGGAGCAGCAGCTTGCCGATTACCTCCGCAAATATGCGGACGAACTGGGGCACACGCCATGGCCACGGGAGATTCCGGGCGGCGTGACCATTCAGACACGCTTCGGAAGCTGGGAGGCGGCTGTGGCGGAGGCGGGGCTGCCTTTCCCCGAGCATCCGAACCAGCCGG
>HF988050.1:14605-18516 GCA_000434635.1 Firmicutes bacterium CAG:110 | reverse complement strand
AAGATTTTAATCAGGAAATAGTATCAGACATAAAATGCGCCCCCTTTTTTGATGGGTGGTCAAAATGGAGCGTATCGGTACCGATACGCTCCATTTCTCGTGCATAAGCCCCTTGGCTCTCCCATAGGGAGAGGCAGGGGGTGCAGTTCATTATCCCGCTGTGCATGTTAACTGCCTAACGCGGCCCGCCCATTTGGCAGGTGGCGCGTCTCTCTTACCTTATTTCCCGTTCAGGAAGTCGGACAGGACTTGGAAATACTTCAGGTTCTGCACTTCCCGGGAGTAGCTGATCTTGTTGGAGACGATGGCCTTGATGCGGTCCACATAGCTGTCATCAACCTCCACGCCCTCGGCGGGAGTGAAGGTTCTGGACCCGGAATCGTAGGTGCCCTTGTCGGTTTTCCAGCTGTATTCCGGCCAAAGCACCAGCGGCTCCGTATCGGAGAACACATCCCGCCCCACCAGCAGGCGGGAATCGTAGTTCAGGCCAAAGAGATTCGACAGGGTGGGCAGAATATCCAGACTGTACACCGGCGTCTCCACCTTCAGATTCTTATCTTCCAGACAGCCGCTCCAGATGACCAGAGCGTTGCTGTCACGGGTGAACCGATCCATTTCTGTAACACCATAAAGTTCGGTCAGGTAATTTTCGGCATTTCCCCAAGTGGCGCTCCGTTCCAGAGCATAGGGATAGTGATCCGGGCTGATGACGATTACCGTGTCGTCGGCAATACCGGCCTCCTCCAGCTGACGGATCAGCGATTCCATGGCCATTTCCAGCTCCATCTGAGCGGCAAGGTAACATTTCACCGTCTCGGAGCCGTCATAATCCACCAGATCGTAATTTTTCCGGGACATGGCGTTGGCCTTCAGGGAGTAGCCGCAGTGGCCGGAAACCGTCATATAATAAATGCTGAAGGGCTGCTGGTCAATGTACTGGGGCACGGAAATATCGATCATTTCCAGATCGCTTTCCGGCCAGACCGGCGTGATCCCTTCCAGACCGCCATAGCGCGCCAGAAACCGGTCGTAGCCCAGCTTGGTGTGGGTCTTGTTCCGGTCATAGAAGTCCGCAAAGTGGTTGTGATAGGCGGCGGAATAGTAATCCAGCTTCTGGAGCTGATGCCCCATGGTCAGGAACAGATCCTGATAGACGGCCTGCTTCATGCACATGCCCACATCGGCCGGCACCAGACCGATCACATTGGAAAACTCGCCGGTGGTGGTACTGCCGCCCCATGCGGGCTGGTAGTAGTCGGTAAACTGGATGCCTTTGGTAGCCATCCGGTACAGAGTGGGTGTCCGCTCCGGGTCGATGACCTGCTTTGTGAAAGCTTCGGCGGTGATGAGGATCAGGTTTTTCCCGGCAAACATGCCGGTGTATTCGTTCTTTTTGGAGGGAGTCAGGGAAGATACGTACTGGCTGACGGCGTTGATGCGGCTGTTGCCAGTGTTTGCGATCAGGGCGTTAAAGTCAATGTCCATCACGTTGTTACCGTAGACGACCGCCTCCGTTTCCGCCGGGGCGGTTTCCTCCGCGGGGGATGAAGTCTCCGGGGAGCTTTCCGCGGGTGCCGCGGCTGAATCTACCACAACGAATTCCGGCGTTTCCCCGTCAGACCCGCCGCTGTTGATGGCATCAAGAGGAATGGCGATGTTCAGTCCGAACACCTGAACGGCGCTGTCAAAATTGTAGGCGCTGGACAACCGGGCGGCATCCGTCCCTACGCCCCGGACGACACCGAAGCCCAGCAGATAAGCCGCCACAGCCCCCGCCAGCAAAAACCAGCGGGTCTTCCAGACGGTTTCGGTGGGACGCGCCAGCAGCGCAAACAGCAGCGCCGGCAGCAGCATGACCAGAATGCGCCAGAGATCATTCAGAACCAGCGAGACGACCACATCGCCGAAATCGGTGGTGACGCCCTTTGCACCGCCCAGCAGCATACGCATGGGCATGAAGCTCTGATAGGCGTCATTGACGAAGTACTCCACAATGTAGAATACCGATACCACTGCTGCCAACGCGGCGGTGAACCATTTTCCCCACGTTCTGTGGCCGATAAAGCCGGCGATCTGCCCAAGCAGTCCGCCGAAGCCCAGAGCGAACAGCACTACTGCGGCGAACCGCCCAAGGGAAAAGTCGTTCATCGTCCACAGATGAAGCAGTACCTCGCAATATACCACTGTCACCAGAGAAAACAGCCATCCAGGAATGGGGATGCTCTGAAGAAGCTTTTTCAGTTTGCCGGGATTTTTCTTTATGATACTCATTTTTGCTTGGTCTCCTATGGCAGCTGGAAATGCTTACTGCCCGTCTCCTGCGGGTCTCGGCTTGCGGCGGCGGTGGTTGGGACGGCGGCGGGGCCTGTCCCCGGACGCTTCGGTTTTCGCGGCTGCCTCCTGAGGCGCGGGCTTGGCCTGTTCCGGGGCGGCGTCCTGTACCTGAGGACGGGGCTTGCGGCGGCGATTCCGGGAACGGGGGGCCTTTGGATCCGGACTTTCGGCGGTCTCCGGCTTCTCCTCCTCCGGGTCGTCTACGATTTTTTCCGTGCTGTAGCGGAAACGGATAGGCTCCAGCAGGGGCTTTTCCTCCGTCTGCTCCCGGCGGACGCGCTTGCCGCTGCCGGAAATGGGGGCAAGGTCTGCGGGAATGGGGGGATCGTTCTTTCTGGCCTTGCCGCTGCGCAGGACGGCAATGTCCTCATTGGAAAAGACGGAGATCGTCTCCGGATTATCTTCCATGCGCACCTTCACCCGCTGGCGCAGCAGCCCCACCTCCACCACGGTGCCCCGGCCTTCCGGGGTGTCCACGAAGGAGTCCATCCGGGGGCTGTTTCGGATCAGGTCTTCATAGGCGTCCTGCTCGTATTTCAGGCAGCACATGAGCCGCCCGCAGGTGCCGGAAATTTTGGTGGGGTTCAGGGAAAGGTTCTGGGTTTTTGCCATTTTGATGGAAACTGGCTGGAAATCGTCCAGAAAACTGGCGCAGCAGAAGGGGCGTCCGCAGATGCCGAGGCCGCCAACCATTCTGGCCTTGTCCCGGACGCCGATCTGGCGCAGTTCGATGCGGGTGCGGAATACCGAAGCCAGATTTTTCACCAGCTCCCGGAAATCCACCCGCTCGTCGGCGGTGAAGTAGAACAGAATTTTGCTCCCGTCAAAGGCCACCTCCGCGTTCACCAGCTGCATGTCCAGCCCATGCTCCGCGATTTTCTGCTGGCAGACCTCGAAGGCGCGCTTTTCCTTCGCCCGGTTCTCCTGTATCGTTTTTTCGTCCTGGGGGGTGGCTCTGCGAAGCACCTTCCGCAGGGGTGCTACCACGTTTTTCGGCGGGATTTTGTGATTCCCGCCCACGCAGATGCCGAATTCCTCACCCCGGGCGGTGTCAATGATGATGTGATCGCCGTCGGCGAAGCGCTGGCCGTCGGGGTCGAAAAAGTAAATTTTCTGCCCGGAACGGAACTGGATGTCCACGACCTCCACATCCGTCTGGGGGGCTGTCTTGATTTGTTCTTCCATTGAATTTGCTCCTTATATCATACAGGATGCCGTATGCGGCTTCCTGATTATTTCCAACCTATCGCAGCGCCCATTCCAGCCAGCCGCACACGGCGGCGGGGGAGACGTTGCCCGTCGTGTAGTCCACCGCTTTTTGCAGGCACTGCACGGCGTTCAGCAGCTCCGGGCTGCTGCGGCTCTGGGCGAGTTTCCGGGACAGGGGCGACACTGCCCGGATGCCGCTTCGGCTGGCAAGGGCGCTTTCCAGCAGCTCCCGCCAGCTTTCCAGAGTGTCCGCCAGCGCGTCCCGCTTCCACTTTTCCATGGGCGTCAGGGTCTGCATCAGCCCCAGCGCGTCCCGGGCGGAAAACGCCTGAACAAAATCCCGTGTCTGCTGGGGCAGCTCGCCGCCG
>HF988050.1:0-14573 GCA_000434635.1 Firmicutes bacterium CAG:110 | reverse complement strand
ACTCAGCAGCGACATGGCTTGGCCCAGAAAGCCGCCGCTGCGGTCGATGGCGGCGGTAATGTCTTCCTCCTGCGCCTGAGGAAACTCCCGGCGCAGGTGACTGCGGAGAACGTCTTCCGGCAGCGCCTGCATATTCAGTTCCGTACATCGGGAACGGACAGTGGGCAGCAGCTTGTCCGGATTGTCCGTGAGCAGAAGAAACACGCCATATTTCGGCGGTTCCTCCAGAATTTTCAGCAATGCGTTCTGTCCGGGAAGCCCCATGTCCTGCGCCCGGGGGAACATGTAAATTTTGTACTCCGATTCGTTGGGCTGAATGTACACATCCGCCCGCGCCTGGCGGATCAGGTCAACGGTCACGGTCTTCTTCTCCGGGTCGTCCACGGTGATGAAGTCCGGGTGGCTGCCGTCCATCACCTTGCGGCAGGGGGTGCAGCGGCCGCAGGGCTTATCCTCGCCCTGACAGAGGATCGCCGCCGCAAGCAGTTTTGCCAAAGTATGCTTGCCCGAACCTTCCGGCCCGGAGATCAGGTAGAAGTGGGAAACATGCCCTTTGGACAGACTGCGGGTCAGATTCTGTTTCAGCCGGTCATTTCCCAGCAGAGCGTCAAAGCCCATGCTTCCCACCTCCTTGGATTCTTTTTGGTCGCTTAGCCCCACAGTACGGACAGCATGGGGATGATCTGCTTCTTCCGGCTCATGACCTTGGGCAGGAAGACGGTGTTGTCCTTGGGGATCACGTTGAATGCCTGCCGGATGGTGTCGTCGTCGCCTACGTAAATGATCTGGGTGCCTTCCAGCAGCACGTCGGTGAGCATCATGATCACCAGATCGAACATCTTCTCGTCGGCGGTCTTCTTCATCAGCTTCAGGAATTCGTCCTTGCGCTTGAGCACGCTGGGGCTGTCCACACAGGTCAGCTGGGACACGGCCAGACTGTGCCCCGCAATATGGAATTCCTTGTAATCCGTGAAGAACACCTCCTCGACGGACTTGTTTTCCACGGCGGCAGAGAAGATCTCATGCCCCAGCTCATCCAGAGACACGTCGGCGATCCGCGCCATGCGTTCCGCCGTGCGGATGTCCCGGGGGGTGCAGGTGGGAGACTTGAACATGACGGTGTCGGAGAGAATGGCCGCCGCCATCATGCCCGCCAGCTTGGCCGAGGGCATCAGTCCCCGATCCTGATACATCTCTGCAATGATGGTGTTGGTGGAACCCACCGGCTCGTTGCGGACGTAAATGGGGTTGCCGGTCTGGATGTCCGCCAGCCGGTGATGGTCGATAATGGCGATGATTTCCGCCTCTTCCAGACCGGGGACGGACTGGGATGCCTCGTTGTGGTCAACCAGAACCACCTGCTTGCGCCGGGGGCGGAGCAGATGATACCGGGTCAGAATGCCAACGACCTTCTCGCTGCCATCCAGAATGGGGTAGCTGGGGTGACGGTATTTCAGCACCATATCCCGCACGGTATCCACCCGGTCATCCAGATGGAAGCTGACCACGTTCTGGGTATTGCAGATCCGCTCCACAGGGATGGACTGGAAAATCAGCCGCGCCGCCCGGAAAGCGTCGTAGGGGGTGGAGATAATGCAGGTTTCCGTGGGCATGGTGCGCAGTTCCTCGGAAATCTCCGCCTGACACAGCACCAGACAGCTGACGTTCAGCTCCAGCGCCCGGCGGATCATGTCCGGCTGGTTGCCGCAGAGCACAATGCTCTCCCTGGAATGGAACAGCAGATTCTCCCGGCTCTGGGGCAGGGCAATCGTGACCTCGCCGGAGATGGTGTCGGTGCTTTCTCCCGCATCGTTGAGAATTTTGCCCTCCAGAACGGAGATGGCGTTGAACAGCGGCACCTCCTCCAGCACGCCGGAATTGGTGCGGGACATGTTGTAGTCCGCAATGTCCGTCCGGGACAGAATGCCGTACAGGGTGCCGTCCTCGTTGACCACGGGAATGGAGGCGATGGCGGGGTAAGCCTGAAATTCGTCCCATGCACGTCCCATGGTCACACCGCCGCTTAAGATGGGAGGCTTGTCAAAATCCAGATCCCGCACCTGATTGTACAGGTCAGTGATGCGCTTGGGAGGCAGAAAGCCGAACCGGTCCAGCACGATCTGGGTCTCGTCGGAGACACGGCCAAGGCAGGCCGCTTCATACTCCCGATCCCCGCAGGCGTTGCGCAGCGCCGCATAGGAAATGGCTGCCACGATGGAGTCCGTGTCCGGGTTCCGGTGGCCGGTAACGTAGATGGGATCCATAAGGTAACCTCCTTTATTTGTCGGGAAGGGTCAGATGGTGACCTCTCCCGCAAGATTCTGACCGAACAGCTCCGAGACCTGCGCCGGATTCATGCCCTGACCGATCGCCCACATGAGCTTGGTCATGGCGGCTTCGGAGGTCATGTCCCGCCCCTGAATGACGCCCAGCTCCAACAGCTTGCTGCCCACCTGATACACCTGCAGGTCGGCGCTGTCGTACAGGCATTGGGTGGTCACCACCACGCTGACGCCGTCCTCCACGCAGCGGTGGATGCCCCGCAGTCCCCGGTGCAGTACGTTGACGCCCCCAAGGCCGAAGGCTTCGATGACGATGCCCTTGTAGCCCATGGCGGCCAGCATGTCGAAAATGGCCGGATTCAGTCCCGGCGTGAGCTTCAGGAGGAATACCTCCTTGCTGATATCGGAAAGCAGCTTGCTTTCGCCGGTGCGCCGGGGCAGCACGTCCGTGTCCACCACCAGCCCCCGGTTGCTGACCAGAGCGGCATAGCGGGCGTTGACGCTTTCAAAGGCGGAAAACCCGGAAGCCCGAACCTTCACCGCCCGGCATCCCAGCATGACCTTCCGGTCAAAGGCCAGAAACACGCCGGGGGCGCCGGAGGCTGCCATGGCAAAGGCGGTACGCAGGTTGTCCGGGCCGTCGCTGAGCATATCCGTCAGCGGCAGCTGGGAACCGGTGAACACCACCGGAACGTCAATATTGGGCAGCATAAAGGTCACGGCGGAGGCAGTGTAGGCCATGGTGTCGGTGCCGTGGGAGACCACGATCCCGTCGTAGCCCGCCCGGTCCTCAAAAATGTGCCGTGCGATCAGCTGCCATTCCTCCGGCCGGATGTTGGAGGAATCCAGACAGATCACGTCTTTCACGGAGATATCGTAATAGGTGCGCAGCTGTTCCAGCTCCCGCTCCATCACCTCGGAGCGCCGGGGTTCCAGCCCTTCGCCGCCGGGAACGGACGCGATGGTGCCGCCGGTGGTGAGAAGAAGTATCCGTTTCTTAGCAGTCATTGGCGACCTCGAAAAATTTTGGATGCAGACGCCCAAAACGAAAGGAAAAACATCCCTTCCGGGGCAATCTGCTACTATTATACCTTCCCATGGGGAAAATAGCAAGAAAAATAACACCCCGGAAGAAATCTTCCGGGGTGCAGATCGGCATATTACAGTCAGTCAGCGACGTAGGGCAGCAGGGCGATCTGACGGGCGCGCTTGATAGCGGTGGTCAGGTCACGCTGGTGAGCGGCGCAGGTACCGGTAGTACGGCGGGGCAGAATCTTGCCGCGCTCGGACAGGTAACGGCGGAGCTTAGCGGTGTCCTTGTAATCGATGCTGGTCACCTTATCCACGCAGAACGCGCAAACCTTCTTGCGCTTACGCGGACGCATACGCTGTTCGTTAGCCATGGTGTTTCCCTCCTTGTAAGTCTTAGTAGAAAAGTCAAGAAAATTTTAGAAGGGCAGCTGGGCGTCGTCGTCCTCCAGCATCGCGAAGTCGGATGCGGGAGCGGCCGCAGGGGCGGAATATCCGCCGCCGTAGCTGGGTGCGGGCGCGGGGCTGCTGTTATAGCTGCCATTGCTATTGCCATAGCTGCTGTTATAGCTGGAAGCTCCCTCGTTGCCGCGCTTGCTTTCGCCGAAATAGACGTTGTCCGCGACAACTTCGGCGGAACGGCGCTTGTTGCCTTCCTTGTCGGTCCAGTTGCGGATCTGGAGCCGACCGGAAACCACGATCATGGAACCCTTGGTGAAATACTTGGAGACAAATTCTCCCGTCTGACGCCAGGCAACACAATCGATGAAGTCGGTTTCCTTTTCGCCGCCGTCTCTGCCGCCGAAGTCACGGTCGACAGCCACGGTAAAGCTGGCAACGGCGATGCCGCTGCCGGTACGGCGAAGCTCGGGGTCACGGGTCAGGCGACCCATGATGACAATGTGGTTCAGCATAAATTACGCCTCCACAGCGGTGGTCAGGCAGCGCATAACGCCTTCGGTGATCTTCATAACACGTTCCAGTTCCGCGGGGAACTCGGGCTTGCTCTCGAAGTTCATCAGGACGTAGTAGCCCTCGGCCATGTCGTTGATGGGATACGCCAGACGGCGCTTGCCCCACTCGTCGACAGAAGCGAGAGTACCCTCCGCCTCCACCATTGCCTTGAACTTTTCCACAAGTGCTGCGGTACCCTCCTCGCCCAGAGTGGGGTCGATGATGTAGAGCACCTCATACTTACCGGTGATCTTAGCCATGTTGATTGCACCTCCTTTTGGACTTTTGGCCCCCGGACGCGCCGGGAGCAAGGATATGTCCGCATTCGCAGACCAGTTTAGTTTACAGGAAAACGGCAGAAATGTCAAGGATTTTTTGAAGAAAACAGGGAATTCTCCGCAAATTTCTGCCCGTGCCTTCCGCTTCCTCAAATGTCCAGATCGTAAATCTTAGTAATTTCCGTCGGCCCCTCCAGCAGCAGAGAGGTGACGTTCCCGTTTTCTCCGTCAATGGTGATTTTCAGCGTGCCGCCCATGTTGTGGGCGGTGAGAACGCCGCCGGGGAGCAGCCCCTTTTTCCACAGCACCGAGGCAACGGAGCCGCAGCCGGTGCCGCAGGCGCGGGTGTAGCCCTCCACGCCCCGCTCGAAGGTCAGAATGCGGATCTCCCCGTCCCCCAGCAGCTGATAAAAATTCACGTTTGCCCCCTTGGGGAACGCGGGGTCAAAGCGCAGCGCCCGGAACGTTTCCAGCAGCTTGTCCGCATCCGCCCACAGGTCGCCCTTGTACTCCGCCACCGCGTGGGGAACACCGGGGTGCCCCAACTCCAGATAGGCCACGTCGCCCTTGCGGTGCAGATCCAGCACGTAGGGGCTGTTCAGCTTCACCCGGTACAGATTTTCGTCCAGCCGCCAGCCGGGGACAAGCCCCGCGTCGGTCTCCACGGTCATAACGTCTCCCGCCAGACCGATGTCGTGGCCGAACCGGCAGATGCACCGCGCACCGTTGCCGCACATCTCTCCCCGGGTGCCGTCGGAATTGTAAAAATGCAGCCGGAAATCCGCCTTATCGGAGATGTCCGTGGCCATGAACCCGTCCGCCCCCGTGATCGCGCAGCATTTCCGCGCCAGCGCCGGATAGTCCAGCGTCCGCCCACGGGCGTCGATGACCATAAAGTCGTTGCCCGCGCCATTCATATAGTAAACCTTCATAAAATCCACCTCAAAATTTCGTGACGAATGCCCGCTTACACTCCAAACCGAGTGAAATACGTGTACAGCGGCGTGAGCTTGGCGAAGAAGTCCGCCACTTCGTTTTCCAGTTCCGCGCCGAACATTTCGTCTCCCACGTCCTTGTGGCGGATGCACTCAATGCCGCCCTTCCACGCGAAATAGGGCGCAAGCGCGGGATTGTCCGTTTCCTTGGGACGCTTGTACAGCTGCGCCGTGACGGGTTGTCCCACCGCCGCCTCTGTCCGGGAAATCAGTCGGAGAAATTCGTCGGGATAGGCGGAAATATACTTCCGGAATTCCTCCATCGCCGCCGTGCGGGGGTGCCAGAGGGTAAAGCCGTAGCTCACGCCCTCCGGGTTGATCTCAAAGAACAGGCAGGGATTTTCCGCCCACCACTCCACGTCCTGCCGGATGCAGAGCCACAGACTTTCCTTGTAGGGGTCGGGATGGTGCAGTCGGGCGTCCCGGTAGATGCGGCTGACCTTCAGGATCGTCCCCGGAATTTCCATAAAGGGCGCGAACAGGTCTTTTCCCAGCGCCTTCATCGGCTCGTACAGGGTACTGACGTATTGTTTTTTATGCTCCAGGAACCAGTCCCGGTTGTTGTTCATGCGGATGCCCCAGAGAAAATCGATGGTCTCCGGGGTGAAGCCGGTAAACATGAAATCACCTCGTGTGTCAGTTTTTTCAGATAGACCCTGGTCTCAGCAGTGCCGTTCCAGAGGATCTTCCCGCTTCTGGCGGGTCTTGTAGATCACCTGACCCAGCTGCTTTCCGTCCACCGGCCGGTCGGGAATTTCAAAGGTATAGCGTTCGGTGGCGTTGATGAGGGTCGTGCCGTTATAGTCCCGCACCCGTTCCCGTGCGCCGTAGCGTATGTGGACATGCCCGTGGACAAGGTACTTTGGGTGGTATGTATCCAGCAGCTCTACCAGAGATTCAAAGCCCCAGTGCGCCGGGTCGTCCCCGTCGCCGAGGCCATAGGGCGGCGCGTGGGTCACCACGATGTCCACACCCCCCATGCGCTTGAGCTTCCACTTAAGCTTCTGGATGCGGCGGCGCATCTGCCCGTCGGTGTACTGGTGGGGGCCGGGGTGGTACTTGCGGCACCCCCCCAGACCCAGAATGCGCACCCCGTTATAGGTCACGATGTGGTCGTCGATGCAGTCGCAGCCCTCCGGGGGAACCTGATCGTAGCTGGTATCGTGGTTCCCGTGGACGTACAGCAGCGGACACCGGGCCATGGTGACAAGAAAGCTCAGATACCGGGAGCTCAGGTCGCCGCAGGAGAGGATCAGGTCATACTCCTTCAGCCGCCCGGGAACGTAATTGTCCCAGAGCGCGGCGCATTCCTCATCGGATACGGTCAAAATCTTCACGGGGCTTCCCCTCCTTCTCTGCGGGAATTTTATCTCGGTAAATGCCCAGCTCCCGCACCATCTGCTGGGAGACCGGCAGGATCTGGTCAAAGGTGGGGATACTGCCCACAATGTTGTCGCACAGCCAGTCCATGTGCAGCAGCTCCTCCGGGGCAAACCCCCGGGTACCGTCGGACTTCACCGTACCGTCCTGGGCGGTAATGCGCCGCCGGAAGGGGTCGAGAACGCCGTCCTCCAAGCCCTTTTTCAGAATCTCAGCAAACTGATGCACGCCCTCCGGAAGCTTTTCGGACAGCCGGACGCCGATGACGCCGCTGTCCATGCCAAGCCAGTAGTTCAGGGCGGTGGATTCTCCCTTGTCCCGCTTCCAGCCTCCGGCGAAAATACTGCGGATGACGAATTCATAGAACTTGCCCCAGACCCAGACGGGCGTTCCCAGAGGGATCAGGTCGCCCCGGTCGTTCATCAGGTAGGTGCCGTAGTTGCAGAAGTCCAGATACATTTTCGCCTGGGTGGGCGCGTCCCGGTTGGATACCACCCGGATGCCGTCCGCCAGCAGGTCGGCCTGAGGCGTTCCCTTGACACAGGACCACCGCAGCTCGATCTGCGCCCGTGGGTTGGTCATCTGCGCCCCCAGCGCAAAGGCATTGATGGATGCGGGAACGCCGAAGATCGGGTAGGACGCGATGTAGCCGATGCGGTTGTTCTGGGCCATGGCGCCCGCAATGGCGCCGGTGATGAACTTCGCCTCGTAGATACGCCCGTAATAGGTGCGGATGCTGGAATACGCCTGATCGACGGAGCAGTTGAGGAATCGCACCTTGGGATACTTCACCGCGGCCTTCAGCGTGGCGCGGCTTAAGGGGGGCGCGGTGATGAACACCACCTGCGCGCCGTCGGCTACCGCCTGCTCGATGATCGGCTCGGCCAGCTCCGGGTTGGCAGCGTCGAAGTAGCTGCGCAGGGTGACCCGGTCGCCGAACACCTTCTGCAAATGCTCCTTGCCCTCCTCGTGACCCAGCACCCATGTGCTGCTTCCGGGATTCATCTGGTGGACGAAGGCCACGTTCAGGTGATCGGGGCTTGCGGAAATGAACCGCTCCAGGAGGGACGCCTTGGAGGTATCCTCCGCCTTGGTCTGCACCTTGACGGCCTCCTGCTTCTTTGTGTTGGCGACCATGTCCTCCCGCAGGGCGGCGACGCTCTTTTTCAGCTCTGCGGTGGACAGCTGCCCCAAGTCGTGAAACGGGTACAGATCCAGCCACAGCAGCAGCGCTTCCTCGGGAAGGACTTCCTCCGGCGGCACCTGCAAAGCGCTGAAAGCGTCCCGGAAATAGTGGAAATAGGCGTTGAAGGTGCGCCGTTCCGATTCTTCCCAGATATCGTCACTTTTCTTGCCCAGATGGGACAGCAGGCGGGCATAGTCCCCGGGGTGGCGGAACTGGATGCAGTACAGGTGGGAAGCCTTGTAAAAATCCATGAATTCGTAGTAAGCCTGAATTCGCGGCTCATCGGTCAGGGGCGGCACGATGCGCTTGACGGTGCCGGGAATTCGGGGCGAGCCGAAATGCCGCAGGACACTGACCCGCTTGTTGCCTTCCTGAACGTAGAAATTGCCTAAGTATTCATAGCACAGGATGGGGTCGGTGATGCCCGTTTCCCCCAGATGGGCAGCGCAGAGGTTGACCCACTTGACAGCAAATTCGGATTTGCTGTCCAGCAGGGGGCGGAAGGAGGCGGTGAAGGCCGTAATGCGCCCGGCGGATTTGGTGCCGATGATCCGTTCCGAGGGGATCTCTACCAGACCCACGTCCACCACGGAATCCGTATTATTTTCCGGCAGAATATCATCCAGCACGGCGGGGTAGGGCGACCGCCCCTCCATCACAAGCTCCCGGTATTCCTTCTGGCCCTGTTTCAGCGCCAGGTTGTATTCATCTAAAGCGGTTTGAATCGACATGGCAGCCTCCCAAGCAAAGTAGTTTTAACTGACGCTATGATACCACATTTTGGCCAGTTTGCAATCATTATGTGCACCTCCATATTTGCATTTCTTACGCAAAAACCCGCAAATCAGCCCCGCCACAAGGAAATCTTAAGACGCTTCGGTCCTCTCCGACTTGTTTTTTTAAGAAAAAACGAGTACAATGGGGAAAAACTAGCTTATGAAAGAGGTGGTTGGATGCCATCCAAAGACAATTCCGTTGCGAGCTGCGCCCAGCAGATCCTTACGCAGGTGAAAACCGTGGTTGTGGGAAAGGACCCCGTGCTGCTGTGGGTGCTGGCGGCAATTCTTGCCCGGGGACATATCCTGCTGGAGGACATCCCCGGCGTGGGGAAGACCACCATGGCGCTGGCCTTTTCCCGTGTGCTGAGCCTGAGCTGCAGCCGCGTGCAGTTTACCCCGGACGTTCTGCCCTCCGACGTGACGGGCTATTCCGTGCCCGACTCCGCCGGGGGAATGCGCTATCAGCCCGGCGCGGTGCTGTGCAATCTGTTCCTCGCCGACGAGCTGAACCGCGCCACTTCCCGCACCCAGTCTGCCCTTCTGGAGGCCATGGAGGAAGGACAGGTCACGGTGGACGGGGTGAGCCACCCCCTGCCAAAGCCCTTTACGGTCATCGCCACCCAGAACCCTACCGGCGCGGCGGGCACTCAGCTGCTCCCCGACAGCCAGATGGACAGGTTTATGGTGCGGCTGTCCATGGGCTACCCCAGCCCTAAGGACGAAGCCGCCATGGTGCTGAACCGGCAGGGCGGCAACCCCCTGCACGACCTGATTCCCCTGATGACCCGGGAGGACTTGACCGCCATACAGGACACGGTGGAGGAAACCTACCTCAGCGACAGCGTGGTCAATTATATTGTATCCCTCATCGGCGCCACCCGGAGCAGCCCCGACATCCTTCGGGGCGCAAGCCCCCGTGCGACGCTGGCTGTCACCGCCATGGCGAAATCCGTCGCCCGGCTTCGGGGACGGGATTACGTGACCCCGGCGGACGTGAAGGAGGTCTTCGCCCACACCATCGCCCACCGCCTGATTTTATCCCCCAAAGCGGAAGCACAGGGAAAGCAGCCGCAGGCGGTATTGCAGGACATCCTTGCCGCCGTCCCCGCCCCCCGGCTTCGCTGACATGACCGGGCGCAGATTGTGGTATCTGGCGGCGCTGTTCGGCTGCTGGGTATTTTATATTGCCTACGGCGAGTGGTTTTCATGGTTGGCACTGATGATCGTAGGGGGACTTCCGTGGCTGTCGCTCCTTATCAGCATCCCCGCCATGCTTTCCTTCCGCCTGTCCCCGGACGGGGCGGACGCCGTCCCAATGGGTACGGAGGCGGAAACATGGCTGCTGGGCAGCAGCGCGTTCCCGCTCCCGCCATTCAAGGGGAAGATACGCCTGCGCAGCTGCATCACCGGCCAAGTCCGGCGCTATCATCCGGGAACCGGCCTGCCTACGCAGCACTGCGGCGGCATCGTCGTCACGGTGGCGCGGGCGCGGGTCTGCGATTATCTGGGGCTGTTTGCCTTCCCGGTGGGGAAGGTGACGCCCAAAACCATTCTCGTCCGCCCGAAGCCCCTGCCCATCCCCGCCATCCCAGACCTTGACCGGTATATTGCCCGGGCGTGGAAACCCAAATCCGGCGGCTTTGCGGAGAACCATGAGCTTCGGCTCTACCGTCCCGGCGACAGCCTGAATCAGGTGCATTGGAAGCTCACCGCCAAGACCGGAAAATGGATGATCCGTCAGCCCATGGAACCCCAGCGGGGGCTGGTGATGCTGACCATGACTCTCCGGGGCACCCCGGAGGAACTGGACCGTAAATTCGGCCGATTGTTGTGGCTGGGGAAATATCTTGTGGAAAAGGACGTGCGTTTTGAGATCCGCACCCTGACCGCCGATGGTGTACAGTCATCGTGGGTGCAGACGGAGCAGGAGCTGAATAAAGCCACCGATACGCTGCTGTGTGCCGGGGAAGCAAAAGAAGGCTCCATCCGGGACTTTGGCTTCGCCGCCTCATGGCAGTACCACATCGGAGGTGAGCCGGATGAAGCGTAAGATCTGGGTCACCGCCGGAATCGCGGCGGCGCTGGCCTTCCTGATCGCCTTCGGCGCGGTGGGATGCGTGGTCAGCGGGTTTGACCTGCCTCTGGACAGCTATGCCAAAGTGGTGCTGATCTGTGGGGCGGCGTCGGTTTTCTGCGCTGCGGCCTTCAGCCTGAAATGGGGCGGCGCGGCGGTGCTGTGCGCGCTGGCGCTGGGCGCGGGCTATGTCTGGAAGCAGGACGAGGCAGCAGAGCAGCTGTTCGGGCTGCTGTACCGCATGACCTCCGTTTACGGCAACGCCTACGGCTGGGACCCCGTTCAGCTGGCCGACGGCGCAGCGGCTGTGGATATTCCCATGGCCGTGCTGGGCGTTCTGCTGAGCGCCGCCGTGACATGGTCGGTGTGCCGGAAGCTGGGGGCAGTCCTCCCGGTGGCGGCGTCACTGATCCCCCTTTCCGCCTGCATGGTGGTGACGGATACCGTCCCGGATGTGCAGTATTTATTCTGCCTGCTGTTTGGCCTTATCATTCTGATCCTCACCAGCCGCGTCCGCAGACAGAGCGCCCCTCAGGGCAATCGCCTGACCGCCATGGCGGCGATCCCGGCGGCACTGGCACTGGCGGCGTTGTTTCTGGCATTCCCACAGGAGAGTTATGTAAATCGCTCGGAAGCGACCCGGGATGCCATTCTGTCGTGGTTCCAGAGCATCCCCGAAAAGGTGGCGGAAAACGTCCGGCAGGAAGTGACCGTTTCCGTCCCCGCTCAGGAGCCGGATCATGTGCGCCTTGCGTCTCTGGGACGCAGAACTGAATCGCCCATAACGGTGATGGAGGTCACGGCGGAGATCGGCGGTACCCTTTACCTCCGTGGGCAGGACTATGACGGCTACGACGGCATGACATGGACGGTCTCCCAGCACCGGACGGAGGACTTTTCCCTCACCGGGGAGGACTACGGCGAAGTGTCTATCCGCACCGTAGGCGAGCGGGCGCTATTATACCTGCCTTATTATCCCGCCCGGAGCATGGCGCTCATCGGCGGAAACATGAGCAACACCTGGGCATACACCGAATACGTTATTCCCCGCGCTGGTCTGCCGGACGACTGGCGGGCACGGGCGATTTCGGGGTCTGCGACCCCGCCTGACCTCAATTCCCCCTATCTTGCTCTCCCCGACGCAACCCGCGCCCGGGCGGAAGTCCTTCTTGCGGACATTCTGGGCGGCGCTTCCTCCACCGTGGAGAAGGCAGAGAAAATCGGAGATTATGTCCGTGCTTCTGCCCGGTACGACCTGAACCCCTCACGAATCGGCGAGGGGGAGACGGATTTTGCCCTGTGGTTTCTGGAAGACGCTGAAGCCGGCTACTGCGTCCACTTCGCCACGGCGGCGGCGGTGCTGCTTCGGGCGGCGGGGATCGAAGCCCGCTATGTCAGCGGCTATCTGGTGAAAACCGCCCCCGGCACGCCCGCCGACGTCACCGAGAAAAACGCCCACGCATGGGCGGAATATTACGAGCCGACGCTGGGCGTCTGGCTGGTATTGGAGGCCACTCCATCGGATATGGCCGCGGCGCAGCAGCCCACCCCGGAGACCGTGCCGGGAGCCACGCAGGAGGCCGCCCAGCCGACCTCCCCGGAGCCGACGACCCCGCCGCCTGCAACTTCACCCTCCCACCCGCAGCCCCCCACCGAATCCGCGCCGCCTCAGCCGGACGCGCCAAAGCAGCACAACGTCGGAAAGATTCTGGCCGTACTGCTTGCGCTTGGAATGCTGGTTCTGGTGGTCACAGTCCAGCGGAGTATCCGCATCCGCCTGCGCCGCGGCAGACAGCAAACCGCCCGCCCCAACGCCCGGGGACTTGCCATGTGGCAGGAGACGGAGCTTTTGTCCAGACTTCTGCACCAGCCGTCCCCGGAAGCGCTGGAAACGCTGGCACAGAAAGCCAAATTCAGCCAGCACACGCTGACAGCGGAGGAACTGGAACGGTTCACGGCATATCTGACCGACGCCCGGCATCAGCTGGAACAAAAACCATTGTATCTGCGGCTGGTTTATATGTATCTTTATGCAGTCATTTAAGGAGAACACCATGGAAGAAAAATTCATTGCCGTCTGGGCGGCGAACCGGGAAAAGGCGGAAAGCCTCGGCATTCGAATGCGCCCCATCCCCGCCGGGGAAGCCATGAAAACGGCGCACCGCGCCTTGTCCGGCAGCCGTCTCAGCGACGGATTCAACGCCCTTCGGGAAAAGCACCGTCTTGACCTGTCGCTGGAAGCTCTGGCCGTGGACAAACGCTTCACGACGCTGTTCAGCGACGAGGAAGCCAACGAAGCCCTGACCCGTCTTCTGGAAGCGGGCTACTACGGCGGATAACGACAAAAAGAGGAAGCGTATTTGCTTCCTCTTTTTGCTGCCTAATTCGTAAAACCTTACTTTTCCAACGCCATAACCTTATCGATCCGACGCTGATGGCGCTCTTCCCCGGAGAATTCCGTGCCGACCCAGACGTCCACGATCTCCAGCGCCAGATTTTCGCCCACAACTCCCGCACCCAGCGCCATCATATTGGTGTCGTTGTGCAGGCGGGTCATTTTTGCCGACCATGGGTCGGACAGCAGGGCACAGCGGATGCCGTCGATCTTATTGGCGGTGATGGACATGCCGATGCCGGTGGTACACAGCACAATGCCCCGCTGGCATTCCCCGCTGGCAACCGCCCGGGCGGCCGCAGCGGCAAAGTCGGGGTAATCGCAGCTTTCCGTGGAATAGGTGCCGAAGTCCCTGACCTCATGCCCCTGCTTTTCCAGATGCTCGATGACTTTATTTTTCAGCGCAAACGCGCCGTGGTCACAGCCAATGGCAATTCTCATACTACGATCTCCTTTGTATTACAGTAGTTAAATCACATACCCGCCGCTGACGCCCAGCACCTGTCCGGTGACAAATTCCGCGTCTGCCAGATACGCGATGGCTTTTGCCACATCCATGGGCATACCGTTGCGCCCCAAGGGCGTTTCCTCCGCCATTCCCGCGAGGATATCCGGGGCGACGTTCGCGCACATGTCCGTCAGAATGACTCCTGGCGCCACGCAGTTGACCCGGATGCCGCTGGGGCCAAGCTCCTTTGCCAGCGCCTTGGTCAGAGCGATCACCGCGCCTTTTGTAGCGGAATACGCCGCCTCGCAGGATGCGCCCACCTGCCCCCACATACTGGCCACTGTCACGATGCTGCCACGATGGGTCTTGAGGAAGGACGGCATGGCGGCGTTGACGCAGTGGTAAATCCCTCCCACGTTAACGGTGAACAGCCGGTTCCATTCATCCTCCGCCATCTGGGACAAAAGTCCAAAGTACATCGTCCCGGCGTTGCAGACAAGAATGTCCACGTCCCCGATTTGAGAAAACGCCCGGTTCACGGCTTCCCCGTCCGCCACGTCGCAGCAAATGGCGGCGGCTCCTGTTTTGTCCGCCACAGCTTTCGCGGCGGTATGGTTTTTCTCGTACAAAAACGTCACCCGGTCGCCCCGCGCGGCGAACAGCTCGACCGTAGCCGCGCCGATTCCCCGGGAACCGCCGGTGATCACAACATTCCCCATGGAATTTCCCCGCTTTCCGCAGTCTCAAAAAAACAGGCTGCCGAGGCAGCCTTA
>HF988049.1:1357-1617 GCA_000434635.1 Firmicutes bacterium CAG:110 | reverse complement strand
GAGCCGATACCGAACAGGTGCCAGCCGTCGCCGAACAGGCCGTCGTTTGCCCAGTCGGTAGCGGCAGCGCCCACGCCGACCATGGCGATGTAGTAAACAAGGAACATGACAACTGCGAAGATGGGCAGGCCCAGCCAGCGGTTGGTCACGATCTTATCGATCTTGTCGGAGGTGGTCAGCTTACCGGCGGAGTGCTTCTTGTAGCAGCGCTTGATGACCTCGCCGATGTAGATGTAGCGCTCGTTGGTGATGATGCTCTG
>HF988049.1:0-1323 GCA_000434635.1 Firmicutes bacterium CAG:110 | reverse complement strand
GTCCAGCTCCTTCTCGGCAGCCTCGATGTCGGCCTCGATGTGAGACATGGTCTCCTTGGTCAGACCCAACTTCTGCATCACCTTGTCGTCACGCTCGAAGATTTTGATGGCGTACCAACGCTGCTGCTCCTCGGGCATACCATGGACAGTTGCTTCCTCGATGTGGGCAATGGCGTGCTCCACAGGGCCGGAGAAGGTGTGCATGGGAACGGTCTTGCCGTTCTTTGCGGCGTCGATGGCAGCCTCGGCAGCGGCCATAACGCCGTCGCCCTTCAGGGCGGAGATCTCAACGACCTTGCACCCCAGCGCCTGGGACAGCTCGTCGATATTGATCTTGTCGCCGTTCTTGCGGACGATATCCATCATGTTGATGGCGATGACCACAGGGATGCCCAGCTCGGTCAGCTGGGTGGTTAAGTACAGGTTCCGCTCCAGATTGGTGCCGTCGATGATGTTCAGGATGGCGTCGGGCCGCTCCTCGATCAAATAATTACGGGCGACAACTTCCTCCATGGTGTACGGAGACAGAGAATAAATGCCGGGCAGGTCAGTGACGGTGACGTCGGAATGCTTCTTCAGCTTGCCTTCCTTCTTCTCCACGGTGACGCCGGGCCAGTTGCCCACGAACTGGTTGGAACCGGTGAGGGCATTGAACAGTGTCGTTTTGCCGCTGTTGGGGTTGCCCGCAAGGGCAATTCTGATATCCATGATACTCTCCTTCTGTTAGCTTCCGCTAACGTTTTATCAAAATCGGGGCTTGCGTCCCTATGATTTACTGGGGTCTTACTGGATCTCGATCATTTCGGCGTCGGCCTTACGGATCGACAGCTCGTAGCCGCGGACGTTGACCTCGATCGGATCGCCCAGGGGAGCAACCTTCCGCACGTAAACGGTGACACCCTTGGTAATGCCCATGTCCATGATTCTGCGCTTGACAGCGCCCTCGCCGTGGAGCTTCACCACGGTAACGGTGTCGCCGACCTTGGCCTGCTTCAGTGTTTTCATACCGATTCCTCCTTTTTTCCTCGTTAAACCATGATTTTCTGTGCCATTTCCTGGCTGATGGCTATCCGGGATTCCTTCACCTTGACAATGACGTTGCCGCTCATCGTGTTGATGACCGACACCACCCCGCCGACGACGAAGCCCAGATTCTCCAGATGCTGTTTGACTTCCGGCTTTCCGCCGATTCGCTTGATGACGTATTCCTCGCCGGTATCCGCAACCGTAAGCGGCATGGAGAACACCTTCTTTTTCTGAGTCTGCAGATTAGCTATTGCTAACCCTTGGGCGTTAATATTGGTTAGCTCTCGCTAACCTTCT
>HF988048.1:5622-8040 GCA_000434635.1 Firmicutes bacterium CAG:110 | reverse complement strand
ACCGGCCATTTGACCGGTGGGCTGTACCACTTTATTTCGTTAATTCTCCGGCCGGTGTTCTGCCGCCCCTTCGGGGTGCTCCTCAATACTACCCCGGTACCGGCTGCGCGTTTTCCATTGCATCTGCATCAACGGAAGGGGCATCCGCCCACATGGACCGATCTACATGATCTCGTTGCGCCGGACTTCTCTGCCGAGCTCGCTGGAGCGATAGAACATTTCCAGTGTGGCCGCGGTATTTATGACCTGTTGGGGGGTAATCATCAGGGATTCTGTGCCGTTCAGGACCCCAATCACATGACGGATCAGGTAATAATGCCCGGCAAACGGCCTGTCATCGTACTCGCCCAGACCGAACAGCCGGGGGCTGAAATCCGTCTGATTCTCGCCGAGCGTCCCGTAGAGCTTCAGCTCCGGCAGGGTGAGACCGGATTTGTCACCGAGGATCATCATGTTGTTTCGGTCGGAAAAATTGGCTGCCCACGCCACCTTGAAATTCAGGCTGATGCCCGCATCCGTGCGGAGACTTCCGGAGGCGAACTCCTCGACATCGCATTCCGCCGGATCGAATCTGCGCGCGGTATGTACGCCGCTGAATGCGCCGCTTTCTTTCAGGTCGTAGATAACGCCCCGCTCGGAATGGATGATCCGGTCGCTGGTAAAGCCGCTGACCGCTGAGACCTGCGGAGATCCCAGCATCCAGAGCATCGCGTCCAGCGCATGGATGCCGATGTCGGCCAACGCGCCGCCGCCGCTGGCGGCTTTCCGGTGGAAGGTGCCCCATGAGGGGACCCCTCTGCGCCGGATTCGGTCAATTTCCGCGTAATATATATTTCCAAGAACCCCGTCCGCAATGTAATCTCGCGCGGCAAAGTAGGCGCGCTGGAAGCGGGACGTCTGGCACACCACCAGCTGCTTGCCCAGCTTTTCGGCCAGTGCGTAAAGCTCGACTGTATCGGCGTAATGCAGGGTCAGCGGTTTTTCGCAGATCACATTCGCGCCGGCCTTCAACGCCTGCGCAACCAGTCCCTTGTGCGTGGAATTGGGGGTGCAGACGGAAACCAGATCGGGATGGACTTCCTCCAGCATAGCCGCCACATCAGAGTACCAGCGGGGAATATCATGACGCAGGGCAGTGTCCCTTGCGGCCGACGCGTTCAGGTCGCACACGGCCTCCAGACTGACGTCCTGCGAAAACGCCTTGTACGCGGGAATATGTCCGGAATTTGCGATCATTCCGGCGCTGATAACAGCGGCTTTCAGTTTCTGTGTTCCCATAAATATCCTCCCTGTGTGCGCCTTTTCATGTTTGTCAAGGCTATCTTTTGCTTTTTTCCGGCCTCTTTTCCGGAATTTTATAATCTTGCATTCTATTTGAGAATTTGGTATACTTTTGCAATACCAGTCAGAAGGACGGTGATCACCATATGTCTGTGCCTGAGCCTGTCATCCTCTGTGATCCCTTTTACCATTCATCCAACTGGTTTCAGGAGATCATTGCCGGATTCCGGGACGCCGCGGCAAAAGACCGGAACAATTCTCCAATCCATATCCACAGCATGGGCACCATCGGCCAGCTGCGGCTGGAGCCGGGCATTCCGGTCATCGTGACGAACAGCTCCCTGAAAAATCTTACTTCCGCGGTTCAGCAGCTGCGGCAGGCGGGAATCCCGGTTATTCTTTCCGGCGTGGACGGCGCCCACTTTGGCTCCGACATCTACTCCGTGGCGTCGGATTCGGCGCTGGCCATGACCCAGATGGTAAGGTATCTGCTGTCCTATGACCGGAAGCGGATCGCTCTGGCAGGGTTCTGGTCCTCGTCCAGAAACGATATGGCGTTTCTGGATGCGGCCGTCGCCGCCGCGGACCGCTTCGGGTATCCGATTTCCCCGCAGAGCATTTTCCTCTGGGAAAACCAGCTGGATGAAAGCCTGAACGCGTTCTTTCAGAAGTACGAAGACTATAACGCGGTGATCTGCCCCAACGACACCATCGCCATCTGCCTGACGCGGGCGTGCCGGGAGCGGGACATCCGGATACCGGAGACGCTCTTTGTTACCGGCGCAAGCAATATGCGGATCAGTCAGAAGTTTGAACCGTCCATCACGACCATCAGCATGGACTTCCGGGAGATCGGAAAGGAAACCTACTACGTCAGGGAGCATCTTATCCGGAGGGAGAGCAAGTGCAGCCGTATCAGCGTGTCGATCCCGGCCTGTATCATTCCAAGGGAAAGCACGGGAAACCTTTCGCTGAAGGAGGCGCTTCCTCAGGCCGGAAGCCAGTGCGTCTCCACCTTCGAGAGCGGAAACAATTTCTTCACGAACCCTACCATCAATTCCCTGATCCGCTTTGAAAACTGCCTGTCTAACCGGGACGAGATCGATCAGAAGATCGTCATGGCAATTCTGCAGGGAA
>HF988048.1:0-5602 GCA_000434635.1 Firmicutes bacterium CAG:110 | reverse complement strand
AGGGAAAGAGCTATGAGCAGATGGAGGAAATGCTCTTTATGAGCGGCAGCGCGATCCGCTACCGCCGGAGCAGGATCTTCCGGGACGCAGGGGTCTCCAACCGGGCGGAATTCGAGCAGCTGCTGACATCCCTGTATTCTATCTGACAGTATATATCATTCTTCATTTCCCCGGGATTCACAAGGTCACAATTTGTAATTGGCCAATTCTGAAAAATAACATTGACACGAGAAGCTGACAGGGGATATAATAAAAAAATGCCTTTAGAATTCGGAGTATGTACCAACTTCCTTGAGACGCCGGACACCGACCCGGTGGGTATGTGTCGGATCCCGGTGATCGCGGAAGCGGGCTTTCAGTACGTCGAGCTGCCCTTGTGCCATGTGGCGGCCCTTTCCGACAGGGAATTTGAACGGCTCGCGGATGTTATTCATAGCAGCGGGCTTCGCAGTCCGGCCGCCTGCAACCTGTTCCCGGATCAGATGCCCCTGCTGGGCGGGCAAGCAAACCCGGGGGAAATTTCCGCCTATCTGGAACACGCCTTATGCCGTGCTTCCCGGCTGGGAATACGGAAAGTTGTGTTTGCCAGCGTTTCCGCATGGACTGCCTACGGCAGCTGTCAGGACAGGCGGGCGGAAATCGTGGAGCTGGTTCGCGGGACAGTGGCTCCCGCCTTTCAAAAATACCAGATCCGGCTGCTGCTGGAGGGACTCCGCAGGCAGGTCTGCAATGCGGTGAATACCCTGCCGGAAGCGGCAGAGATCTGCCGGCAGGCGGCGCATCCTTATGTAGGGGTGATGGCAGACCTGTATCACATGATCTGTAATGGAGAGTCTCCAGACGAGCTTGCCGTATACGGAAACGAGATAGAGCACGTCCACATTGCGGAGAGGGACCGGCTCCTGCCGTTTGCCGGTGTGTCGGCGGAGCTGGCCGCCCTGACAAAACAGCTGGCGGACGGTGCCTACGAAGGGCATATCAGTTTCGAGGCCCGTGCCCCGTTTACGGTACCGGCAATGCGGGCAGCCCGGGAAAACATCTGCCGGATTCTTACGTCCGGAATCAGGAACTAAAGAAGCCCTGATAAAATCGCTGTTCGGTCGAAACGATTTTATCAGGGCTTTTCTGTTTGGCAGGTAAGTGCTGTTTTCCGGATGGCTTGCCGATCGTTTGAGAAAAAACGACAACTTCTACACCAATCTTAAATTATATCATATATCTTCCTGTTTTACAACACTGACTTTTTCCCGTTTTGCCTCGCTTTTTCCACATTGAATAGAAATTCACTCCACATTATACTAAAATTGAGTTTAGGGTGCGGCGATAATTGGCACAAATGCTCATATCAGAAAACAGGAGGAAACAAAAATGAAGAAAATGCTCGCTCTGCTGCTCGTTGTCATGATGATTCTGTCCATGGCGGCCTGCGGCTCGAAGAACGCTGCGGGAAATACGGAGACAAAAGCGCCTGCCGGAAACGCCCCCGCCGCTTCCGGAGAAAAGGTTACCATTAATTTTGACAGCTGGTCCAACGTGGACTCCGGCTGGACGGACTGCTATACCGCGATTTATGAAGAATTCCACAAGCAGTATGGCGACACCATCACAATCAACCCTGTAGGCAATTCCTATGCCGATACGCTGAGCACCCTGTTGCTTCAGGCTTCCGCCGGGAACACCCCCGACGTGGCCATGGTCAAGGCTGAGTGGCTGCCCCAGCTGATGGAGCTGGATTGTCTGGCGGACATCAAGCCCTACATCAGCGAAGAGGCTCTGGCCGACTACGGCGAGGCTTCCCTGAGCAGCTATACCACCGCTGACGGCTCTCTGGTCGCGCTGCCTTACTTCGGCCAGCCCTACGCCATGTTCTATAACAAGACCCTGCTCGAGAAGGCCGGTGTGAGTGTCCCCACCACCTTTGATGAGCTGCTGGAGGCTTCCGCCAAGGTCGCCGCGCTGGGCAATGACGAGAACGGCAACAAGATCTACGGTCTCGGTCTGGTCAACTCCGGTCTGGAAGTTGCCGAAGGCTACAACATCTTCCCGTGGCTGTGGGCCCGGGGCGGTGAATTCATCGATGCGGACGGCAAGATCGTCCTGAACAGCGACGCCAACCTGAAGGCTTTCACCGAAATTCAGGAGCTGTACACCTCCGGTCAGTCTCCTGTCGGCCTGAGCTTCAAGGAAATGCGCAATCTGTTTGCTTCCGGGAACCTCGCGTTCTTCTGGGATCTGGAATCTCAGACCGCTTCCTTCGTGCAGGCCAGCTCCAAGGGCGAAGCCTTCCTGGATGAGATCGGCGCGTTCCCCATCCCCGGTGCCACTGCCGGTCAGTCCGTTGGCTATGTTTCCGACGTTGTTCTGGTCGTGTTCAAGTCCTGCAAGAACATGGAGGCCGCCGGCGTCGTTGCTGAGTTCCTTGGCGGCGAGGATACCATTCAGATCATGTTCGACTACGGCAAGGGCAAGATGAGCTCCCGTACCTCCGTTATGGATCACATTTTTGCCAACGTGGAAAGCGAATTCACCGCAGCTTACGTTGAGGCCATGAAGCAGTGCCGCTCCCTGCCCGCTATGGATATGGGCTTTGCGGATGCTGACGAAGCCATCACCGACGCCGTCGCCCGACTCGCGACCGGCGCGGATGCCGCCACTGTCCTTGCGGATCTGGATGCCGAGGTCAGAGAGCTGTACGGCCAGTAATACCCGCCGTTCCATTGCAGTAGTAATGGATGCTTGGACATAACTTGGGTTGTCCGGTAGGAACCCTGCCGGACAACCTTTTATGCGGGGACCCTTCTCAAACGGAAAAAGACGGTTTCAGGGTGCCCGCAAGAAAGGAGCTGCATATGGGACGTAACAATTCCATGCAAAAACCATCCATCGTGACCCGGCTGAAATCAGATCAGGCTGTGGCCGTGGGCTTTATTTCCCCGGCACTGATCGTTCTGTCCTGCGTCATTGCCATCCCCATCCTCCGGGGCATCTGGACAAGCTTCTGCGACTGCAGCCTGCGCAACCTGATGTCTCCGACCTGGGCGGGGCTAAAAAACTATATTGCCCTGTTCAAAAAAGGTGAATTTTTCACCTATTTTTTCCATACTCTGGTGTTTGTTTTCTTTACGGTCAGCATCCAGCTGATTCTGGGAATGGGCGTTGCCCTTCTGCTGAACAGCAAGATCCGCGGCAGGGCTGTTTTCCGGGGCATGATGCTGATCCCGTGGACGATCCCCTCTGTCGTCGTCGCGCTGGTCTGGAGATGGATCTTACAGCAGCAGTACGGCGTCATCAACTATCTGCTGATGAAGGTGGGGATCATAGATGGCATGAACCTTTCCTGGACCATGGACGCCACGCTGGCGATGATCTCCATAGTGGCGGCCTGCGTATGGAAACAGCTGCCGTATATGACCGTGATGATTCTGGCCGGCCTTCAGTCTGTGGACAGTTCCCTGCTGGAAGCAGCCTGTATCGACGGCGGCAACCCGTTCCAGCGGTTCTGGCACATTGTGCTGCCCTCCATCCGTCCCGTTCTGTTCACATCTGTCTGGCTGGCGATCACGCAGAATTTTCAGCAGTTTACCATCATCAACAATATGACCGGCGGCGGCCCCGTGGACGCGACCACGACGCTTTCCATCGCTGCCTATAAGGCGGCGTTCCAGTCCTATAACTTTGGCGAGAGCGCAGCCATCGGCGTAATCTGGATGGTATTCCTGTTTGTGCTGACGTTCATCAGCAACAAGGCAAACGAGAACCACGCAGATACCCTGTAAGGAGGTGCCGCAAGATATGAAGATCCGCAAAAAACTCCCGAGTGTGCTGAAATACGGGGCGCTGCTGCTGACGATCATCCTTTTGCTGTTCCCGATCTACTGGATGGTGATCTGCTCCCTGATGCCGACCCACTACCTGACCGTTCTGCCCCCTCACTTTGTTCCCGTGGATATCACGCTGGACAACTACATCCAGATCGCCCAGACGCCAAAATATGTGGCCTATTTCCGCAACAGCGTCATCGTTGCGGTCGGAACCGTGCTGACGACGCTGGTGCTGTCGGTTCCCGCGGGATACGCTTTTTCCCGCTACCGGTTCCGGGGCAAATCCGCACTGCTCAGCGCGGTCATGTCGGTTCAGATGTTCCCCATCGTGGTGATTCTGGCGTCGCTGTACATTTTTTATACAAAGCTGGGGCTGCTGAGCAGCTACCCCGGCCTGATCCTTTCCGACACGACCTTTGCTCTGCCGCTGGCGGTCACGCTGGTAAAGTCCTTCTTCGACACCGTGCCCAAAAGTCTGGACGAATCCGCCCGCATCGACGGAGCCGGGAAAATGCGCACGCTGGTGGAGATCCTGTTCCCGCTGGTGAAGCCCGGCATTGTCGCTGTATGCATCTATACGTTCCTGAACGCATGGGATGACTATATGATGTCCCTCATTATCATGCAGGATGCCTCGATGAAAACGCTGCCTGTGGGCATTGCGGAAACGTTTCTGGGGGAGTACTGCTATAATTACGGCGGCATGATGGCGTTTGCCGTGATCGGTTCGCTGCCCATCGTCCTGCTGTTCATCTTCCTCCAGAAACACATGATCGCCGGCCTGACCGCCGGAGCCGTAAAGGGATAAGCATATGTCGCTGTATGACAGACTATGGAACGGAAACGGAAAACGCCGCGAAGAAGCGCCGGAAGCACCCGGCGCCCCTGCGCGTTTTGAGCGGCTGGTGGTAAGCAGAGCCATTCAGCTGCTGGAGCTGAATGTCGTCACAGTCCTGCTGTGTATTCCCGTCGTTACCATCCCCGCGGCCTTTTCCGGCATGGCGAGGGTGCTGATGCTCTACTGGAGAGAGATGCCGGTGATCCACATGTGGGGCGAGTATTTTGCCGGATTCCGGGAGAACTTCTTTGAAAAGCTGCTGATTTGGCTGGTTCTGACGCTGGCGCCTGTTTCTATCCCCCTGTTTTTCCTGTTTCTGGGGCTTCGGGAGGCCGCGATCGCCGCGCTTGTCTGCCTTGGCGTCCTGTCTTTCCTGCTGAAAAGCTACTGGTTCCCGCTGTGCGCCATTGTCAGGCTCACCCCGTGGCAGAATGCCGTGAACGCGCTGATCCTGATGGGCAAGGAGTGGAAGTACAGTCTGTGGATGCTGGTTCTGGTAGCGATTCCCTATGTCGTGTGCGCATGCTTCCTTCGCTATACGTTCCCGTTCTGGTGCCTGTGCATCTTTGCGCTGGGGCAGCTGATCCAGTGCGCCTTTGCCGGCAGTGCCATTGACCGGAATCATCTTCTGAAGTAGATATTATGAAAATGCAGCTGCCCCGGTCTGTACAGGCCGGGGCAGAAATTATTCGGTTTGCGTTGGCGGCGGAACTGGGAGAAAACGGTAGAATTGTACTATTTTTACCTGTATCCCTTGCAATTTGCGCGGTTCAGTGGTATGCTGATAACAGCATTGTGGGACTGAGTACGGCGGCCTGTTTTGGGGGAAGCTGTACCGGTCGAAAATAAGGGAAGAAGGTTGCATCATGAAGAAATTGCTGGCTTTGCTGATGGCGGTCGCCGTGACGTTCCAGCTGGTGACGCCGGTTTTCGCGGACACCGA
>HF988047.1 GCA_000434635.1 Firmicutes bacterium CAG:110 | reverse complement strand
CCGGGGAAGTCCTTCTTGACCATCCGGGCGGTGAACACCATGGGCGTCAGGGTCATGGAAATCTTGCGCATTTCTCCGGGGTACAGCTTCTCGATCATGGAGTGCCAAGCGGGGCAACAGGAGGTCGCCATGTAGTCCTGCTGCTCCGGCACCTTTTCCAGAAAATCCTTGGCTTCCTCGATGGTACACAGGTCAGCGCCGATGGCGACCTCCATCACCCGGTCGAAGCCCAGCTGCTTCATGGCGGTCACGAACTTTCCGGGGGACACCTTGCCGCTGAACTGCCCGATGAAGGCGGGGGCGACAATGGCAATGACGCGGTCGCCTTTCAGGATGGACTGAATGACCTGAAAGATCTGCCCCTTATCCACAATGGCGCCGAAGGGGCAGGACACCAGGCACTGACCGCAGGCCACGCACCTGTCCTGATCGATCTTTGCCCGGCCGTGTTCGTCGGAGGCAATGGCATCCATGCCGCAGGCCGCCTGACAGGGACGTTCCAGATGGATAATGGCATGGTAGGGGCAGGCACCGGCGCACTTGCCGCACTTGATGCACTTCTCCGGGTCAATGTGGCTTTTGCCGTTGACGAAGGAGATCGCGCCCTTGGGGCAGACCTTCTGGCAGGAGGCGGCCAGACAGTTCTGGCAGTTCTCCGTCACCCGGTACTGGTTGGTGGGGCAGGCGTGACAGGCGTATGGAATGATGTTGATAAGGGGCGGCTCGTAATACTGCTCGGCGATGGCGGCGGCATCCATGCCCTCGGTCATCAGGCTGCGGGTCTGGACGGGGCGGATGGACAGGCCCATAGCCAGCCGCACCCGCTCACCCGCAATGGCGCGCTCTAAGAAAATGGACTCCCTGTGCAGGGGCTGATCGCCGGGAACGATCTTGAAGGGCAGATCCTCCGCCCCCTCGTAGCCGTTGCCGCTGTATGCCATGCGGGCGACCTCGGTAAATACCTTTTTGCGAATATCCGTGATCAGAGATGGAATTCCTCTCATGTGACAGCCTCCAATATTATCAAATTGAAACGCGGCAGCCCAAAACCAGCCGCCGCGAACGTTTTTACGCAACACAAACAAACAGGAGCGTTCCCCTGCTTTTCTCATTCCTGTAGGTCTTCTGACTTGTGCCTCCAACGTGTCCGGGTCTGCCTTCTCAGGTTTCCCCAATGACCGGCTTCCGCCGACGAACCGGACGCATCGACACTTACAGCGCCGTTTCCGCGTGGGGACTTTCACCCCGTTCCCTTTTTAAGCCCCGGAACCGACCAGCGCTGCCCCGAAGCCACAAGAAGCTATTTCCCGCCGTGTGTATTATAATAACACAGGTTTTCCAAAAATCAAAGGGGAAACTGCCTGCCGCCCGCACAACCTGCTTCGGTTATTTCCCGTCCCTCTTGCGCAGATAGGCCGCCCGGCCGGATTCGTACAGGTTGTTGCCCTCGCAGTCAATGATGACGACCAGCGGCATATCCTCCACATAGAGTTTGCGCAGGGCTTCCGCCCCCAGATCTTCGTAGGCGATCAGCTCGGCTCTCTTGATGCACTTGGCAAGCAGCGCTCCCGCACCGCCGATGGCGCCGAAATACACGCCGTCGCATTCCTTCATCGCTTTCACGACCTCGGGCAGTCTCGCACCCTTGCCGATCATGCCCCTCGCGCCCGCACGCATCAGGGTGGGGGCGTAAGCGTCCATACGGCCGGAGGTGGTGGGGCCGGCGGAGCCGATGACCTGTCCGGGCTTTGCGGGCGTGGGGCCGACATAGTAGATGGTGGCGTCCGTGGGGTCAAAGGGGAGCTTCTCCCCCCGCGCCAGCGCTTCACACATCCGCTTGTGTCCCGCGTCACGGGAGGTGTAGATGGTGCCGGTCAGCAGCACGGAGTCCCCGGCCTTCAGGGTTCTGGCCAGTTCCCGGGTCAGGGGGAGGGTGATTTTCTTTTCCATGTTACAGCACCTCCGTTTTGTGCCGGGTCACATGGCAGTTGATGTTGATGGCGCAGGGCATTCCCGCGATATGGGTGGGCATGGTCTCGATGTTCAGGCCGATGGCGGTGGTTCTGCCGCCGAAGCCCTGGGGGCCGATGCCGAGAGCGTTCACCTTTTCCAGCATTTCCTTTTCCAGATCGGCATAGAAGGGATCGGGATTCCGGGTGTCCAGCGGACGCATGAGGGCTTTTTTCGCCAGCAGCGCCGCCTTGTCGAAGGTGCCGCCGATACCCACGCCGACGACGATGGGCGGGCAGGGATTGGGGCCTGCTGCCTCCACCGTCTCAAGAATGAAGTCCTTGATGCCCTGCAGTCCGGCGGAGGGCTTGAACATCCGGATGGCGCTCATGTTCTCGCTGCCGAAGCCCTTGGGGGCGAGGGTGATCTTCACCTGTTCGCCGGGAACAATCTCGGTGTACAGAACGGCAGGGGTGTTGTCGCCGGTGTTGCCCCGGCGGACGGGGTCGCGGACGACGCTCTTGCGCAGAAAGCCGTTGGTGTAGCCCCGGCGAACGCCCTCGTCCACTGCTTCCCGCAGGTTGCCGCCGGTGAGGTGGACGTCCTGTCCGATCTCCAGAAACACGCAGGCCATGCCGGTGTCCTGACAGATGGGAACGCATTCCCGGTCGGCGATCTGGTAATTTTCCATGATGTTATCCAGTACGCCCACGGCGATGTCGCCGTCCTCGCAGGCACGGCAGGCTTCGATGGCGCGCTTCACGTCATCGGGGAGGCGGGTATTGGCTTCGATACACAGCCGCTCCACGACGTCGGTGATCCGGCTGACAGGAATTTCTCTCATATGTTCTCCTTTTTTCCGCTTATGGCGGGCATAATGGGGAAGCTTTGCCGCCGGAAATCCCTTCCAGTCACATCCCTGCGCCCAGTATAAACGCATTCGCCGGATTTGTCCAGCTTTATAATAAGTTTCTGCCATCTTCAGTACCTCAATCAA
>HF988046.1:5529-6801 GCA_000434635.1 Firmicutes bacterium CAG:110 | reverse complement strand
TCATATGAGACTTGTTTTGTGATTTCTTCCTTATAAATTACAAAACAGGCAGCGCCGTCAGACAGTGCCTTTCTGATTAAAATCTTGATTTTAATCAGAAAACAGTATTACATTTTCCGGGGCGCACCCATTTGGATGCGCCCCATCTTTTATTTTCGGGAAAAAGACCCGTAATTTTTTACATTTTGCGCAATTTCCTGTTGACATTTTGTGCATTATGGTGGTATAGTATGTCAATAAGTATTCGGCGCACGCACAAAGGTACACCGGATAGAAACAAAAGGAGAGGATTGAACATGAAAAAAATTTTTGCTATTGTGCTGGCGGCTGTGATGCTGCTGTCCATGACCGCCTGCGGCGCTGCCGCGAAGAAGGATACGTACGTTGTGGGTATCTGCCAGCTGGTTCAGCACGACGCCCTCGACGCCGCGACTAAGGGCTTTCAGGACGCTCTGACCGAAGCGCTGGGAGACAAGGTGAAATTTGAAGTCCAGAACGCCTCCGGCGACTCCGTGAACTGCACCACCATCATCAACGGCTTTGTTTCCAGCAAGGTCGATCTGATCATGGCCAACGCCACCCCCGCCCTTCAGGCTGCCGCATCGGCGACCAGTGAGATCCCCATTCTGGGCACCTCCGTCACCGACTACGCTTCCGCTCTGGAGATCGAGGGCTGGACGGGCACTGTGGGCGGCAACATCTCCGGCACCTCCGACTTGGCTCCCCTTGACCAGCAGGCTGCCATGATTCAGGAGCTGTTCCCGGACGCCAAAAACATCGGCCTGCTGTACTGCTCCGCCGAGGCCAATTCCCAGTATCAGGTGGATGAAATGACCAAGTATCTGACCGAGCTGGGTCTGACTGCCACTGCTTTTGCCTTCACCGACACCAACGACGTTGCGTCCGTCGCTCAGGCGGCCTGCGATGCCAGCGACGTGCTCTACATCCCCACTGACAACACCGCTGCCTCCAACACCGAGGCCATTGCCAACGTGGTGCTGCCGGCCAAGGTTCCCGTGATCGCCGGTGAGGCCGGCATCTGCGAGGGCTGCGGCGTTGCGACTCTGTCCATCAGCTACTATGATCTGGGCGTCGCCACCGGCAAGATGGCGGCCAAGATCCTCACCGGCGAGGCGGACATCTCTCAGATGCCTGTGGAGTACGCGCCCCAGGTGACCAAGATGTACAACGCCGCCAACTGCGAGGCGCTGGGCGTCACCATTCCCGACGGCTACGAGCCGATGGGTTGATTTCCCTGTAAAACAACAGGCA
>HF988046.1:4116-5506 GCA_000434635.1 Firmicutes bacterium CAG:110 | reverse complement strand
GCAGGGCAGGGCTTTCGCCCTGTCCTGCCTTGACGTGATTCTGTGGCTGTTTCTGCGCCCGGGGCGGGCGAATTATCCAAATGGATTGTAGAGGTATCAAGATATGAATTTCTTCCTATCCCTTTTGAATGCCATGCCGGGTGCGATCACCCAGGGTATGCTCTGGGGAATCATGGCCATTGGCGTGTACATCACCTACCGTATTCTGGACGTGGCCGACCTGACGGTGGACGGAAGCCTTGCCACCGGCGGCGCGGTGTGCGTCATGCTGATGCGTGCCGGGTGGAATCCATGGGCCGCGCTGCTGTGCGCGTTTCTGGCGGGTGTGCTGGCGGGACTGTGTACCGGTCTGCTCCACACCCGGTGCGGGATTCCTGCCATTCTGGCCGGTATCCTCACCCAGCTGGCGCTGTACTCCGTCAATCTTCGGATCATGACAGGCAAGGCCAACCAGCCCATCGGCGTGGATAAGTACGACCTGCTGGTCTCCCAGCGCTACGTCCGGGATCTGGCGCTGAATAACCCCATTCCGCTGGTGATCCTGTTTCTGGCGGTGCTGATCGGCCTGCTGTACTGGTTCTTCGGCACCGAGTACGGAAGCTCCCTGCGGGCGACCGGCGCGAACCAGAACATGGCCCGCGCACAGGGCATTGATACCAAGTCGGGCATCACCTTCGGTCTGATGCTGGCAAACGGTCTGGTCGCCATGGCGGGCGGCCTGCTTGCCCAGTATCAGGGCGCGGTGGATGTGAACATGGGACGGGGCGCCATCGTCATCGGCCTTGCCGCCGTCATCATCGGCGAGGTGCTGCTGGGACGCGTGTTCCGCAATTTCGCGCTGAAGCTGGTGTCCGTCGTCATCGGCGCGGTGATCTACTACGTAGTCATCCAGATCGTCCTGCAGCTTGGCCTGAACACCAATGACCTGAAGCTGCTGACGGCGCTGGTGGTGGCGCTGTTCCTGGCGGTTCCCTATTGGAAGGCCATCGTGCTTCCCAAGAAGAAGGAGGTATGACGATGCTGGAGCTGAATAATATCAGCAAGACCTTCAACGCCGGAACGGTGAACCAGAAGGTGGCGCTGAACGGTCTGAATCTGACCATGAACGAGGGTGATTTCGTCACCGTCATCGGCGGCAACGGCGCGGGCAAGAGCACCATGCTCAACGCCATCGCCGGAGTGTTTCAGGTGGACACCGGGAAAATCCTCATTGACGGCGTGGACGTGACCGCCCTGCCGGAGTATAAGCGGGCAAAGTACATCGGCCGGGTGTTTCAGGACCCCATGATGGGCACTGCCGCGACTATGCAGATCGAGGAAAACCTTGCGCTGGCGGCACGCCGGGGCAAGCCCAGAACCCTCCGGCCCGGTATCACCAAGGCGGACCGGG
>HF988046.1:3630-4054 GCA_000434635.1 Firmicutes bacterium CAG:110 | reverse complement strand
CTGGGACTGGAAGACCGGATGACCACCAAGGTCGGTCTGCTGTCCGGCGGCCAGCGTCAGGCGCTGACGCTGCTGATGGCGACCTTGCAGCAGCCGAAGCTTCTGCTTCTGGACGAGCACACCGCGGCGCTTGACCCCAAGACTGCGGCCAAGGTGCTGGAGGCGACCCAGCGGATCGTAGAGAAGAACCACCTGACCACCATGATGATCACCCACAATATGCGCGACGCCATTTCCTATGGCAACCGCCTGATCATGATGTACGAGGGGCATGTTGTGGTGGACGTTTCCGGAGAGGAAAAGAAGAATCTGACGGTGGAGCAGCTGCTGAATCTGTTCAGCAGAGCCTCCGGCTCCGACGAAGCCGACGACAAGCTCTTACTTTCCTGATATGATCAACAGGGCGCGCATTTCTGCGCGCCCT
>HF988046.1:0-3622 GCA_000434635.1 Firmicutes bacterium CAG:110 | reverse complement strand
CGCGCATTTCTGCGCGCCCTGATTTTACTGGGAGGAATCAAAATGAAGCCCAAAGAACTGCTGGAAATTCTGTCCGTGGCGGAGAAACTGAAATGCAACACACGGCACTGCTATACCTCCTCCGGCCGCCGGGAGAGCGTGGCGGAGCACAGCTGGCGGATTTCCCTGATGGCGATGCTTCTGACGAAGGAGTTCCCGGAGGCGGACATGGACAAGGTGATCCGCATGTGCCTGATCCACGACATGGGAGAAGCCTTCACCGGGGACATCCCGACCTTTGAGAAAACCAACGCCGATACCCGGAAAGAGGACGACATTCTGCTGAATTGGGTGAACACCCTCCCGGAGGACGCCCGGGAGGAATGGACGGCGCTGCTCACCGAGATGAACGCCATGGAGACACAGGAAGCGAAAATCTACAAGGCGCTGGACAAAATGGAAGCGGTGATCCAGCACAACGAGTCGGATATTTCCACATGGCTGCCCCTTGAGTATGACTTGCAGCTGACCTACGGCGAGGAAAACGTGCAGTTTTCCCCCTATATGCAGCAGCTAAAGGCAGAGGTCAACGACTGGACGAGAGAGAAGATCGCCCGGGAGAGGCCGGAATAAAGCGCCGCAATACTGTAAAAACCTCCGTATGACAGTTCGTGCATACGGAGGTTTTTGTCGAGAATCCGGTTATCGTCTGCGCCGGACGGGCTGCGCCAGCTTGCGCAGCAGTAGAACCAGCCCCGCTGCCGCCAGCAGGCAGGCGCTCATGATGCTGTAGGAAAAAGCTGCCAAATCGCCGTGACGCTGGACGTAATATTCCATAAAGCCCGCGCCGCCGATGCAGGCAGCGATCCCCAGCCACACCAGCACATTCCAGAACCGGAAGCCCCGGGCTTTTACCATCCGAGCGGAGAATACCACAATCACCAGCAGCAGTCCCAGCGCCCCCAGCACCTGCACCACGCTGACAAAGCCATTGCTCCGGAAAAACAGCTTGTCATACCGGGTACTGTCCAGCACGATCTGGGACACGCCGTAAAGCAGCAGGAAAATCAGTGTCGTGTCCCCATCCTTCTGCTGCTTTTTGGGCAGGTAGAACGAAAGCAAAATCAAAAACAGCACCAGCGCCGCCATGGCCTGCAAAATGAACGTCGCCAGACGGTACTCTATAGCGCCGGAAACGGCGTTGGTCACGGGATAGACCCAAGGAAGCGACTGAGTGGAAGTAATGATCTGCCCCCGGTCAGTGGAATTGAAGAAGCAGGCAAGCCGCCCCACGGCGATCCCGGCGCACCCGGCCACGGCCATGCAGTCCAGCATCTGGGGCAGATTCCGGTCAAAATGCAGCAGGCGAATAACAACTGCCGCCAGTACACATCCGGCGAAGACGCCCAGCAGGGCATATCCGCCGGGGGAGAAGGGCTTCATGGCGGCTTCAAAGCTGTCGTAGCTGCTGGTGCGGCAGTACCAGTGAACCAGCCGCCCAAGCAGAAGGGACAGCGCGATGGCCAGCGGAACCACGCTGAAAGCGGCGACCCCATTGCCGCCCTTTCCCAGATACAGCGACCAGAAAAAGCAGATGGCGGTGAGCGTCGCCAGAGTCAGCACGATGGAGCTCCAGTAATAAATGGTCTCCCCGGAAATGAACGCGATTTTTTCCATACCGTCAGCCTCCTTCCGGCATCGCCGTGGCGAAGTAGATGATGTCGCTGATCTTCCGCTGCTGGCCGTAGACCGGGCGGTTGATGAGCTGGTCGCCCATCACGATGGCGGCGGTCTGCCCGCCGTCCAGGCAGTAGGCCATGCGGCAGCCGGTGGCGGCGATGTTTTTGGCAAAGGTCTTGACGGTGGGGATGTCCTGCCAGGGGCCTTCCGTGTTCGCCGTGGCGACGATATAGTGCAGCTCGCCCATCTGGCACAGCGCCGCACGGGCGTACCCTTCCGTGATTTCGCCCACGCCGTACCATGTGTGATCGATCACCTCGTAATTGTCGATCAGCACCGGGCCGAAGCCAAGGCTGAACCAGATGTCGTTCTCCGCCACATATTCCTTGGCGGCCGCCGTGGTCGTAATGTCGCCGCCGTAGGTGAAGTGGAGGTCGCCGTTCCGGTCAATATAGCAGGTCTCGGCGTAGGTGCCTTCCACCTTCCGCACCTGCCCCTGATAGACGATGATGCCAAAGTTGCGGAAATTGTAGAAATCACCGGAGGAAGCCACCACCGCGTTGACGCTTTCCGCCATTTCCGAGGTGTAGAACTGGGTCGCCGAACCGTATTCGCCGCCGGCCAGATGCCGCCGGAACTGGGACGGATGGTTGACCTTCACCTCGGAGAAGGTGTATACGGAGCCGTCGTGAACCTCTTTCCATGTGATAGCGAATATGGTGTCGTCCAGATAATAGTTGACAAGACTGCCCTCAAACAGCTCCACGTCGGTGCTGAAATACAGCTCCTGCCCGTCCAGAAGAAAGGCCGCTTCGTCCAGAAGCCATTGCAGGGAGGCCGGGTCGTCGGTCTGGCCGTAGCAGTCCGGGTTCGGCTCCGGGGCGACCTGCGCGTCGCCCGGAATCTCGATGATGACCTTTTCCCTCACGGGGACGGTGGTTTCGGGAACGTTCTCTGGCGTTTGCGCGGCGGTAAGCGTATCCCGGGCGGCGTCCATTTTGGCGGAAACAAAGCCGTCAAACTGCTCCATGATCGCCATGTCCGCGGGCGCAGTCTGCGCCGCAGCTTTGGGGCGGCTGAGGGACTGCGCCATCTTTCCCAGCAGAACGGCCGTCAGAGCCAGAGAAATCGGCACCACGATGACCCCCAGCAGGACGAAAAACGGACTGACCCGGTGGCTTTTCCGGGCAAATTTCGGTTGATATGCCATGTCCGTCCTCCTTACGCCACGCCGGAGATGATTTGCAGCAGCGCCTGATCCGGCACCACCCACCATGCGCCGTCTTGATAGATGAGACCAAGCGTCACATCGCGGGTGACGGTCTGGGCGTCTTCACTCAGCGCCTGCGTTACTGCGTCGCTCAGCGCCTGATCTACCAACTCGTTTCGGTAGCTGTTATCCTCGTTGTAAATTTCCGTTTTGTCCTCTGCCGCCGCGGCCTTTGCCTCCAGCAGTGCCTTCGCCCGCTGGGGAACTGCCGCCGTCACGCCGGACACATCCAGACAGGTGACCGTCGCGTCCCGGGCAAATCCCGTGTCCGTGACCCGGCACAGCCCGGTAAATTCGTAGGAAAGGCTGTCCGTGAAGGCGTCCCAGAGCAGCTTGCTCACGGCATCCTCCGGCTCTCCCGCACCCAGATCCGGCTGACCGTAAATACAGCTCTGGGCGGCTTCGTAGTCGCCGGCGCACAGAGCGTCCATCATGCGCTGTGCCTGCGCCGAGGCGGCTTCGGGAGACTCCAGCATCCTCGGCTGGGCGTTCCGCGACGCGATGCTCACCGCCGCCGTCGCCACCATCAGCAGAATGCCCAGAACGCCGAACACGGCAGATAAAATCTTGCTTCCTTTCATATGCACACCTCGGATTTTCCATATACCGTTTATTATACAGGGCAATGGGAAGGTTGTCAATTGAACGTTAGATTAGGGTCTATCTGAAAACCGGAAATATGACCAACAGCGA
>HF988045.1:30521-37254 GCA_000434635.1 Firmicutes bacterium CAG:110 | reverse complement strand
ATAAATTTGCGCATAAATCTTGACGGCACCGTCGAGAACTTACAGATATTTTGTTATCGCTGGAATACAACGACCTTTCTCCTAGGCAGGCAAAAGCCCTTCTGAAATCTCCCACACCGCTGGCGGATGTATTAAAAAAGTGGGATGGCTGGGAGGACAATCACCACATGGAAAATATCTGGAATGCCGTGGAAGCCCGTACCAATGAAGTGGTACGGGCTGATTTTATTGCCCAGAAAGATGCGAGGTGATGCTCCACCCCCGGACTACTATGCTATGATGCAGCAGCTCTACCGCATTGGCAACAATCTGAACCAGATTGCCCAAAAAGCACACACCCTGAATGTCATCGATGTTCAGCGTTACGATACTGCCGTGTCCCAGTTGATTGACATTAATGACGATGGCGTAGAAGAACTTCTCCTCCAAAGTGAGGGGTCTCCACTCCAAACGGCACATGACTTTGATGAGAATATGTTTCTCACAGCGATTGGCACCCGGGATGGAGAACTGGTTTATTTTATAGGCGGCGGATACCTCTATCTGTGCCAGGACAATGTTGTAGAAATGCTGTCGCCGTTTGAAGGTGAGGAGAAAAGCCACGATTATTATCGCTATGATCGAGCATTCCGCATGGAGCCAGTTGATCAAATCCACGTTGAAGATGGAAAACTGTATAAATGGGTTCCCAATTCCAAAATTTCGGATAGAGACCTTGAGGAAATAACGGAGGCAGAAGCGGATGCCATCATCGCCAAGCATCCCCGTGTGGATATAGAATTTAAACCCGCAGAGGAATTTCCTGCACAGTAAATTTAAAATACATATCTGCGAATACAACTAGGGCCTGAGATCTGCATGAAACAGGTCTCAGGTCCTTTTTGCACTTTTTTGAAGGGAAATTCATGTTTTCTTTCCCAAAAACAAGAAAATAATCACCTGCTTTGTCAAGTGTATGAATAGAAATTTCGCACCTTTGATGAAATTCCTCTTTCCATATATGATAGCACAAAGTCATTTGACAAACATAAATCAGCCCGTCAGATGAAAACCACATGAAATAAAGAGGTAATACTATGAAGAAACAGAATGTAAATTTGGAAGTCCAGACAGCCAAGGTGCAACATTCCGAAAAGAAAAAAGGTAGCGGGCTAGTAGGAAGAGTCGTCCGTCGATTTCTTCTGGTTTTATTTGCATTCAGAAGATTGAAGAAATCGTCTTTGATGAATCCCGGATTCCGGGAATCGTGCAGGCTTACCGGGAGCTGTGCCAGCAGGAGGATGGGACGGATAAAGATAAGATTCGCACCCTTCGCCAGAACCTGAAAACCGTAGAGCAGAAGATTAACAACATTGTCAATATCATTGCCAATACGGGCAGCGCGGCGTTGGTCACTCAGCTTACTCAGTTGGAGCGGGAGAAAGAGCTGCTGGATGTTCAGATTCAGGAGGAGGAACGAAGCGCTGAGGAAAGTGAATTAGACGAGGATGCCATCCTGGCAGCATTTCGTCAGGCACAGAAAATGTTCCACAATGGCACATTGCCCCAGATGGAACAGATCATCAATCTATATTTGGACAGAGTCGTTGTATTCCCTGATTATGTGGAAGTTCATCTGAACAATGTCCCAACGAACCTTTTGAACCCGTCTGAGACAAAAGACGAACCCGCGCTTGGCGGGTTACATACATTTTATATCGAAAAAATGTGCGAGAGAAATGCACCCCAAAATCGCACAAGGAAAAAAGGAAAATATGGATACATTATTCTGGTGAAACTACATAGAAAAGAACAAAAGAAATCCAAATCCAGAAGAAAAGGACAAAAAGAAACCCGAGCCTAAGATGGCTTGGACTCGAGTAAAACTGGTGGACTTGATAAGTCCAAATCCGAAATAGTAGCGGTATTGTTTTCGCCGCTGTAATTGTAGGTTATGACAATCTTATCATCATAGACGAAAACGGCGTGAACAAAGGTATCAATGAGCTGCTGGCAGTATTTTTCGCTTGTTATGTCGCCGTCCTTAAAGCTGGAAATCCAATAAATAATTTGTTCCCTGCTGATGATCCGCCGCGCAATGCTTTCTTTTGCAATCTCTATTTCAACGTTGCGCTTTTCGTCCTCTAATTCGGTCAAGCGGGTTTTCGTGCTTTCGGTTATGATACCCTTTTCAATCGCGGTCATAATGTTTTTGATAGAAACTTGAATTTCAGCAAGGGAGTTTTCCAAATAAAGCATTGTCCCGCTTTCGGCGGCTTCCGCCTTCTGCAATTCAACAAGCCGATCCGCGATCTTCTCTATAACATCGTCTTTCAGAATGTCCGTAACGGTACGCTGGATCACTAAATCTTCGATCCAGTCTTTTTTTACGTTGCTTTTGTCGCAGGCCTTTTCACGCTTTTTCTTGACGCAGGCATAGTAATAGTATTTCTTGCCCGTCTTGCTTGTGCCGCTTTCGCCAACCATAGCGGAGCGGCATTTCCCGCAAAACAGTTTTGTTGAAAGCAAATAGTTTATTTCTGCCTTCGCTCTTGCGGGGGCTTTTTTGTTTTGTTCCATACGCAACGCCACCATTTCAAATAATTCTTTGTCGATGATCGCCGGAATGCCGCCGACGATCTCCCCATACTTTGTTTTGTAAATGCCTATGTACTTCTTGTTCGTCAAGATAGTATGCAGGCTATTTTTATTGAACGCGCCGCCGCGAGCCGTTTTCACGCCGCGAGCGTTGAGAATGTCGCATATTTCTTTTACCGTCTTGCCGCTGCTGTACAGCTTGAAAATATCAACGACAACGGGCGCGGTTGTTTCGTCAATCTCAAAATAGCAATCGGAATTGACCTTGTACCCTAATACGCGCTGACCGCCCAGCGCCTTACCCTTTAAGGCGTTTTCTCTCATGCCGCGCGTGATCTTCTGCGACAATTCAACGCTGTAATATTCCGCCATGCCTTCAAGCAGGCTTTCCATGATGATACTTTCCGGCGATCCGTTCAAGTTCTCCATAGCGGAAAGAACCTTCACGCCGTTTTTCTTCAAACGGGCTTTATAAATTGCGCTGTCGTAGCGGTTGCGGGTGAAGCGGTCGAGGCGGTACACAATGACGGCTTGAAACTGACGCTTTGCGCTGTCCTCTATCATCTTTTGAAAGGCGGGGCGGTTGTCCGTCTTGCCGCTGATAGCGCGGTCGATATAGGTATCAATTACGGCTATATCATTCGCTTTCGCAAATGCGTAACATTCCCGTAATTGTCCTTCTATGCTTTGTTCTGTCTGACGATCGGAGGAATAGCGGGCGTATATGACCGCGTTTAATGCTTCCGGCATTATTATTCCCCCTTCTGTTCATTTTCCCAACGCTCTATCCCTTTTACAAGTCCGGTATAAAAAGCCTTTTGTTCAGTTTCGGACAATTTGGAAACATTGTTAAATAATTCGTTCATCTGTTCAAGTAAAAGAGAAGAATTGCTTTCGCTGTTCACTTGCTCTTGGATTTTAGCTTGCAGATGTTTTCCAAATTGCGAAGCGTCATTTGAAAAATATCTTAAAAGCATACTTTCTATTGGCGTTCTACTTGTGGCGGGTTTTTCTTCGATCGCTTCAAGGTCGTTAAGGTTGTACTTTAACATGAAAAGCAATTCTTCAAGCGGTATTCCGGTAGCGTCAGACAGCTTGACAAACGTATCAAGGCTAATTGTCACGGGCTTACCCGTGCGCGGATCATAGCCTTTTTCGATACTGTCCAAATGCGTATGACTTATTCCGATTTTTTTAGCGTAATCACGAAGCGAAAGATCACCACGCGCTTTCCGTATTGCCTTACCTAATGCATTGTTATCCATACACAACACCGCCTTTTATCATATTGTAAACTACACACTACAATAAATCAAGACAAGCACAGAAAATTTACAAAATAATCTTGTTGTGTACGCTTGACAAAATGGGTTTTGTTGTGTATGCTTTACATGTAGGAGGTGAACGGCGTGTTAAACAAGGTAAAAGAGTACCGCAAGAAAAGAGGAATGACACAAGCGCAGCTTGCGGAGCGGGCTAACATTTGCAGGCCGTATCTTTCGGCGATTGAGAGCGGGAAGCAAACAAGAATTTCAAACGTTGTCATGTTTCAAATTGCCCGCGCTCTTCAAGAGCCGATCGACAATATTTTTTTAGCAACTATGTTGTGTGCGCACAACAAGTAAAGGAGGCCTAACACATGAGCGGGATAACGGTACAGCTTGACACAATGCCCGCGCCCGTCATGGCGGCGCATTGTCGGGGCTTGTTTGAAGCGATCGGAAGTTTCTTCGATGATCCGGACAATCAAGCGAAGTTCGAGGCATGGCACAAGAAGAAATACGGCTGCTTACCGAAAGAAACTTCATACGGCAGGCCGTCGGAAGCGAAAGGAGCGTAAACAATGAGCAAGCGGAAAAAGAAGCGCGGCGGCGGTCGTTCCCCGTATGAGGGTTACGAAACGGAGGTATGGGGATCAAGCCCGATACAGATAGCCGCGATCGAGAAGGAATACCGAAGCATGGAAGAAGAGAGTTTCCAAATGGGCGCAGAGGATCGGGAGCAGAACCGCCGGAAGCTGGATTATTACGAATTTGCGTTAGACTTTGCCGCCCTTCCGTTGCCGCGCGGGATCATTACGGAGATCGCACGGGCGAATTATGCGACATACCTTGACGCATACAAGGGCAAGGCATTCAAGGCGCATATCATTTGCAAGGTTCTTTCGTTGGAGGGCGGCGCGGTATGACAGGAAGCAGAAAATATAACTTCAAATGTCAGAGTTTCCCGAACACGATTGAGCAGGAGCGCAGGCGGCGCGGCTGGACTGTTACGAAGTTGGCGGAGCTTTCCGGCGTAAGCCGTTATTCAATAGCAGCATACGAAACATGGGCAGCGGGCGGCATTGTCCCGAAACAGCAGATGAAGAGCGTAACGGACACAACGGCGCAGATGATCGCGGACGCGCTGGAGGTCACGCCGGAACAGCTTTTCAAGCACTATGCGGAGGCGGCGGCAGAGCATAAACCGCGCGTTAAGCCTTTTTCAACAAGAGCGGAGCGGGACGACGCAATATTGAAAGCGTTAGAGCCTGCAAAATATACGGCGCTGAAAATGTGCGGCGTTCTTCAATGCAAAGATGTATGGCGCGAAAGGGACGACGTTATAGCGATCGCATATGAAACCGTTGTTGAAGTTGCGGAAGAAGCGTTAGAAAGAGGGATCGCGGCGGGCGTTTGCTTTGACGCGATAGCTTGCGGAGCGGTCAAAAAGAAGTTTCTTCGACTACGCAAATATTACGGCGAGAAATGCCGGAAAGCCGATCTTGTGAGCTATGAAGCATATTTCCCCCTTCACGATCCGGCTTCTTCCTATTGCCTTGAAGATCGTTACGGGTTGCGCGAGGAATGCCGCGAGGCCGTCCGGACGCTTTCACCGGAGCGCCGCCGCGATCCATACATAGCGGAATTGCTGGAGGCATTAGCATTATGAAAAAAGAGGACAAAAAAATAACGCCCATCGGCGGGCAACCGATGAACGTTAGGGCTGTACAACAGCTATTCACTACAAATAAATTATAGCAGTTGTACGGCCTTTTGTCAAGGCAGGAGGCCAAAAATGCGAGCAAAAAGAAGGATTTTCGCGGGTAGCGTATGTGAACAGGAGGTGTACACCTTGCCGGATCGGACAAAGGACGTAAAGAAGGCAGAGCCGCGCCCACGGTTCAGCAGCGCGGAGGAATACGAGGACTTCAAGCAGCGGTTAGCCCGTCGAAATCATGCGCGAATGTTCAACGCGACGTTTTCCCCCGCTTCCCTCTATACCACGATCACGCTGGACAACGAACACGAAGTACATACCTTCGCCGAGGCGGACGGGATCATAAATCCGTTTTGGCGGCGGTTGCGGCGGTTAAATCCGGACGCGCAAATAGCGCTTTACCCCGGCAGAGGCAAGACAACGAGCCGCATTCACTTTCACATGGTATCTAACGGGCTGACCGAAGAGCAGATACGGGAGAAGTGGGACGGCGGAACGATCATTCGTATTGAACACTTGCGGGAACACAATTACTACAACGGCGTGGATCACGGGAGGGATTATACAGGCCTTGCAAATTACCTTTTCGACCATTGGACACCGGAGAGAGGGACGCGCCACCATTACAAGGGTACGCGGAATTTGTGCCAGCCGGAGAAAGAAGCGGCGACGGAAGCAAAGCGGGAGTATTCCGAAAGCAAGCCGCCGCGCCCGCCGAAGGGTTACAGGCTTGTGGAAGCTAAAACGAACCGTTACGGCTATATGTGCTTCAAGTATGTTCGCAGCGAGAACGCGGCGGAAGCGCCGCCGAACAAGCGGAAACGGCCTTCAAAAATGCTGATTTAAGATCAGCGTTGCAGGCCTTGTAAATAAGTAAGGTTCGATAACCAACACTTTCTTTGAAGATGATTTTTTGTTTAATTCCCCGTCGCCTGCTTTAGATAGATCACGAAGGCGGCGAGCCGTCAAGAGGAACGTGGAATACCGGAGCGGCGCAACGCGGCGTGAGGATATGCCGCGAAAGCCTCTTTACGGTGAGTTGCCGGAGTGATAGAAGCAGGACGGCGGCGGGGATAACAAAAAATCATCAGAGGAAGCACATAGACACGCAGACAGCAGCCCGCCCGCAGGCGTGTTCAATTCCTTTGAGCCTGTCCCCCTCCCAGCGGGAGGGGCG
>HF988045.1:19960-30499 GCA_000434635.1 Firmicutes bacterium CAG:110 | reverse complement strand
GGGCGGAGGGGTGGGAGAAAAAGCAGACAGAAAGGAGAAAGCAGAAATGTATTTCAGAGTATGCCCGCATTGCGGTTGCGCCCTTGATCCTTCGGAACGTTGCGATTGTCAGCAGGAACGGCGCAGCAAACAGGAGCAGGAAGAAAGGAGGGCGCAAAATGGGAAAGTTCACGTTTACGGGGCTGGACAGCATTCAATATCAGCTTCAAGCAAGGGGCGCGAAAGTCAGCGGAACAGTTAATCATATGCTACATGCGGGCGCGAAGATAGCCCGCGAGGAAATGCAGGCCGCTTTGAAGGAATACAAGATACGGGACACAGGCAATCTTATCAAGTCTATTAAAGCGTCAAAGATCAAGAAGGGCGATAGCGGAAAGTATATCACGATCCGCCCGACAGGCTATGACCGCCACGGCGTTCCGAATGCGCTAAAAGGCTATGTATATGAAATTGGGACTTCACGACTTCCAGCCCGCCCGTGGAAAACCCTTGCAGATGTGCGCATGAGGGACAAAATTCAAGCCCGTATGCGGGAGGTTTTTCAAGAGGAAATGAGCAAAAACGGCGGTAATGAAGGCAAATGGAACGTGGAAGAGGTGGAAACGGAAGAATGAGTATTTTTAGCCGTATTTTTGGGAGGGTAAAGCCGCCAGCACGGGAAACAAGCCGCGCGGAAATCATCGGCGGCGGGAATGCCTTTTCGGCATGGAGCGGGAACGCATACAGCAACGACATTTTCAGAAGCGCCGTTGACGCGATCGCCCGCAATGCTGCAAAGCTGAAAGGATCGCACATTATCAAGTATCGGGATCACGAACAGGTAACAGGCGATTGCAAGTTAAACCGTATGTTACAGGTTGAGCCAAACCCGTATATGTCCGCCTTCGATATGCTGTACAAGCTGTTTACCCACTATTTTCTGTACAACAACGCTTTTGCGTACATTCAGAAGGACGAACGCGGGCAATGCGTCGCCGTGTTCCCACTCAATCCGGTTCATGCGGAGTTTTTGAGCGACACGGGCGGGGCGCTATATGTGCGCTTCATCTTTTCCGGCGGGCGTGAAGTCATTTTACCGTATGCGGATATTGTCCACCTTCGCCGCAATTTCAACGGGAACGATATTTTAGGCGATCCGAACGACGCGCTTTCCCCCGCGTTGCAGCTTGCCCACGCGCAGAATGAAGGCATTGTTTCCGCGATCAAGACAGGCGCGAGCATTCGCGGCATTCTGAAACGCACACAGCTTGCGAATGCCGACATCTTGAAGGAAATGCGCGAAAACTTCATACAGGACTATTTGAACATCAACAACAACGGCGGCATTGCCGTTCTTGACAGCGCCGCCGAGTATATCCCGATCGACAACAAGCCGTATGCGATCGACGAAAAGCAAATGCAGGCCGTGAAAACGAAGATTTACGACTATTTAGGCGTTTCGGAAGCGATCGTAAACAGCAGCTACGACGAAAACCAATGGGCGGCGTTCTATGAAAGCGTCATTGAACCGCTGGCGCTGCAATTAAGCCTTGAATTTACGCGCAAGCTGTTCAACGATCGGGAAAGAGCCTTCGGCAATTCTATTCTGTTCGAGAGCGGGCGACTTCAATTCACCAGCAACGCGACGAAAGTAAACTTGATCCGTGAAATTATGCCTATGGGCTTGCTTACGGTCAATCAAGCATTGGAAATTCTGAACCTTCCGAGTGTTTCCGGCGGAGATCGCCGCATTCAATCGCTGAATTACGTTGACGCGGACAAGGCGGAGGAATACCAGCTTGCAAAGGCAAAAGCGCCCGCAGCGCTGAACGGTGATACCGGAGCGGGAGCGGACGGCAAAAACGGAGAGAACGGAGGAACGCAGGCATGAAGGAAATTAGAGTATGCGAAATAAGAGCGGACGCGGCGGCGGCAGGCGCGGCGAAGGTTCTTAAATTAGAGGGTAGGCCGATTGTTTACGACCAGCCCACCACGATAAACGATCCGGCAGGCACGTTTATTGAAATTATCCGAGCGGGGGCGCTGGATCATGCGGACTTGTCCGACGCGAGATTGTTCTACAATCACGACTTGAACAAAGTACCGCTTGCGAGAACGCCCAAAACAATGCAACTGACGCTTGACGCGGCAGGGTTAAGCATGGTTGCAGAATTACCGGACACCGAGGAAGCGCGAAGCGTTTATACGGCAGTACAGCGCGGCGATCTTTCCGGAATGTCCTTCGCCTTCAAAGTGCCGGAGGGCGGCGACAGCTACGACGCGGCGACAAATACACGCACGATCACAAAGATTGAAAAAGTGTATGAAATCAGCGTCGTTCCGTTCCCTGCTTATCCGCAGACCAGCGTTGAAGCGCGATCCGCTATTAACGCATGGACTTCTACGGCGGCGGAGAGGGCGAAAGCCATTATCAAGGCGAATTCAATTCTACTGAAAGAGGTATAACGCTATGGCAGACGAAAACGGCATTGTTGTAAAGCCCGCCATTGTCAAACAGGACGGGAATACAACAGAAATTGAAATCCATATCGAAAAGCCCGCCGAGCCGGAGCGGGAGCAGACCGAGGCGGCGGAGGCCGCACAGGACAAGCGGCGTAAATCGCTTACAGAAGTGCTTTACAAGCAAATTGACATCTTGGAGCGGGAGCAGAAGAAAATTGCTTCCGGCTACGAGGGCAGCAACAACCCAAAAGCGGCGCGAAGTGAAAACCTTGCCTTCGCAAAGCAGATCACAGAAACGGCAAACGCCATTATTTCAATCAAACGGAGGAATACAAAATGAAATTCAAGACTATTGCAGAGGCTTTCAACCATTACCGCACTTCTACGCTGGAGGAAATCGAGTGCAGAGCGGCAGAGATCAAGAACATTGTTGCCACCGACGCAACCGCCGACGTGGACGCGCTCAATATTGAGCTTGAAGGACTTTCGCAGGCAAAGCAGAATGTACAGAGCCGCGCCGCAGGCGGGCAGCAGAACAGTTTTAACCCCGTGGCGGGTGCGGGTATGACCTTCGAGCGCCGCGCAAGCTATGAGGCTACCGAAGGCGACGTATTCAACAGCGCCGAATACCGCAGCGCGTTTATGAAACGCCTGCTGGGGCGCAAGCTGAACAGCTTTGAGGAAGCGGCCTTCAATCGCGCCATGACCGAGCAGCGGGCAGACGCTTACGGCACTTCCGGCAACGTTGCGGCGGTTCTCCCCACGCAGACGCTGAACGAGGTTATCAGCAAAGCCCGCACGATGGGCGGCATTATGAGCGTTTGCCGTTCCTTCAATGTGCCTTCTAAAATCGCTATCCCCGTCGGTACTCCCGCCGCCGCTGCAAGCTGGCACACCGAGGGCGCAGCGGTTGACAGCGCAGCGCCCAGCGTCGCAACCGTTTCTTTCGACGGCTACGAAATTATGAAGGTGCTTTCTATCAGCGTCAAAGTGCAGAGCATGAGCATTGCCGCATTTGAAAGCTACCTTGTGGAAGAGCTTACTAATTGCGTGATGGCCTGCATTGCGGACGGCCTTGTAAACGGTACGGGTTCTTCGCAGGGTACGGGCGTTCTGAACGGCATTACTTGGGGCGATACAAACGCCCTTACCTTCCACAAAACAAACGGGCTGAAATATGCCGACGTTGTGAAGGTCGTTGCCGCGCTGAAACGCGGGTACGCTTCCGGCGCTTGCTGGGCAATGAACAACGCCGCGCTGTACAACCTGTTTTACAGCATGGTGGACAGCAACGGGCGACCGATCTTCATTGCTGATCCGAAGGCCGAGGGGATCGGAAAAATTCTTGGCTTCCCTGTCGTTGTTGATGATTACCTCCCGGCGGAAACTATCCTGTTCGGTAACTTCAACTACATGGGCTACAATCTGCCGGAGGGTATCACGATCGAGGCTTCCCGCGAAAGCAGCTTCAAGAGCGGGCGCATTGATTACCGCGCTATGGCGGTTGCCGATTGCAAGCCCATTGTGGAAGAGGCCTTTATCAAGCTGACACGTTCGGCGACTTAATCGGGAGCGGGTGCAATGCTTACGTTAGAGCAAGCCCGCGAAGCGTTACGGCTGGATAACACCGACAACGACGATATTATAACGGGATTGCTTGCGGCTATTCCGGACTATATCGAGCTTTGCACGGGCATTCCGGCGGAGGCACAGAAAACCGAACCGTTAGCAGATACGGCGGGAAAGTTCATTCTTACGCTTTGGTATCATGCGGAGCGGGTAGACGCTGACAAGATACAGCGGACTATTGACAGCCTTTTGAAAACGCTTCAACTGAAAGCGGAAAGGGGTTAAGGGTATGGCGAAGGACTACGCGAGGCCGTTCTATGACAGCAAGGAGTGGCGCAAGACGCGCGAGGCTTATTTGCAAAGCCAGCACTATATTTGCGAACGTTGCGGTGGGGCGGCTTCCGTAGTCCACCATATTCGCTATATCAAGCCGTGGAACGTCAACGATCCGGATATAACGTTGAATTGGGACAATCTGAAAGCCGTTTGCGAAAAGTGCCACGCGGAAGAGCATTCACAGGATATGAAGGCGCGGGGGCAGGCGGCGCGGCTGAATGGTATTGCCTTCGATGATGAAGGCAACGTAATAAAGCAAGCGAATGTATTTCTTGTGTGCGGAAGTCCGGCGAGCGGGAAAACAACATACGTTGCGCAGCATAAAAGCGGCAACGATTTAGTTGTTGATCTTGATTATCTGTGCGCAGCGCTGAACGGTGAAACGGGCAACGTGCATTTGAACCATGCGCCGATCCTGTCCGTTGCGCTGGAAGTTCGGGAATTGCTATATCAGATCATACAGGCGCGGCGCGGCAGATGGGAACGCGCCTTCGTGATAACGACGATCGCAGACACACGGGAAATGAAAGCCATTGCCGACGAATTGCGGGCGGAGGTTGTTCTAATGCCGACAACGCTTGAAGAGTGCATACGACGCATTCAGAGCGACGAAAGCAGAGCGCACAACCGGAAGCTAAATGAAAAGCTGGCGGCGGAATGGTTCGAGAAGTACGACGCTTCACGACGCAGCGACGAAATACCCCCCCACTAAAATTTTTTAGAGGGGGAAAATGCACCGTCAGGGGGCAACCTGTCTTTTCCTCTCCACGGGCGCACATATGAGGGGAGGGCAAAAGCCCGAACGGGTAGTATTGAAACGGGGTGATTTGCCATGACAAACGATAGAGATAATGAGAGATTGAAGGACGTGCGCAAACTTAAAAAGATATTGAAACTTGTTCCGGCGGATCGCAAAGACATAGCCGAAAAGCTCATTGTTGAAATATCTTTCGTGGCGGAAACCCTTGCAGATTTGCGCGAAAAGATCAAGGAAAACGGCACAGTTGACCACTTCAAGCAGGGTAAACAAGAGTTCTTGCGGGAAAGCCCTGCTTTGAAGTCTTATAATACGACGATCCAGCGTTACAGCCTTCTTTATAAGCAGCTTACCGACCTATTACCGCCGCCGGAGGTTGACAGCAAGAAGAAAAATGAAGTGCTGGACTTCATCACAAAGCAGGGATAAACCTTGAATTACATTCTTGAATATTGGAGGGAGATTGAAGGCGGTAAATGCGTTGTTTCGCGCAGGGTTCGGAAGGTTTATGAAGAGCTGGCGCGGCGGATCGAAGCGCCGGAAGCGGGCGCACGGTATATCTTTGACGAAAAGAAGGCCTTGCGCCCGATTGAGTTTATAGAACGCTTCTGCAAGCATTCAAAGGGCGAGTGGGCGGGCAAGCCTGTAACGCTTGAATTGTTCCAAAAGGCTTTCATATCCGCGCTGTTCGGGTTCGTCGATAGAGAAACGGGCTTGCGGCAGTACCGCGAAGCAATGTTCTACGTTGCCCGAAAGAACGGCAAAAGTACCATGCTGGCGGGCATTGCGCTTTATATGATGATCGCCGACCGTGAAGCGGGCGCGGAAATCTATTGCGTTGCCACAAAGCGAGATCAAGCGCGGCTTATCTTTGAAGAGGCCTATAACATGATTAAGCAAAGCCCACAGTTGCGCGAGCTTGTACGCAAGCGCAAGGGCGATCTATACTTTGCAAACACGTTTTCAAAAATGGAGGCGTTGAGCAAGGACAGCGGCAGCATGGACGGCCTAAATTCTCATTGCGTTGTGATCGACGAATTGCACGGCATTAAAGACCGCAATTTATACGAGGTTATGAAGCAATCGCAGAGCGCCCGCCGCCAGCCGCTCTTGATTATGATAACGACGGCGGGAACGATCCGCGAAAACATCTTTGATGAAATGTATGCGACGGCCTGCAATATCGTTGACGGCGTTTTCAAAGATGATACGTTTCTTCCAATCCTCTATGAGCTTGACAGCCGCGAGGAATGGACGCAGCCGGAGGCATGGCAGAAGGCAAACCCCGCGTTAGGCACGATCAAGAAAATAGATGATCTTCAAACAAAGGTTGCCCGCGCACAAAATAACCCTAACGAATTGCGCGGCCTGCTGGTAAAGGATTTCAATATCAAGGATACGTTAAGCACGGCGTGGCTGACCTATGAGGACATAGACAACGCGGAAACGTTCGATCTTGCCCGCTTCAAGAACAAGTTTGCGATCGGCGGCGCTGACCTGTCGAAAACGCTTGATTTGACGTGTGCAACGCTCTTGATGATCGACAAGGACACGGGGAAACGGTGTGTTACGCAAATGTACTGGATACCGGAAGAAACGTTAGAGCGCCGCGTGGCGGAAGAAAAGATACCCTATGACAAGTGGCGGGATCGCGGACTATTGCGCACTTGCGCCGGAAACACGATCAATTACAAGGACGTAACGGCGTGGTTTTTGGAAATGGCGGCGGAATACAAGATTGTTCCCGCTTGGGTTTACTATGACGCATGGAGCGCCCGCTATTGGGTTGAGGAAATGAAGGCGAGCGGGTTTAATATGATCCCTTGCATACAGGGCGCAAAAACGCTTTCACTTCCTATGCAGAACATGGGTGCAGACTTGCAGGCAAAGCGGATTGTTTATAACAATCACCCGATCTTGAAATGGTGTTTGACAAACACAGGCGTTAAAACCGACGTAAACGGCAATATTGTTCCGGTCAAAAATCAAGCCGCAAAGCAGCGCATAGACGGCATGGCAAGCCTGCTTGACGCTTATGTAGGTTTAACGGAGAAATACGAAGAATATATACGGACGCTATAACGGAGGGAGCGGCAGGAATGAAGCTGAAAGATAAGAAAATCCGCATTATTGCTTTTACAAGCACGACAAACGAACACGGGTTCAGCACGGAAGAATGGCGACCGATCCATAGCGGGAGGTTGTGGGCTTACTATCGGCAGTTGTCCGGAAGCGAGTTCTACGCTTCCGCAATGGTGAACGCGGCGGAAGAGGTTGTTTTCACGGTCAATCATAGAACCGACGTAACAACGGAAATGCTGGTGGAGTACGGCGGCAAGTTCTACGACATTAAACGCATAGACAACTACGAAGGCTATACCGATGATATTAGCCTTTATTGCAAGCTGTCGAACGATCAAAATATAGAAGTTACAGAGCCGGACGCGGCGAGCGTATGAGCTTATGGGAAAGCTATGGTGCAATGAGGAATTAGCAGCGCGGGCGAAGGCGGGCAATAAAGAGGCCTTTGCGCTGCTTTGGGCGCAGAACAGGCGGCATATTTATTACTTGGCGGTGAAATACCGTTCAATCATTGAGCAAAACGCGTTTGTTGATCTTGATGATTTCATGCAATGCGGATATTTGGCGCTGGTTGAAGCTGTAAACGCCTTCGATCCGGAAAAGGGATTTGCACTTACAAGCTACATAAACTTCAAATACAAACAACAGGTATACGCCATGTTCGGCAACGTCCGAGAGGGCGACAAGCGCATATTTCCGCAGCCGTGTTCCTCTCTCAATGCAATTATTGAGAACGACAAGGACGGGAGCGGGACGGAAGCGGGCGACTTGATAGAGGGTGAAAGCGCGGAAGAGTTCGACGAACGCATAGAGAAAAAAGAGCTATGCGAAATTGTCCGCGCGGCGGTCGATCGTCTGCCGGAGCGGGAAGCGTTTGTGATCCGGCGGTTATATTTTGACGATTACACGAAACGGGCGCTTGCTTCCGGCGGGCGCTTCAAAGATGAAAACGAGGTTGCACGAATTGAAAACGCCGCAATGTTGAAGCTTCGGCGGGACGAAACATTGAAAGCGCTGCATTATGCGCACTTTCCGGACGATCCGCAGGACGTTTTCAGCCATTCGCCCACGCCGTTGAACGTTGTTATAGCGGCGGAAAATTGGGAAGAGTGGATCGAGCGGGCGGCGGAGGAATTGCGAGGGTTTGAAAATGGACTTTGAGAAAATGCGAGAAGCGGCAATAGCAGAGCTTGAAGGCTTTAGAGCACTGGAAGAAAGCGCGGACGCGGCGGAACGGCAACGCGCCGCATTTATCGCCGCTGCTTTGAATACATTGCCGCAGCAGGAACAAGAAATATTGCGGCAATTCTTCATAGATCGGCATTGCCGCTATGCGGGACATCGGGCAAAACTGCAAGCAATGTATGGGTTGAGCCTGTCGGAGCTTTACAGGCAAAAGAACGAAGCAATAACAAATTACTGCATGGCGGCGCTTGCTATTCGCGCAGCTATGAGCAGGAAAAGAGAATAACCCCGCCTTCCCTTACCGGAAAGCGGGGTTATTTCTTTAGCGTTCAATCTGAACGACTAACCCGAACACGTCAAGCGTTACAAAAATGTTCGGATTAGATTGTAATGGTGGTACATTCGCCGTCAAATCCGAACACTGTTTTATCTTTAGAAATTGGGATTCTATATGTTTTCCCGGGGAGATTTGTGAGATTGTATGCCGTTTTGATGGTGAGGTAGCCGGGTTCATCATCGTACACGGTGACGGAATTTATGAACATGTCAATCAGCATGTACTTCTGGCTTTCAAGTGGGACGGCCTGTTCCCGGACGCTTTCTAGGAAGAATACCACCTGTTCCTTCGTCAGAGGCATCACGCTGCGCTGGGCTTCCTTCAGCTGGCCTTGCAATCCCTTTTTCTGAGATTCCAGCTCCGCGATTCTGCCCACCAGCGCGTCGGGGGCGGTGCCGGCGGCCTCGATGGCCTTTGTTAGATTGCGGATTTTTCGCTCGATCTCCGCTATCGCCTTTTGGATGGCGGGAATGTTGGTGTTCTGGCTTATCTCGTCCTCGGATTGCTGGGCGGCAACCGTGGCCACGTAGTCGATGATCTCGTCTGTCAGGGCTTCCAGTGCGTCGCGGGCGACGATATCCTCCAGCCAGTCCTTGGGGACGGGTCGCTTGTCGCAGGCATGGCGGCGCTTGCGATTGGCGCAGGTGTAATAGTTGTACTTCCCGCCGCCTTTGCCGGTGCCGGCCTCTCCTGTCATGGGCGAGCCGCACTTTCCGCAGAAGATCTTCCCGGTGAGGAGGTAGGCGGCTTTCGCTTTCCCTCGTGCCGGCGCTGCCGCGTTGTCTTTCAGGCGGCTCTGCACGAGATTCCACACGTCGTCCGTCACGATGCGCGGGACGGCATTTTCCTGCCGGATATCCGTGTACTTGTATACCCCGATGTACTTCTCATTCCGGAAAATATTCTTGAAGCTGGATTTGTTGAACTCCGCCCCTTTGGATGTGCGGTAGCCGCGGGCGTTGAAATCACTGCAAATGGCGGCGGCAGTTTCCCCCGAAGCGTAGCGGGTGAAGGCTTCCTCCACCAGCGGCGCGGTGAGCGGATCAATTACCCATTTCTTCTTTTCGATTTTGTACCCCAGCGGGACGGAACCGCCCAGAGCCTGCCCCTTCAGGGCGCTCTCGCGGTTTCCCCGCTTTATTTTTTGCTTTAAGTCCTCGGAGTAGTATTCGTTCAAGCCCTCCAGAACGGACTCCAGTAGCCGCCCCTCGGGGCTGTTGGTGATGTTCTCCGTGGCAGAGACTACCATGCAGCCGTTCTTGATCAGAATGGCACGGGCGGCGGCACTGTCCTGTCGGTTCCGGGCGAACCTGTCCAGTTTCCAGACAAGCACGGTGTTCCAGGCTGAGCGCTTGCTGTCGGCGAGCATCTTCTGGAAGGCCGCACGCTTCGCCATGCTGGTATGGGCGGAGACTGCCCGATCGACGTACACGGCGGCAATGCGGAGATCGTGCTGCAAGCAGTAGGCCACCAGCTCCCGGAGCTGCCCCTCGATGGACTGCTCCGTCTGCCGATCGGAGGAATATCGCATGTACAGGCAGCAGGCTTCCGGGCAGTCGAACGAGAGGACGCCGGGATTTTCCGAGAACTGCCGGCGCTCCTCCGGGGTGAGAGACGATAAATCAATGGTGCAATTTTTCATAGTTACCTCATAATCCACCCAATGCTCGGGTGGAGAATATCGAACACCAGCCAGGAAACCAGAAACACCACCAGCACGGTGACGCCGATGGACAGGAATAGAATTGCCCGGTGCTCCTGACGGTGCAGCATTCCGTAGTAGGTCTGCATCTGCATGATGTGCCGCCGGCAGAGCGAAGACTACCGGCGG
>HF988045.1:0-19933 GCA_000434635.1 Firmicutes bacterium CAG:110 | reverse complement strand
ACGCCCGGCCTCTCCAGTGGCACGGGGAGACCGGGCAATTCAAGCTTAGTCCACGCAGTCCCAGATCGCGTCCCAGAAGTCTGTCTCGTTGATAATCTGAACTTTCGCGCCCTCTTTTCTCAGCGCCATTGCTTCCTCAATTTTCCGGCCATAGCAGGAGTAAGCCCAGCAGGGGTTCCCGGCATTCCCGACGACGAGGTAGTCGGTTTTCCCGCTGACAGAGGGGCGGAACTTGCCGCCAAGTCTTTCGACTTCGGCCTTGATTTCCGCTCTGGTTGAGCGGTAGGATTCGCCGGTAAAGCAGAACAGTTTATCCTTGATTTCAACGTCCGGGCAATAGGCGCAAATACCGCTGATAGAATACTTCTGGCGGAGCGACGCAAAATCGGATTCCACCAAGTTGTAGGAATCCTTAAATTCCACCAGATTGCTCATGAAGGCCATCAGGGATTCCTTTTCACTGGATGTGATAACGCCGTCTTCCAGAATGGTGTGAATAAGCGTCGTCAGTTCGTCAAAGGGGTAAGTACCCTGCAAATAATCGTTGGCGTCCAGCCAGAGTCGGAGTGAGTAGATCTCTTTGTCGTTGAGCTTCCCGTCAGCCATCATTCCATGAATCATGCCGTTCAGAAACTGGATGGAGGATGTCATTTCGTTGTAATAGCTGGAACTGTCCGTAAAGTTGTTGCACAGCCAAAGGATGTCTTTCTGCTCGTCCTCGTCGATGACGCCGTCATGAATGCTCTGCTGAATTGTGGGAAGCAGTTCCGAGAACGGATGCCGATCGCGCAAATGCTCATGTATGGAACACCAGTGGACAAGCTCCTGAATCTCGGTACCTGAAACGCCTTGGTCGCAGGATATGCCCGCAACAATTCCACGGAGGGTGTTAATTGCCTTATGTAGTTCTGCCGGTTTCGTGAACTGCCTGTACTCGGTTGCAGGATCGGGGACGGCCATAATATTTTCCTCCTTAGTCAGTTGTGCCCAAATTGGGACCAATATTGTCTTTGGCTGTTGCCTTGAGCTTGGCAACAGTGAGGTGGTTCGGAATCGCTAATGAAATGTAGGTTTGCCGCCGTCGTTATTTCTATGGGAATCTATAATAAAACTGCGGGAGAAAATCCCCAAATACATAAAACGGAGGAGCAGCTATGACACAGAAAGACGTTTATGAAATGCTGATTCAGCTGAACGCGGAGAACCGGGAAAAGATTCTCACTCTTGTAACTGATCTTTTAAGAGATCAGCAATCGCAACGCGAGCCTGCTTCTGACGCTCCGGTGTGAGCATCCCGTAAATTTTCATGATGTCCTCGGCCTCTGCTACAGAGGCCGGGGATACTTTCGTTTCTGCGGTGAGTTCCTCGGAAAAGTATTCGGTGGGGACGTTAAAATACTCCGCTACTTTACGAATCGTCATCGGTTGCGGCTTTTTCTTCTCCTTCTTCCATCCGGTGAGCGTCCCGCTTGAAATTCCTATCTCCTTTGCCACAGCGTTTGGTGATTTGTTGATTTTTGTGCAAAGCTCCAAATACTTGTCCCAGAACATGGAAATAACACTCCTTACATTTAGTCCATTTGACGAAAATAAAATAAATAAGATTTTCTTATTGACAACTAAGATAAATGAGATTATACTAAGGCCATGAATCCCAATTCAAGGGATTCGCAGAAGGAACGGAGGGCGCTGAAAAGCTCCTACCGGGCGGACAGGCGTTGTAAACGAATGTCTGGACGAATTGGGTAGCGTATGGTATAATGTTGTCGGCAAACTCAGTATAGCATACGCTACTCCCTTTTGCAAGTGGTTCATGAAAAAAGATTCATGACTCAAACGAGCATTGGAGGAGGTTCCTGTGATTGACTATGCGATTGCCCCAGACGGTGGGCGAACGGAGGCAGGCTGCCCAGTTTATTCGGGCGACGCTGGACGCGGAGAAGCTTCGGAACGACTGGCTGATACTTCAGCTGGAGCGGGAGGGCTTCCGGATAAAGCCGGCTTGTCTCTGCGAAGCGATGGCGCTGCGATCGATGTCTCCGCTGGCGGCGGAGTTTCTGGCGAGAGCGGTGCGGATATGCGAGAGGTATTTGCAGCAGTGGACTTCCGCGCCGCCTGCCGGGAACTAGCCCACAGAGCCGCGGCGTACTGCCGGGCGAACGAGGATGCCTACATAGCGTGGCATGTGAAAAAGTACGGCTGCCGCCCGGCTGGATTCTGAGGGCGGCGCCTCTGAGCCGTGTGGCGAAAAACGCGGCGTCCCACCGGGGCCTGGATGCGGTCTGAAGACCTCCCGCGGGCGCGTTGGGTTGGACCCTTCTCAACTGAAGGCCGGTTCGATTCCGGTCTCCCGGATACTCTCCTTTCTCCCCATACTGGCACCCCGGAAAGACGGGGCCGCGGCGGGCGGAATCCCGCTACCAAGGGGTGTAGTTGTGCGTGACCGCGGTCCCTGAAAGACATTGGAACGCTCCGTTTTTGGCAAGTTTGCGTAAAACCCAGCACCGCCTCACGCTGCGGAAAAAGGTGCCGCTCCGGACGGAATTCCGGAACCATGCCCGCCGGGGATGATTCTCCCCGGAATGAAACCGCGTATGTTGGCAGCGCGTCGATGGGTGGAACAGCCAGCAAGCAAACGAGGCCCGGCCTATTGGAAGGGGCGCGCCCTCCGCAAGGGTAGAACGCGGTGGCAATGCGGAAGTCAGTTACGCATGACAGCCGGGACAGACCGGCCGCGCGGTACTGCACACATGCCGCGACCCGATGGCGTGGGCGTCGGGCTGGGTGAGATCACACCCTCCCGCAGGGTGAGATCAAGCACCCGCCCGGCGGCATAGTGGGGTTCGAGTCCCCCTCGCGGCGGGTCTTGTAGTGCGGACCAATGCCGGAAGCTGAGGGCGTACCGGGGAAGAACAGCCCTCCTATATGGGCAGCTGGCGCATGAGGATGCGCTCCCGCAGCACGGCGGGAGGGAGCAGGTTCGACTCCTGCGCTGCTCTCCACCTTATCCCGGAGAGGGTGAAAACTACGGACATCCGATACAAAGATCCACGGACGCGCTGCACAAAGTGCGGAAAGCTTCTGCCCGCCGGGCGGAAACGGCTCTGCTATGAGTGCCGCCCGAATAAGCGGTACAAAACTGCCGTCGTGTCGCCCCCGGCGCCGCCGAAGCCCCGGTATACCTTGGGGGAGCAGGACGCACGGGCGGAAGCCCGGGGGCTTACCTATGGGCAGCTGGTGAATCTGGAGAACAACGGTTTGCCTTTGCCGCCGCTTCGGCGTTCGGTGCAATGGCCGTGGGACAGCCCTCACCGGGGCGAAGAACAAATTTAACAAAGGGGAGGCACTACAATGGCTGAACAGATCCCACGGGAGCAATTCTCCGCGTGGGCGAACATTCCCGCGCGCGTCCTGTTTGATCGGGAGATCAGTGATCGGGCGAAGCTCCTGTATGGGCTGATTTCCTGCATGTCCAACAGCTACGGGTTCGCGTTTGCCAAAAATTCGACGCTTATGCGGTACTTGAATGTGGAAGAAAGGAGCCTTCAGCGGACGCTCAAGCAGCTGCTGGACGGCGGCTACATACGGATTGAAGACGGGTCGGGCGGGCGCGGAACCCTCCGCAAAATCTTTACGGTGGAAGTCTGCCCTCGAAACCCCGTCAATCCTGACGGGGTTAACCCCGCCAAATCTGACGGGGTTATAAATAATAATTGTAATAATAATAAAATAAACAATAAAGCGAGAGCGCCGAAGGCGTATCTGACGGATCAGGAGCTGCTCGATTGGTTCAACAGCTGGGCTGTCCGGCTGGACGCTGACCCAGAGGAAACGACGAAGCTCATCGGCGACCTGCACGCTTTCGCGGAAATGCGCAAGGCCAAGAAGAAGCCCATCCTGACGGTGAACGCCGCCGGGCGGCACGCGAAGAAGCTGCTGGATTACTCGGCGGACTTCCCGGAGTATCGGCTCGCTGCCATGCGCTATGTACTGTCCCAGTCGGTTGAATCCAACTGGGAAAAGCTTTACCCCATCACGAAGCCGGACGATTTTAACCGCTGGCTGCATGATAACTACGGTGTCCAAGTTGGGCACGCGGAGCCGGAGCCGGAGGTGGAATACTTTGAGTAGCGTTTCCTATGAAGCCTGGATGCAGGCGCAGCAGAGTGTCCTCGGTTCCGTCCTGATCGACGATCGGTGCGCGAGCTTCCTGGTGTTCGGCCTGGCAGAGGAAGATTTCTGCGAGAGTTACCGGTCGCTGTACCGGGCTATCCGGGAGCTGTACACCACCGGAAAGCCGGTTGACCCGGTCGCGGTGCTGAATGTCGTGGGCGACTCGTACAAGGATTTTATCGTCCAGCTGATGAACATTACCCCCACCGCCGCGAACTGCAAAATGTACGTGGATATCGTCAAGCAGCAGTCCCGGGTGCTGAAGCTTCGGGACACTGGGCTGGCGCTGTCCCGGATTTCCACGGAGGAGGAGGGCGCGGAGCTGCTCGCCAATGCCGCCTCTGAAACGGTGCGGGACGACGGAGACGTGTGGAGCCTGGCGCAGGGATTTTCCGACTGGATGCACCGATACCAGAAAAAGCCCGACTATCTGGACTGGTTTATCCCTCAGCTTCGGCGGATGATTCGGGCGGAGAAAAGCGACTACTTCATTGTGGGCGCTAGACCTTCGGCGGGTAAAAGCGCTTTTGCCCTTCAGGCGGCGCTGTACTGGGCAGTTGTCTGCAACAAGCGGGTGGGGTTCTTCTCCCACGAGACCAGCCGGGAGAAACTGATGGACAGGCTGGTCGCCTGCGCTTCCGGTGTCCCGATGGATGCGATCAAGGAGCGGACGCTGGATGATAAGCAGATGGAGGCCGTGTGCTCCATCTCGTCCCGGATCAACTCCGCGCCGCTGTTCCTGTTCTCCGCTGCCGGGCGTACCGTGCAGCAGATGCAGGATCGGGCGCTGTACAAGCGGCTGGACATCGTGATCGTGGATTATCTGCAAATCGTCGCCGCCCCGGGGAATGACGAATACACCCAGGTGACGGCGGTTTCCAAGGCTCTGCACACCATGTGCCAGCGGTTCGGGATCTTCTGCCTTGCCCTGTGCCAGCTGAGCCGGACGAAGACGGACAAGTCCGGCCACGCCCAGCGTCCCCGGCTGGAAGATCTCCGTTCCAGCGGCCAGATCGAGCAGGACGCCGACGGCGTATTCTTCCTTCACCCGCTGGAGGAGCCGGACAAGCCCCGGGAGCTGATCATCGCCAAGAACAAGGACGGCGCTCTGAGCATTACGAAGCTGGCCTTTGACGGCGCGCGGCAGCAGTTCCGCTTCATTGGCAAGGGGCAGCAGCCGCTGAAGCCGTTTGACTATTCCAGCTATGTGATGCCAAGCCAAGTAGACCAATACCCCCAGCTGTGCATGGATGTGGAAACTCCGTTTGATGCGGAGCAGAAGGAAGGATGTGCCGGTGAGCGTTAACTCTGATTTGGCTGAATCGCTGCGGCGGGAGAAAGCCAGAAACCTGCGGTATAAAAAGGCTATCCACGCTGACCTGAATCTGGAATCCATCGGAAACAAACTGATGGAAATGTACGAATCTGCGTCCGATGTGCTGTACTGGTGCGAGAATGACAGTGAGAGCACCCAGCTTGACGAGCTGATCGGAGACGAGGAAGAAACCTACGAGCTACGTATGGCGTTCTCCACGCTGGAGGGCGACTGCCAGCAGATGCTTGACGACCTGGACAATGAATGGGTTCCGGAGTTCTTTGATGATTTCTTCGGTGGAATAAGCCCTCGAGGCAGTATGATGCTTGGTTTTGATAGCTACGAAGGCGACTATTTTGGGCTGGATGACAGATACGAAAGAGACCTTGCGCAGAAGGAGTGCGTGAAACGCCTTATGGCACACACAAAGGCGGAAATCATTGAGGCTTATGCTATCTGCTTTCGTGTGGCGATCAATTACATGGCCCTGAGCAGCCGATATGACGGGCTGAAATCCTATATCGATATCCTCAACGGCACAAATACCGGCTTCCTTGCCGCTGTGAAGCGTATCGAGGATCTCTATGAGAAAATCACGGCGGATTTTCCACGTTGGGAAGATAGAGAGGAATTTGATCGGCTCTGCAACAGCATGCCGCCAGAGGTGTGGCTGCTGTAATGTATGAATAAAGCAAAATTCAAAGAAAGGGTGAAATTACATGAGAACAACCGCAATCTTAAACCTGAAGGGCGGCGTCGCCAAGACCGTGACTACGGTCAACATGGCCGCAATCCTTGCCCGGGACTACAAAGCCCGCGTGCTGCTGATCGACGCGGACTGCCAATGCAACTGCACCGAGTTTTTCGGCGGAACCTCCGACAAGGGGACGCTGGCCGACATCCTCCGGCTGCCTGACAGCTACCCCGACCCTGTTACCTTCTGCGCCGACTGCATCCGGGGAACGACCGTGGACGGTGTCAACCTGATCCCCGGCGACGACAGCCTCATGGACTTGGATCTGAGCAAGGTGGAGCTGGGGCGGGTGCGCATGAACGTGCTCCGGCAATTCGTGGAGGCCGCGAAAGGGCTGGACGACAAGGGGATATATGATTACATCCTCATCGATTGCCCGCCGGCGTTCAACGCTGCCAGCGCCGCCGCCCTTGTGGCCGCCGATGATATCATCATCCCCATCAAGCTGGATGCCTTTTCCCTCCGGGGCATGGGCAACCTGATGCGGCAGATCAGCAATATGCGGAAGATCAACCCGCGGCTGAAGCTTGCCGGGGTGCTGCCCACCATGTGGTATCGGGATGCTCAGATGCAGGACGCGGAAAAGATGCTGGCGGATGCAGGGCTGACGGTGTTCCCCCACATCCGGCGAAGCGACAAGGTTGACCGGATGACCTGGCAGCAGCGGCCGCTTCTGGCGACCAGCCCCAACAGCGCCGCCGGCGTGGATTACCGGCGTTTCGTGAAAGCTTACATGCGGGGAGGGCAGGAAAATGTTTGATCTTGCGGACGTGCTGAAGGGCGTGCCCAATTTGGGCACATCCAAGAAACAGCTGGAGTACATAAAGCGGGAGCTGATTGCCCCCGACCCGAACAATTTCTACAGCCTGACGGGCATCGAGGAGCTGGCGGCCAATATCCAGCTGTGCGGATTGCAGCAGCCCATCCTCGTGCGCCCCATCGATGGCGGACGGTACATGGTGGTTTCCGGTCACCGGCGCCGGGCAGCGATCGAGCTGCTGGCAGAGGATGAACCGGAAAAGTGGGAGGAAATCTCCTGCCTGGTGGAGAGGGACGAGGCGTCCCCGGAGCTTCAGCAGCTGCGCCTGATCTATGCCAACGCCAACACCCGCGAGAAGTCCAGTTCCGAACTTGCCGCCGAGGCTGAGCAGGTGGAGGAACTGCTGTACAAGCTCAAGGATCAGGGCTATGATTTCCCCGGTCGGATGCGGGATCATGTTGCCGCCGCCGTGAAGGCCAGCAAGAGTAAGCTTGCCCGCCTGGCGATGATCCGGAAAAACCTGAATGTTCACTTTATGGCGCTGTGGGAGTCCGGACAGCTTCGGGACAGTGTGGCATACACGCTGGCACAGGTACCGCTGGAGACGCAGAATCTGATCTGGATATACCAGACGGCGGGCGGAACCAAGGCATTCCGGTGCTCGGACGGCTGGTTGCAGGGTATCATCCAGGAAATGGCCCATGCGGAAGAAATCTGCAAAAACATGTCCTGTGCGGTTACGCATAAAGACAAGTGCCAGCATTGCAATACCCGGGTTCAGAATGCAGCGAGACTACCGCAGTATGCCGGCCTGAACTGCCGGGGATGCTGTTTCGACTGCTGGAATCTTAAAGACTGCCAGTTCTATTGCACCTTCGCGTCAGATACCCGGCAGGTGCTGCGAAAAAAAGCCCAGGAAAAACGCAAGCAGGAAAATGCCGAGGAACAGGCGCGGGAAGCTCCGCTGAAAGAAATCATCCGGAACAGCTACCAGCGGGTAGCTGCTCTGCGGGAGGCCAAGAGCGTGAGCATAGAGGATTATCTTCGCGCTTCCACAAATTACGTCACTTCGCGGGACGTGGAGCGGCTCCCGAAGATGGAGGCCGGCACGGTTTCCCTGAATGACCGGCTTCCCGGCGGTATCTGGGCGGTAGATGCGCGGCGGCTCGTAGCGGTTGCTGATCTGTTGGGATGCTCCATCGACTATCTGCTGGGGCGGACGGATGAAGTGAACCCCGCGAAAAATGTGCCCAATTTGGGCACCGGCTGGCGGACGGGCGACCCGGACAAAGCCGGGACGTATGCTGTCATTGGCTACGACCCTGGCGGCGCGGATCAGATGCTGGAAAGTTGGGACTGGGACGGGGAACAGTGGACGATACTCGGCGCCCCTATCACGGACTACGACTTCCAAGTGCGGTGCTGGATCCCGCTGCCGCCGAAGATCGGCACCTGCATCACGGGGATGAGTGGCTCCGGGAGATGCGGTGCAGCGGCCTGCTGCTCGGAACCGGCAACGTGCTGCCTGCAATGCGATAAGGGTGATTGCAATAGCCGCTGCGGATGGATTAAGGAGGATAACAATGGATGATTACATAAGCCGTAAGGATGCGGTGGAATGGTTTATGAGCTTCATCATGATGGATGAAGACAACATTCCGGCGGATGTCGTTGTTGGAGACCTGAAGACTGCAATCCCCGCCGCCGACGTGGAGCCGGTGCGACATGGGGAGATGAGATGGATTCCGTGCAGTGAGAGGCTGCCGGAGCTGCAGGATACACGGTGTGTCAGGACCGTAATTGTCTGTGCAAGGGGACACGTCATGCCGATGATTTATGAGCGAGACATTGTACAGGGTAAAGCAGTTGGGCTGTGGAAATGGATGTGGCGCGGGATTTTCAAAGAGCCGGAAGCCATTACCCACTGGATGCCACTCCCGGAGCCTCCGGTGAAAGACGGCGCAGAGATATACGTAAGTTTCGCTGATGATTCTGATTTTACAGGGGGAAGCAAGCCGTGATAGACTTTTGGATTTTCTTGGCCTACGTCATCGGTATGGCAATCTGGCTGCGGCTGGTGGTGTTCCTGAATCATAAGTCTGGCAACATTTTCGGGCTTGACGGCGTGGGCTGTGGGACCTATCTCCGTGTTGTTTTCATTGCCGTGTGCTGGCCCTTTGCCGTCCCTGGTGTCTGTGCAGTTTTCGTATTACATTGGTTCTTCGGGAGCCACGGGGAGGATCCCGATGGCTGACTACCCCTACACCGTAACAAGTCCCTCCGGGGAGATCGTCTTGCAGGCGGCGGAAAGCTGCCGATATCCTCGGCTGGTTGAGCTGACATTGCTGGAGGCGGGCTACACTGTCCGCCTCCATGGAAAGAAAATCACGAAAACCGAAACGCGAAAGGAGATGCGCAAATGAAGCCGCTGAAAACCGGCGACCCCTGCCCGTGCTGCGGGATGCCCATAAAGTCTACCAATCCGGAAATGCTTCGCTTGCTGACCGATATCCGGGACTTTGGGTTCAGCCTGCGCGACGCTGAAAGAGTGGCGGCTCTTCTGAAGAAGGAACAGGAGGCTGCGGATGGCACGATGTGATTGGGAAATCATTTTCAAAGTCGAAAAGGCACACCGTCTGGTAATGCCGTCCTTCGCCCGCGTCCTCCAGTGGCTTGCGGGCAACGGCGCGAAGTGTACCTCCATCTTCATCCGGAAACGGCAGAAGGAGGACAGCAATGGCTAAAAACACAAGGGTTGTCGTGGGGCCAAACTTCCTGGCGCACTGGTATATCTACGACTTTCAGGTCTGCGAGGGACGGCCGGAGCTGCTGCGGACGATGGATTATATCAACCGGCACGGCTATGACCTGATCTCCGTCACCCAGTATCAGGACACCTACACGGTATTCTTCCGCCGCCGTGCTTGCGGGTAGGGGGTGAGGGTATCAAGATCCTCAGCACCATGCGAGCCGGGCGGGTCGTCCGGCAGGCGCTCTACTCGCCCCGCGATCCTACCGTCAACACCCGGCGGCGGGCAATCAGCATTTCCGCCGAAGACAAGAAGCAGGCAAACCTGAAAACCAGCTATGAAAAGCTTCTGATGCTGGCGTGCGCGAATTTCCTCCCGGGCGACTGGTGGGTGACGCTCACCTACGATGATACGTTCCTCCCGGAGAGCCGGGAGGAATCCCGGAAGTACTGGCGCAAGTCCATGCGCTGGTATCGGAAGTACCGCAAGGACAACAAGGACGCGCTGCGCTATGTCTACTGCACCCAACTGACTACCAGCCGGGGCGGCCGACGGCTCCACCACCATATGATTCTCCGATACGAGGATGACATGGATCAGGAGAAACTGGAATCCCTCTGGCAGTGGGGGCATGTGCATATGCGTAAACTCAAGGACTGGGACGAGATTCTGGACAAAGTCCACTACATGTGCCGGGAACCCCGCGAGCTTGGGGTCTACGTTCCCGGCGAACAGATGTGGACGGCAAGCCGGGGACTTGTCCGGCCGCAGATTACCTACACAACATTTGATTCCGACGCGATTGATATCAGCGTTCCGTCAGGCTGTACCGCTCTGAGCGACCCGGTGCAGCTTCCCGGATACGGCGGATATAAGACCATCATTTACATTGAAAACATGTGACGAATAGGGGGTGCTTCCTCCTATATCGGCTGGAGGGAGGTACTAACCAATGGACACACAGAAACAAACTTTTTCGCGGCTATTGCATATTTCTCCCGCGTGTGGTAAAATAACGGAAACAAGGGAAAAAGCCTTGTGCCCGATATGCCGGAGGGGCGTGGTTGCCTACCTGCTGCCGGAGACGACAGCGAAGAATCTGCCGGTAAAATGCAAGCGCTGCGGCGCTGAGCTGATCGTGAATATTTCCCAAGTGCCTGTGCCTTGAGCCTGTGCCATGTATCGCAAGAGCGATGCTTGGTGCAGGCTTTTTCTTTTGCCCCGGAGGTGGCGTATGTTCGACTACAGCCGCAAAAACAAACGCTGGCGGAATCTGCGCAAGCGGGCGCTGCGCCGTGACCACGGCTTCTGCCGGGAGGCTGCCCGATACGGACGGCGCGTCCCGGCCACGGTGGTGCATCACATCTGGCCGGCGGAGGATTATCCCGAGTATGCCTACTGCCTGTGGAACCTGGTCAGCCTCAGCAGCTCGGCCCATGACGCCATGCACGACCGGGACACGCGAAAGCTCACGGCGCTGGGGCTTTCCTGGAAAAATCGCACCCCCCCACCCCCTTCCGCCGAATTTTAGGGACGCTTACAGCTGGGCGGGGAACTCTTTTCACACGCAGCGGAGAAAATTTCAGAAAAAACCGGCCGCTAAGAAGATCCCGGGCGCGTATGTGGGCGGGACGCGCTTGCATTGCACGGCCATGGGGCGCGGAGACATCGTACGGAGGTGAGACGGTGAGCAAAGAAACGCAATACGCTGAGCAGCTTCGGAGTTTGGGCATCTACGACCCGGCTTTTGACGGCGCAATCCACATCCTGTGCATCCAGGAGCGGGAGCTAAGCAGAGCCATGAAGGCATGGAAGGCCACAGCGCCCAGCCCGAAAGACGCACCGTCCATCACGGATCCGATTTACGCGGAAATCGCCAAGCTGCGCCGGGACATCCTGGCACGCCAGGACGCTCTGGGGCTGACCCCAAAGGGACTGCAGCGGCTTCGGAAGCAGATGGTGCCTGCCGGTGACAGCGCCCCGCCGCCCGCTACCGGCAATCAGGCGCTGACTCAGCTGCTGGATTCCATCCGAGGGAAGCACAGTGCCGGCACCCCATGAGAAGATCGTAATGGGCTACGCCGAAACAACGGCGATCAGCCCCCGGGCGTGCCTGGATGTACAGGCAGCCTGCAAGCGCTTCCTGGCCGACCTCCAGGATTCCCGCTGGGACTTCCGCACGGATATGGCCGAGTCCATCATCGAGATTATCGAGACGCTTTTCTGCCACCAGCAGGGTGAGGACCTCTCCGGCCGCCCTATGCGGGGCAAGCCCCTGATTCTGGAGCCTTTCCAGCTGTTTATCATCTACAACCTATGCGGTTTCTTTCTGCCGGGTACGGACATCCGCCGGTATCAGGAGGCCATGTGGATGCTTGCCCGGAAGAACGGAAAGACCCCTTTTGCTACCGCTTTCTGCTGGGCAATGGGGCTCTGGTACTCCAAGTCTTTCAGCAAGATCAAAACCGTTGCCGGCTCCATGAAACAGAACATGGAGGGCTTTGGCTTCCTGAGCTACAACCTCCACCGCCTGGGGCTGACGGTAATCGAGGATGCCGCCCACGGTCTGCGGGTGCTGGACAGCTCCCTCGGGCACAGCTTCTCCGGAAGTATCTGGGAAGGACAGATCTCTTTTGAAGCTCTGGCTTACAAACCGGACATCTTCGACGCATTCAACGCCAACATCGTGCTGCTGGATGAGCTGGAGCTGTACAGGAACGCCATCCCATACGGCCGTCTGAAAGATGCAACCAAGGCCTACTCCAACAAGCTGATTCTGGCCGTTACCACGGCCGGCGATGACGGTACCGGCTTCTGCGCTCAGCGTATGGCATATTGTTCCAAGATTGTCCGGGGCGAGATCACCGGCGCGGACGCCGACCGGATCTTCGCTTTCCTGGCTCGCGCGGACCCTGACCCGGAAACACAGGAGGTCAACTATCTGGATCCCCTGAACTGGCAGAAGGCAAATCCCAACTGGGGCGTCACCATCCGTCCGGAGGATATGGAGGCTTCCGCCCTCCAGGCCATGAACGACCCTCAGATGCGCAAGGAGTTTTTGACCCGCTCCCTCAACGTGTTCGTCTCCAGCTTTAAGGCCTGGTTCAACATCGACGAATTTGTCCGCTCTGATACCCGGTACAACTTCACCCTGCCTCAGCTGGTGAAGCTGGTGAAGTCCTGGTATGGCGGCGCAGACCTCTCCAAGCTCCACGACCTGACTGCCGCTGCCATCGTCGGCGAGATCCCCGCTAAAGCTGCGGCCACAACGGAATGGACGCCGAAAGAGAATGTGCTGGTAATCATTCCTCACTGCTGGTTCCCGGTGGTGGCTGCTGCCGAAAAGGCCGACAAGGACAACATTCCCTTGTTTGGCTGGAAAGAGGACGGCTGGCTGGATATGCCCAACGAGCCGTCTATGGATCCGACGGAGCCAGTGAAGCAGTTCCTCGCATGGAAGAAAGCCGGTTTCAATATCCGCAAGGTCGGCCACGACCGGAAATTCGCCCGCCCCTACTACGCAGCCATGAAAAAGGCTCGCTTTACCGTGGTGGATCAGCCACAGCTGGCTATCGCAAAGTCCGAGGGGCTGCGGTACATCGAACATAAGGCAAAAATCGGGTGTCTTTACTACTGCCATGCGGAGCCCTTCTCTTACTGCGTGCAGAACGTCCGCGGCCAGGAGAAGCAGGACGACGTGGTGGTGTACGACAAGGTATCCCCCAACGCCCGCATTGACGTCTTCGACGCCAGTGTGTTTGCCACCATCCGGATGCTGATCGACACCGGCAAGGCCGCTGACCTCGCCGCGTGGTTTGAAGAAGAATGATGTGTCCAAATTGGACACAAGAAAGGACACGCCCATGGGACTTTTTACCCGCAGCAAAACCAAAACGCAAAACAGCGATGTCGGGGTGACGTACATCTCCGTGAACTCCCCTGGCGTTCTGGCCGGACACGGGTACCACCGTCTGTCCGATGCCCCGGAGGTGGCCGCTGCCGTGTGGCTGATCGCCGATCTGATAAGCACCATGCCCATCCACCTGATGGAGAATCAGGCCAACGGTGACAAGCGCGTGAAGGACCGGCTATCCCGGAAGATTGACGTGGAGCCGTGGTCCCTGGGTACCCGTCAGACCTGGATCCACTGGATTGTGGAGACGCTTCTGACGGAGGGCGAGGCGGTGGTGATCCCTCAGACCGATGCCTTAATGGTATCCGACCTGACCCCTGCGCCAGGCGCCACATTCCAGCGGCCGTCTGACTGCCGTACCTACTACGTCTACTACAACGGGCAGAAGTTTGATGCCGACAATACCCTCCATTTCCGGCTCCGGCCGGATCCGGTGTATCCCTGGCGGGGCATTGGCCCTCAGGTGCAGCTCCAGCAGGTGGTGGACTCCATCGTCCAGACGGCGGCGACCAAAACGGCGTATATGTCCAGCGAGTACAAGCCGCCCGTCATCATCGCCGTCAACGCCGACAGCCCCCTGTCCGACGCCACGAAGCGCACAGCCTTCGTCAAGCGCTATCTGTCCCGGGATGATCCCGCCGAGCCGTGGGTAGTCCCCGCCGATCTGATGACCGTATCCCAGATCAAGCCCCTGAGCCTGACAGACTTGGCCATCAAGGACGGCGTGGAGCTGGACAAGCGCACAGTGGCCACCATCTTCGGCATCCCCGGCTTCCTGCTGGGGGTTGGCAGCTTCAGCAAGGACGAGTACAACACTTTCATCTCCCGGACGATCTTGCCGATCTGCCGGGGAATCGAGCAGGAGCTGACCAAAAAGCTGCTTTTCGCCGACGACCGATACTTTCGCTTCAATCCTCGGGCGCTTTACTCCTACTCCCTGCAGGAGCTGAGCAGCATCGCCCTGAGCATGCGCAACGCCGGCCTGATGACCGGCAACGAGGGTCGAAATTGGCTTGACCTGCCGCCGAAACCCGGCCTTGATGAGCTGGTCATGCTGGAAAACTACCTCCCGGCGGATCGCCTGGGGGATCAGAAGAAGCTCAATGACACTTTAACCGATGAGGAGGAATCTGACAATGCCTAATCCTAGAGCCGGGCGGCAGATGCGCTATATCCCGGCAAAAATTCAGCACCGCGACGACGGCGGGGAACCTGTGATTGCCTGTTACTTCGCGGTTTTTAACTCTCCCACCGAGCTGTGGCCAGGGTGTATCGAGCAGATCGCCCCAGGCGCTTTCAGCAGCAGCCTGGGCGGCGATGTCCGCGCCCTGGTCGATCACGAAACCCGGCTGGTCTTAGGCCGTACCACCGCCGGGACGCTTACCCTCCGGGAGGATGAGAGCGGCCTTTATGGTGAGATCAAGATCAATCCGAACGACTCTGACGCCATGAACCTCTATGCCCGCGTCCAGCGGGGTGACGTCAGCCAGTGTTCCTTTGGTTTTGAGATAGTAAGCGAGGATTATATCGTGGGGAGCGATGGGCAGACGTGCACATGGACTATCCACGACCTGATCCTGTATGAGGTGAGTGTCGTCACCTTCCCGGCCTACGAGGCGACCAGCGCGTATGCCCGGGATGCCGGCGATATGGCCTCTCTCCGTACCGCCCGGCTTAATCGCCGAAGACAAGAACTTTTGGAAAGGATTAACAAACTATGCTGAAAATTATGGTACTTCGCAAGCGCCACGAGAAGATGCTGGAGGAAGCTAAACAGCTTCGCAGCAAGATCTCCGGCTTTAAGTCCCGGGAGGCTGACGTCGCCGCTCAGGTTGAAGCAGCCTCCACAGATGAGGAGATCACCGCCGCTGCCGCGGCTGTCGAGGAGCTGGAAAAGGCTCAGAAGTCCGCCAAGGAGCGGCTGGCAACCATCATTGAGGAGGCGGAAGCCCTCCAGCAGGAGATCGCCGACGCCGAGGCCGCCGCTTCTTCCGCCGCAGGCGGTGACGGTGGAGAGGACGGCGGAGATGAGGGTGAAGCCCGCAGCCGCCGCAGCATGTCCCCCGATTTCCGCCGTCGCTGCCAGGACTTCCAGCGAACCGGCAAGCACACCTACCGGAATGCCAAGTCCTTCGTGACCCGCACCGCTGTGCTCAGCTCCTCCACCGGCGTAATTGGCCCCACCGGTGTCAGCGGTATTAACGACCCCGTGGGCAACACCATTTCCGACTTCCTGGATCTGATCAAAATCACCGACTGCACCGGCATGGCGTCCTACAAGGTAGCGTATCTCTCCACCGACATGACTGCCGCTGCCGGCACTGAGGGCGCTGTCCCCACCGAGTCCGAGCCCGGCTTTGGCTCCGTGGAGCTGACCCCCAGCCTGACCAGCCTGATCTCCTACGTCTCCCGGGAAATCCGGAAGCAGTCCCCGCTTGACTACGAGGCAAAGGTGCGGGAATCCGCGACCCGGGCGCTGCGCCGGGTGCTGTCCAAGAACGCCGTGGACGCCGTTCTGGCCTCCACGCTGAACACCACCTTCGCCCTGACCGGTGCTGCCGGCTCCGCGCTGTTTACGCCCCATCTGCTCAGTGACATCATCCTGGCCTACGGCGGCGACGAAGGCGTGGAGGGCGCCGCTACGCTGGTGCTCAACAAGGCAGACCTGAAGGCTTTCGCCTCCGTCCGCGGTACCAACGAGTACCTGCCCGTCTACTCCATCATCCCCGACAGTGCCAACCCCTCCTCCGGCGTGATTAAGGACAACAACGGCCTGAGCTGCCGCTACTGCCTGAATAAGAACGTCACCGCCCTGTCCTCCCTGACGCCCACAACAACCGCAAAGAAGACCATGTTTTACGGCAATCCCCAGTGCTGCGAGATGGGCCTGTGGGGCGGCGTGGAGATCGACGTCAACGACGGCTATAAATTCGGCGAGGGCCTGCTGACCATCCGCGGCGAGGTGATGGCCGACCAGGACGTGACCGTCCCCAACGGCTTCGTGGTCGTCACCGCAAAGTCCGCCTGACGGAGGTAGACTATGACAGCAAAGACGAGCAAGGTAAAGACTCCGCTGGGGATGCAGACCCTGACCTACTATCCCATCAAGACGGAGCCTGACAGTGCACATCCCACCTACGATACCGGCGTGGATCTGGGCGCGGCAGTCAAGGGCTATCTGACTGTTACCACCGCTTCCGCGTCCATCCCCGGCGACGACATCACTCAGCTGGAGGACGAAATTTTCACCGGCGGCCAGCTGGACTCTGAGACCACCATGAGCGATCTGGCGGTCAACGCCACTCTGTACGGCCACACCTACACGGAGGCAGACGGCGAAGAGAGCAACAGCGCCGACCGCGCCAAGCCCGGCGGCCTGTCCTTTATCGAGCCGATCCTCCTGAAGGACAAGTCCGTCGTCTACCGGGCGACCTGCCTGTACAAGACACAGGCCATGCCGTCCAGCGAGAAGCAGGAGGCCGATACCAAGAAGGCCGGCGAGCTTTCTCCCAAAACCAACGCTGTATCTTTCAAGGTAATGGAGGATAACACCGGTGCATGGCGTAAGCGGCAGGACTGCGACACCCTCGCCGCCGCCAAGACGTTCATCTCCGGCGTCTTCTCCGCAACCTGATGCCCCAATATGGCCCGGCGGCAACGCCGGGCTTCTCTGTAAGAAAGGAGGCCGCTATGGCCGACTCCACAAAATACTCTGCTGGCGCTATGGCGCTCCTGAAGGCCAACCTGGGCTTCTACGGCACGGACGCTCCTGTGGAGCTGGTGAGCTACTGGGGAAGCCTGCTGGAATACTCCCACGACGCTTTTGCTGACATGGGCATTCCCCTGCAGCCCGGCACGCTGGCGGACGATATGGATCAGATGACCTTTGCCGCCTGGATGTACCGCAATGGCCCCACCGGTGCCGGGAAGACGGAGCAGCTGCGCGGCATTATCCGCAACCGGCAAGTGCAGCAGGCACTGGAGGCAGAAGTCTATGATCTATGACAAGCCGATCACCGTGCTGGCTATGCCGGACACCCAAGGCATCCCAACCAAGGGGAGTCTGGTAAAGAAATTTGACAGCTGGTGTGCCGAGAAGACGGTTTATGCCAGCCGATTCTGGGAGTCCGTGGCCAACGGCAGCCGGGTGGACAAGCTGGTGGAGCTGCCCCTGCATCGGGACGTGCCCGCTGCCGGTTATGCACGGCTGGGCGGCCACACCTACCGGGTGGAGCAGACCCAGACCGGGGAGGACGGCGACGGCCTGCCGGTCACGTGGCTGAGCCTGATGCGAATGGAGGATGCATATGACACTTACTGAATTTTCCGACGCTTTGAAAGCGGCGATTCCTGCCAGCTATCAGAGCGCCGCGCCGGCGGGTGTCCGCCCCTGCGTGGTGTGGTCGGCCTACGGCTCCCGGACGCTGGACGGCGACGACCGCACCCAGACGGCGATTTCCAAGGTGCAGCTGGACATTCTGGCCGCGAAATTCCCCGACCCCATCATCGACGCGGTGACGGATCTGCTGTACGAGCTGGAGCTGCCCTATTCCGATCAGGGCAGCAGCTACGATCCGGATTACGGCTGTTTCCGGACGATTCTTCAGACGGAGGTGGCATGAGTGGCATCGTTCAAATATAACGGAGTTGACGCACTGGACCTCACCTTTGAAAAGATTGCGAATCTTTCGGGAGAGGATCTCCTGCGTATTATCCGTCCGGGTGCAGAACTCCTTCGGGAGCGTCTGATTGAAAAAGTGCGTGCGATATTTACCCAGAGATCCGGTTTGTTGGCAAACTCCTTCAAGCTGAAAGAACGTGTATGGGAGGACGGCGCGGGAATCTCCGTGCTTCCTATGGGCAAACATCCGAAAAGCAGCACCGGGAAACGGCGTGGAAAGCGGCGGTCAAATGGTAGCTATCAGGGTACTAATGCGGAAGTTGCCTTTATTCTGGAATACGGCTCGCCTCGTATCGGCGCGACCCACTTCATGGAAAATACCGCAGAAGAGTCCGAACAGGAAGTCTACAATGCAATGGACGCGGAATTGACCCAGATTTTGCGTGAACGCGGATTGTGAGGAAACATGAAACATATTGATTTTGAATTTAACGGAAAGACTTACGCCTTGTCGTTCACGGCGGAAGCGCTTTTCACTATTTATGATAAATTCGGCTATACCTCCGACATTCTCGGCACCACCCACGTTCTGGAGCCTACTCTGGAGGGCTGGAAAAACTGCTGCTGGCTGGCGGCACTCATGGCTTCGCAGGGCGAATTGCAGCGGCGGCACCGTGGGGAATCGCCCCAGCAGATGCTCACCCTGGAGGAGCTGCGTACCGGCTTCATGGCCGCCGACAGCGTCCTACTCCGGCAGGCCGTCCGGGATGCGCTGGAACAGGGCTTCCACCGGGATATTCCGAAGCCGGATGAAGACGAGGAGGTGAACCTCGTTCTTCTGGAACGGGAGGAAGCCGAAAAAAAAGCCAGGGCGGCGGCCCTACGCGCATCTATTTCCTGGCTGCGGCGGCTGTTCGGCTCCACCTCAGCACCAAAGAAGCCCTGATGCTCACCCCCGGTATGTTCTCGGACTTGATGGAGGTGCTGACGCCCAGAGAGGAGGCACGCAGTGGCGACTAGACAAATTGCAACAGAAATTGTCCTTGGTGGCGAAAAGGAATTTAACTCCGCCATGACGGCGATCAACAGCAATCTGAAAACGCTCCGTACCGATATGGCGGCCACATCCGCCGAATTCGACGGGAACGCCGACAGCATCGACGCTCTGACCGCCAAACAGAAGATACTCGCGGAGACGGCCGCCCAGAATGATGCAAAGGTTGACGCTTTACGTCAGCGCTATGAGCATCTGAAGGCGACCCTTGGGGAAGACGCTGCTGCAACGGATAAAGCTAAGCAAGCCCTGAATCAAGCTATAGTTGCTCAGCAGAAAGCCGCCAAGGCCGCAAAAGAAAATGCCGATGCTCTGGAAGCCGCCCAGAAGGCCGCCAGAGAGGAAGCGGCGGCGCAGGAGGCGGCCAATAAGTCTGCCAGTGCCTACACTCCCGTCACCCAGAAGGCCGCCGGCGCGGCCAAAACGTTCGGAAGCTCCCTGAAAGCGTTCGGGAGCAAAGTCAAGGAATCGGCCACAGAAGTCAAGGCCGCCGCCCACCATGTCCCCGTTCTGGGCGAGGCGCTGGACGTTGTGGGTGCCGCCGGAAAGGTGGCAAAGGTCGGCCTGCACGCCGCCGGGACGGCCGCAAAGGC
>HF988044.1 GCA_000434635.1 Firmicutes bacterium CAG:110 | reverse complement strand
CAGGCAGTCCTTCAGGCCCTCGTAGTTGCCCTTGATCTTCGCGCCCTTGGTCAGATTGCCGTCCGCGTCATAGATCTTCTCGCCGGAGCAGCGCACCAGCGCGACCTTACGGGTGACGGCTTCCGCCTTGACGCCCATGATGGCCGCCATGGCCTGCGCAGCTTCGTTGCCGCCGGAGGCGCACTTTCCGATGGGCGCTTCGCCCTTGAGGACGGCTTCGGCGTAAGCACCGCAGCCGGCATAGCCGCAGCCGCCNNNNGCAGCCGGCATAGCCGCAGCCGCCGCAGTTGGCGCCGGGGAGACATTCGTTCAGCTGATCCAGCCGGGGGTCGGATTCCACATAGAAAATCTTGGACGCGGCAGCCAGCACCAGGCCGAACACCAGTCCCAGGCCGCCGAGAATCGCAATCGCAATCACAATTTGCATATCTTCGCCCTCCTTAGAAAACCTTCAGGCCGGAGAAGCCCATGAAGGCAAGCGCCAGCAGTCCGGCGGAAATCAGCGCGATGGGGAAGCCCTTGAAGCACGCGGGACAGTCGGCACGGTTCACCCGCTCCCGGACGGAAGCGAACAGCACGATGGCCACGGTGAAGCCCAGTCCGCCGGCAGCGCCGTTGACCACGCTCAGCAGGAAGTTGTAGCCCTTCTGCACGTTGACCAGCACCACGCCCAGAACGGCGCAGTTGGTGGTGATCAGGGGCAGGTACACGCCCAGCGCCTTGTACAGCGCGGGGACGCTCTTCTTCAGAAACATCTCCACCACCTGCACGATGGCGGCAATGACCAGAATGAAGGCGACGGTCTGCATGTAGTCCAGTCCCAGCTTCACCAGCAGCACGTTGACCGCGTAGCAGGCAGCAGAGGCGATCGCCATAACGAAGGTAACGGCCATGCCCATGCCCAGAGCGGTATCGATCTTCTTGGAAACACCCATGAAGGGGCAGATGCCGTAGAACTTGACCAGAATGAAGTTCTCACTGAGAATGGCGCTGAGAATAATACCGAGAATCGCTTGCATTATTTCGCCGCCTCCTTCTTCTTATTCTTCATTTCCAGATGCTTTACAAGCCACTGGGACGCGGCAATGACACAGCCCAGCACGAGGAAGCCGCCCACAGGCATGACCATCTGCATGGCGGGATACGGAGCGGGGATGATGCGGATGCCCTCGCCGCCGTTGAGGATGCCGCCGCCGAAGGTGCCGCTGCCCAGCAGTTCCCGGATGACGCAGACGGTGATCAGCGCCAGCGTGTAGCCGATGCCCTGACACAGGCCATCCACGGCGGACGCCAGAACGCCATTCTTGGAGGCAAACGCCTCCGCCCGGCCAAGGACGATACAGTTCACGACGATCAGCGGGATAAACACGCCCAGACTCTGGGACAGTGCAGGCAGAAACGCCTGAATGGACAGATCGACCACGGTGACGAAGCCCGCGATGATGGTGATGTAGGCCGCAATGCGGATCTGGTTGGGAATGACCTTCCGCAGAGCGGAGATCAGAATGTTGGAGCAGATGAGAATGACGGTGACGGCCAGACCCATGCCGATGCCGTTGAACAGGCTGGTGGTGATGGCCAGCGTGGAGCACATACCCAGCAGCTGCACCAGAACCGGGTTCTTGGTCAGCAGGCCTTCCTTAAATTGCTTTTTGAAATCCATGACGCAGCCTCCTTAACCCAGATTGGCGGCGCAGGCCAGCGCGGCGGAGACGCCGGTGCAGACTGCGCGGGACGTGATGGTGGCGCCGGTGAGGGCATCCACTTCACCGCCGTCCTTGGTGACGGACACGGTGCCGCTCATGCCGATAAACTGGTCGCGGAAGGCTCTGCCCGCGTCCGTGTCGGCGGCGGCGGTAGCGCCCAGGCCGGCGGTCTCCGTGTGGGAAATGATGGAAATGCCGGTCACCTTGCCGTCATTGTCCACGCCGACCATCATGGTGACGGTGCCGTTAAAGCCGTTAGGCGTCACCTGAACGGCGCAGCCATTATCGCCCTTGTAGGCGGCGGTGACCAAACCGGTGTCGTCGGTGAATTCCTTCACTTCCTGACCGCCGCCGGGAAGCACAGCTTCAATGGCGTTCTGGGTCTTCTGCTCGTTCTGCGCCGCGATGCGGGGCGCGGTAACGGAGTTGACCGCGGCGAGGATCACGGCCACAACGGCAGTGATGGCAAGCAGGGTCAGCGCGATGCGGAGCACATATTTCACGGTGGATTCGGTTTTCATTTCTTTGCCGCCTCCTTCTTGGGTGCGCCGAACTTCACGGGACGGCCGATCTTATCCAGCAGCACCGCGCAGGCGTTCATGCACAGGATGGCATAGGTCACGCCCTCGCTGTAGCCGCCGAAGTAGCGGATCAGAATGGTGATGACGCCGCAGCCGATGCCGTAGACGATCTGCCCCAGCTTGGTCAGCGGGGAAGTCACGTAGTCGGTGGCCATGAAGATAGCGCCCAGCATCAGGCCGCCGCCGAACACCTGGGCGGCCATCCAGGCAATGCGGTCATTGCCCTGGGGGAACAGGAACGCCAGAATCGCCACTGTGCCAATGTAAGCCAAAGGAATCCGGGCGGTGATGACCTTGCGGTACAGCAGGTAAATAAAGCCGATGATCAGCAGCAGCGCGGAGGTCTCGCCGATGCAGCCGCCGATATTGCCCAGGAACATGTCCAGAATGGATTCCTCCGGCAGCGCGCCCTGGTGCATGGCGGACATGGGGGTCGCCGCCGTGACG
>HF988043.1:3780-6670 GCA_000434635.1 Firmicutes bacterium CAG:110 | reverse complement strand
GGCACGAAACCTCCATGTGCTGCAGGAAAGCTGTCAAACTGCATATTCCCAAGCGGCTTTTTTTGGAATTCTGCATAAATATTGCAAAAAGGTTTGCATTTTGCGAAGAGCCGTGTTATACTGTGTGAGCGACACAAAATAGGATTCAAAAATGCAACATTAAAATTGAAAATGGCACACGCAAAGAACTGAAAGGGGTAATGGAAGTATGTCTCACAAGTATGTATACCTATTCACCGAAGGAAACGGTGGAATGCGGGAACTCCTGGGCGGAAAAGGCGCTAATTTGGCCGAAATGACCAACATTGGACTGCCGGTCCCCCAGGGGTTTACTATTTCCACGGAAGCCTGTACCAAATATTATGAAGACGGTCGTCAGATCAATGACGATATCAAGGCCGAAATCATGTCCTACGTGGACAAGCTGGAGGAGATCACCGGCAAGAAGTTCGGCGATCACGAGAACCCGCTGCTGGTTTCCGTCCGTTCCGGCGCCCGGGCCTCCATGCCCGGCATGATGGACACCATCCTGAATCTGGGACTGAACGAGGACGTGGTGAACATTATGGCCGCCAAGTCCGGCAATCCCCGCTGGGCGTGGGACTGCTACCGCCGGTTCATCCAGATGTATTCCGACGTGGTCATGGAAGTGGGCAAGAAGTATTTTGAAGCCCTCATCGACCGGATGAAGGAGCGCAAGGGCGTGACCCAGGACGTGGAGCTGGATGCGAACGACCTGAAGGAGCTGGCTTCCCAGTTCAAGGCCGAATATAAGAGCAAGCTGGGCGTGGATTTCCCCACAGACCCCAAGGAGCAGCTGATGGGCGCCATCAAGGCTGTGTTCCGCTCCTGGGACAACCCCCGCGCCAACATTTACCGTCGTGAGAACGACATTCCCTATTCCTGGGGCACTGCCGTCAACGTCCAGTCCATGGCCTTCGGCAACATGGGCGACGACTGCGGCACCGGCGTTGCTTTCACCCGCAACCCGGCCACCGGCGAGAAGAAGCTGTTCGGCGAATTCCTGACCAACGCCCAGGGCGAAGATGTGGTGGCGGGCGTCCGTACCCCCATGCCCATCTCCGAAATGGCGGAGAAGTTCCCCGAGGCGTTCGCCCAGTTCACCAAGGTCTGCCAGATTCTGGAAAGCCACTACCACGACATGCAGGACATGGAGTTCACCGTGGAAGCCGGCAAGCTGTATATGCTCCAGACCCGTAACGGCAAGCGTACCGCCCCCGCCGCTCTGAAGATCGCCTGCGATCTGGTGGACGAGGGCATGATCGACGAGAAGCAGGCCGTTGCCATGATCGAGCCGAGAACGCTGGACACCCTGCTCCATCCCCAGTTCGACGCCAAGGCGCTGAAGGCCGCGCAGCCCGTTGGCCGCGCGTTGGCCGCGTCTCCCGGAGCCGCCTGCGGCCGCATCGTCTTCACCGCTGAGGACGCCAAGGCCTGGGCTGACCGGGGCGAAAAGGTGGTTCTGGTTCGTCTGGAGACCTCTCCTGAGGACATCGAGGGCATGATGTCCGCCCAGGGCATCCTCACCGTCCGCGGCGGCATGACCTCTCACGCTGCCGTCGTTGCCCGCGGCATGGGCCGCTGCTGCGTCTCCGGCTGCACCGAGATCAAGATGGACGAGGAAAACAAGAAGTTCGTTCTGGCGGGCAAGACCTACCGCGAGGGCGACTGGCTGAGTCTGGACGGCTCCACCGGCTGCATCTATGACGGCATCATCGAGACCCGTGACGCGGAGATCGCCGGTGAGTTCAGCCGCATCATGGGCTGGGCTGACAAGTACCGCCGTCTGCGGGTGCGCACCAACGCCGATACCCCCCGTGACGCCATCCGGGCAAGAGAGCTGGGCGCCGAGGGCATTGGCCTGTGCCGTACCGAGCACATGTTCTTCGAGGAAGGCCGTATCGCCTCCTTCCGGGAAATGATCTGCTCCGACACCGTTGAGGAGCGGGAGGCCGCTCTGGCCAAGATCCTGCCCATGCAGCAGGCCGACTTCGAGGCGCTGTACGAGGCCATGGAGTCCTACCCCGTGACCATCCGGTTCCTGGACCCCCCGCTCCACGAGTTCGTCCCCAACACCGAGGAAGAGATCGCCGAGCTGGCCAAGACGCAGGGCAAGACCGCTCAGCAGATCAAGGATATCATTGCTTCCCTGCATGAGTTCAACCCCATGATGGGTCACCGCGGCTGCCGTCTGGCGGTCACCTACCCCGAAATCGCCGCCATGCAGACCAAGGCCGTCATCCGCGCGGCGCTGGCAGTGAAGGGTCGTCACCCCGACTGGACGCTGGTGCCTGAAATCATGATCCCCCTGACCGGCGACGCCAAGGAGCTGAAGTTCGTCAAGGACGTGGTGGTCAAGGCGGCGGACGCCGAGATTGCCGCGGCCGGTGCCCAGCTGCACTATGAGGTCGGCACCATGATCGAGATCCCCCGCGCCTGCCTGACTGCCGACGAGATCGCCAAGGAAGCGGAGTTCTTCTGCTTCGGCACCAACGACCTGACCCAGCTGACCTACGGCTTCAGCCGTGACGACGCAGGCAAGTTCCTGGACGCCTACTACGACGCCAAGATCTTCGAGAACGACCCCTTCGCCAAGCTGGATCAGACCGGCGTCGGTGCCCTGATGCAGATGGCTGTGGAGAAGGGCAAGAAGGTTCGTCCGGAGCTGCACTGCGGCATCTGCGGCGAGCACGGCGGCGACCCCATGAGCGTGGAGTTCTGCCACCGGATCGGTCTGGACTATGTTTCCTGCAGCCCATTCCGTGTGCCCATCGCCCGTCTCGCCGCCGCGCAGGCCGCGATCCGCGAGGGCCGGTAATCCGGTTTTGCTTCTCTGACCGCAAATCAATTTCAAGGCCGCATTCCCCGT
>HF988043.1:0-3759 GCA_000434635.1 Firmicutes bacterium CAG:110 | reverse complement strand
GCATTCCCCGTCAGGGGAATGCGGCCTTTTCTCTGGGTAAAAATGCCGGAATTAAACGGATTTCCCGGCCTGATAGGCCTTTTCCAGCGCAGGATGTCCGGCAATGTCGCCGACATCGTTGACGCCGCCCGCAAAGATCGTGTCCACCAGTTCACAGCGGGGGAAGCAGTCCACCCAGCCCTGTACGGCCGTCCGGGTGCCATCCACCGTTTCCGGCTCGTCCTCCGCCGCCGCTGCCAGCAGGTAGGCTTTGGTGAAGGCGTAGTCCGTATCGTACAGCGGGTTGGCGCGATCCAGCATGGTCTTGAGCTGGCCGCTGACGCTGTAATAATACACCGGCGTGGCGAACACAAGCACGTCGGCGTCGTGCATTTTTGCGGTTACCTCCACGGCATCGTCCCTGATGACGCAGTGCCCCAGCTTCTGGCAGGCGAGACAGCCCCGGCAGAAGCCGTAGTTCTTTTCCCGGAGATGTACGGTTTCCACCAGATTCCCGGCTTCCAGTGCGCCCTTGGCGAAGGCCGCGGCCAGCGTCTCCGAATTGCCGTCCTTGCGTGGGCTGGAGGACAGGATCAGTACCTTTTTATTCATTACAAAACACCCCTTTTTTGATTTGCATAAATTCCCGTTGTTCAAATCCCCGTTCGGTGCTACAATAATCTGACAACGGTCGAAGGTGGGAAAATCATGACGTTTTACGAAAAAATGCGGCTCGTCTGCCTGCGCATCCCCAGAGGGAAAGTCGCGACCTACGGGCAGATCGCCATGCTCTGCGGCAGGCCCAGAAATTCCAGACAGGTGGGCTACGGACTGCGGGAGAATCTGGCCGGGGAGGATATCCCCGCCTTCCGGGTGGTCAACGGCAGGGGCGAGCTGAGCGGGGCGCAGCACTTTGTCATTTCCGATTTGCAGCGCACGCTTCTGGCGGAGGACGGCGTTCCCACATACTGGAACGGTCACTGCTGGCGCGTGGATTTGAAAAAATACGGCTGGGAAACGTCCCAGGCCGACGCGGCGGCCTTTGAAAAAGCGTTTGCGACCCCGGAAGATCATTTGGATTTGGGCTTGTAGTCCCTCATTTCCGGGATCGCCCCACCGGACACCGCCCACAGGTACAGGCTTGCCACGCTGCAATAGGGGCTGAAACGGCGGCGGTATTTTTCAAACAGCGCCCGGTCGATTTCCCGATGGTGATAGACCATCCGCAAGCCCCGCTGAATGGCAAGGTCGTCGTAGCTGAAAATATCGGGGCGCTGCATACAAAACAGCAGAATCATCTCCGCAGTCCACACGCCGATCCCTTTCAGCGCCCGCAGGGCTTCAATGGCGTCCTCGTCGGACATCCGCTCCACGGCGGCCAGATCAAAAGCGCCGGTGTGGACTTTTTCGGCAAAATCCGTGATGTACTCCGCCTTGTGGAAGGTCATGCCCAGCGCCTGCAGCTTCGGGATGCCCGCCGCAAGAATGGTCTCGGCGTTCACTTTCACCAGCGCGTCCTGCATCCGCTGCCAGATGGTCGCCTGCGCCTTCGTGGAGATCTGCTGGCCGATGATGTGGTGAATGACGGAAGAAAAAAGGTCGGTATCTATGGCGCGGTCGATGTGGCCGATCCGGTCAATGACCGCGCAGAGCCGCTTGTCCTTCCGGCGCAGATAGGAAACTTCCGTTTTCCCATATGCAAAGTACATGTTTCTCACTTCCTTAAATATCATGATACCGCAGATTGTGGGGAAAAGCTATCAAAAATTTTTTGACGGCTGCAACATTTTCCTTTGCCTGACTGTATACAGGATAGAACGGTGGAAATGCCGGGAAAAAGAAAGGAATGTTTTGATTATGGAAAAGTTTATTGCTGTTATTTTAAGTTTGGTAATGGCGCTGGCTATTGTGGGATGCAGCGGAAACGCAAATGCTCCCGCGCCCACCACCCACAAGGACAATGCATCTTTCACAGCGGACGGTACGGTCATTCCCGGAAGCGACCCCAAAACTTGGGGGCCTGCGGATGAAAGCGAAAACGTACAGATTCCCAATCCCTGGCAGGAATGCGGCAGTCTGGAAGAAGCGGGCAAGCTCGCCGGTTTCTCCTTCACTGCCCCCGAGACCGTGGACGGCTACACCGAGCGCTACATTGCGGCCATTGAAGGCGACATCGCACAGGTGATTTTCAGCAACGGCGGCGAGGATGATTCCACACTGTATTTCCGCAAGGGACTGGGCGGCGACGACATCAGCGGCGACTACAACACCTACGATGTTACCGAGGAGCAGACCATCGACGGGCACACTGTCCTCTGCAAGGGCAACGACGGCCTGATCTATACCGCGACATGGACGGACGGCACCTATTCCTACGCCGTAATGTGCAACGCCGGTATGAGCGCCGAGCAGCTGAGCGTCTGGGTGGAAGCTCTGGCCTGAAAAACAGCCTGAATTTTAGAAGGAAGGAACCTTTGGAATGGAAGCAATAGCAATTCCCATGCCCCTGTGGTGGCGGCTTCTGGGGCGGCTGTACGCGTTTGCTCTGCGCCTGCTCCCGCAGGAAAAGCAGCAGACGAAGGCGGATGACCGGGCGGGGCAGATGGCGGCGGATGCTCTGGATACCTACGGAAACGCCATTCTGCGCTGCGCCTACAGCTATCTCCACAACATGGCGGACGCGGAGGAAGTCTTGCAGGACACGCTTCTGAAGCTTCTGACCGCCGCCCCCAACTTTGAAAGCGAGGAGCACAAAAAGGCGTGGTTCCTGCGGGTGGCGGCGAACCTGAGCAAGAACCGCATCGAGTACAACGCCCTCCGAACCTCCGACGAGCTGAGTGACGAGCTGGCAGAGGAAGGGCGGGAAGACCTGTCCTTCGTCTGGGACGCGGTGAAGGAATTGCCGGTGCAGTTCCGGGAGGTGATCCACCTGCACTATTACGAGGGCTATTCCACGGAGGAAATCGCAAAAATCTTACAGCGGAATCCGTCCACTGTCCGTTCCGACCTTCGCCGGGGCAGGGAAAAGCTGAAAACCATTTTGCAGGAGGGCTATGACTTTGAAGTATGAGCAGATCATGGATAAAATCGAAGTGACGCCGGAAATGCGGCAGCGAGTCCTCCGCAATGTGGAAGCAGAACAGGCAAAGCAGAAGAAGCGTCAGCTGACCCGGCGGCTGGTTACATTGGCGGCCTGTCTTGCCATCGTGGTGTGCTGCTGGTACGTCTGGAAGCCGAAGCAGACAGACCCGCCGGAACAGGGGATGATGGCGGTCGCCCAGATCGACACCGTGGACAGTCTGGAAGCGCTGACCGAAAAAACGGGGATTCCCATGAACGAGCTGACGGGCGTTCCCTTTACGGTGGAGCGCACGGAATATGTGTCCTATTGGGACGAACTGGCGGAAATCCAGTATTTCGGCGGCAGTGACAGCCTGTGCTACCGCAAATCCCCCGGAACGGAGGACAATTCCGGCGACTACAATGTGTACGCGCAGGAGGAAACACTGGAAATCTCCGGAAACGCCGTGACCTTAAAGGGCGGCAACGGCGCGTACAGTCTGGCCATCTGGACGGACGGAAGCTACGCCTACTCCATTTCCGTGACGGACCCGCTTTCCCGGGATGCGTTCGGGGCGCTGCTTGAGGAAAACTTTTAACGGATAAAAGACCACGCCCCGCCTTTGATGGGTGGACGTAAAACAGTAAATGGAGCGTATCGGTACAGATGCGCTCCATTTCTCGTGCCAACGTATGCAGCCCCTTGGCTCTCCCTCTGGG
>HF988042.1 GCA_000434635.1 Firmicutes bacterium CAG:110 | reverse complement strand
CCTGTTCTCCATTTCAATCCGCACTCACCAACCACCTTTTGAAATGGAGGACAATTATGACGACTATCAACCTGAAACGGTATTACCCCTATATGACCGAAAATGTGATACTGGAAGTTTCGGACGAGATCGCCGCCGCCCTCTCGATGGGAGGCCGTCTATGCGACAGCTACAAGCGGCAGAAGCGCAGAAATGGCGAGTGCTCGCTGGACACCGATCCCGGCTTTGAGGCCGACGTGCTCCGCCAGCCCCTGACCCCGGACGAGTACATTGAGGCGCGGGAAACCACCTTTGCCCTCTATGACGCGCTGGCCCAGCTCCCGCCCACGCAGGCCCGGCGTGTGTACCAGCACTATCTTCTCGGCATGAGCAAGGCCGAGATCGCGGCAGCCGAGGGCGTTGGCCGGAGCCGCATCTGCTGCTCCATTGAGCGCGGGCTGGCCGCTATGAAAAATATTTTGAAAAAATCTCTGTAAGAGGGAGTACATTTGCCCCCGAAACCTCCTGATAGGTGAGAGGAGTTTTCTTCCTCGCCTTGAAAACTGAATAGACAGTATTCCCGATACGAAATCCGCGTGATAGCGACGTAAGGTGCGCCGCCACGACAGCCAGTTCAGGAGGTGATGGACAAGCTGGCCGAGCGATCAACGCAGCCTTTGACCCGGTGCTGGCAAACCGGGCGCGAGGACAGCGCGGAGGATAATGAAACTTGCTCACGCCCTCCCACAGACTTGAGGGGGAGTCCCTGCGGTATGCGCCAGCCCTCCACGGGCAGCGATGCTGTGGGGCTATGCAGCCGAAGCCATCGGCGGTCTGGAATACTCCCCGTGCCGGGGATGCGTGGCAAATACGGCACACAACAATCATACAGGGAGCCGTCAAACCGGGTCTTTCTGTCTTATGACAGCCCAAACCATTTCGGCGCGGCGGCTCCCTCTTTTGTGGATTGAAACGGAAAACAACTGTCCCGCTGCTTCTGGTCATCGTGGCCAGAGGTGGGGCAAGGTCAAAGGACGGCGCTTTTGTGCCGTCCTTTCACGTTTCCCCACGGACAACGGGAAACCATCAAATCTATTCACACCGCTGATTGTTATAGGAGGTTTTCAGATGACGGAGGCAAGAGTCGGCTATCACAAGGAAGTCAAAACCGCGTCTTTTCAGGGCAAATCCATCACCGTGGAAAACCTGACCCCGATGCTCTCTCCCCGAGCACGGGATAAGCGCAAGCGTGAAATTGAAAGCTGTCTGTATGAGGTCTTTGTGAAGTATGCGCCGGGACGGGCGCAGATGCACTAATGCGGGACATCCTTGAGATACGGGGCTGCCAGAGGTATAATATAGGTGTAAGGTTTGGTAGCTCCTACACGGAAAGGAGCACCAAATGATTATTCGTGAAGATGCCATTTATGGCAGACAGTCCGTTGACCGCAAGGACAGTATCAGCATTGAAAGCCAGATCGAGTTTTGCAAGTATGAATTGAGAGGAGGCAATTTCCGCAAGTACACAGACAAGGGTTATTCCGGCAAGAATACCGATAGACCCAAGTTCCAAGAAATGATGGCCGATATTCGCCGGGGCCTGATCAAGCGCGTGGTGGTCTACAAGCTGGATCGTATCAGCCGTTCCATTCTGGACTTCGCAACCATGATGGAAACTTTTCAGGAATACAATGTCGAGTTCGTTTCTTCCACGGAAAAGTTTGACACGTCCACCCCGATGGGGCGGGCCATGCTGAATATCTGCATCGTGTTCGCCCAGCTCGAACGTGAAACCATCCAGAAGCGCGTGACCGATGCCTACTATTCCCGCTGCCAGCACGGTTTTCACATGAGCGGCGCGGCCCCCTACGGCTTCCAACTGGAGCCGACCACCATTGAGGGCATCCGCACAAAAATGATGAAGCCTGACCCGGAAACGGCAGATATTGCAAAGCTGATGTTTGAAATGTACTCTCAGCCCGGAATTTCTTTCGGGGACATTGCCCGTTACTTTGCCGACGAGGGCATCCTGATCTACGGCAAGGAAATGAAACGGGGCTTTATCTCCCAACTTTTGAGAAACCCCATTTACGCACAGGCTGACCTCGATATGTACGAGTTCTTCAAAAGCCAGGGTACGGTGGTAGTCAATGAAGCCACAGATTTTGCCGGGACAAACGGCTGCTATCTCTATCAGGGCCGGGACGTGCAAGAAAGAAAAAACAAGCACCTGAAAGATCAGATACTTGTTCTGGCTCCCAGCGAGGGGCTGGTATCGTCTGATACATGGCTGCGCTGCCGGAAAAAGCTCATGGCAAACAAGACGTTCCAAGGCGGGCGCAAGGCAAAGAACACATGGCTTGCCGGAAAGGTCAAGTGTGGCCGCTGCGGGTACGCGCTTATGAGCGTCGGCAATCCAACAGGTGTTCAGTATCTCCGCTGCTCCAAGCGGGCTGACAGTAAAAGCTGTGACGGCTGCGGGACGCTCCGCACACGGGAATTTGAAAGGTTTCTGTACGGCGAGATGGTCAAGAAGCTGTCTGAGTTCCAGACGCTGACGGCAAAGCGAGAAACGGTCAATCCCAAATTGACCGCGCTGAACATGGAGCTTGCCCGCGTGGAGGACGAGATTGAAAAGCTGCTGAATACTTTGACCGGGGCTAATGCGGTGCTGCTGTCCTATGCCAACAGCAAAATCGAGGAGCTGGACACACGCCGCCAAGCCCTGACAAAAGAGATCGCGGCGCTGTCAGCGGAAACCATGTCCCCGGAACAGATTGAGCGGTTGTCGGTCTACCTGAACCAATGGGAAGAAATTGACTTCGAGGACAGGCGGCAGGTTGCCGACGGCCTGATCTCACAGATCCGCGCAACCGACGAACACGTTTCGATTGAGTGGAAAATTTGACTTTTACTTATCCATCGCACACGACAAAGGGCTGTGTGCCCTTGTCAAGCGATGTAAACAAAACCGCATATTGCTTTGGCTGTAAGGCATG
>HF988041.1:31724-36298 GCA_000434635.1 Firmicutes bacterium CAG:110 | reverse complement strand
GCGAGAGATTTTTCACCAGATGAAGGTTTCCAAAGCGGAGGAATACTTTGTGTATTTCCCGCTTTGGAAGCCGCACGGCCAGAGGAAAAGATCCGCTGCTCAGTCGAAGATGGTTTGTTCAGAGTTTCCTGAACAAATCAGTACAGCGGCACGTAATTGCAGGGGTTGACGTAGACGCCGTTGTAGGAAATGCCGAAGTGCAGGTGGTCGCCGGTGGCAACGCCGGTGGCGCCGGTGGCGCCGATCAGCTGTCCCGCGCTGACGATCTGCCCGGCGGATACGCAGTAGCTGCTCATGTGCATGTAGATGGACGAGAAGCCGTCCTGATGGTTGATCTGCACATAGTTGCCGGCGGCATTGCCCCAGCCTGCGATGGTAACGACGCCCGCACGGGTGGCGTACACGGGGTCGCCGGTGCCGGTATCCAGGTCAACGCCCTGATGGTAGGAAGAAGCGCCCGCCGTGGGAGATTTACGATTGCCGAAGGGACTGGTGATGGAGGTGTAGCTGCAGGGAACCTGCCAGCCGCCGCTGCTTCCGCCGGAACTGCCGCCGGAGTTCCCGCCCGAATTTCCGCCGGAACCGCTCGAGCCGCCGCCCGCAGTCGTGGCGGGTACGGAGGTTGCCTTCCAGGCTTCCCATTCCCGCTGCTTCGCCGCGTTGAACTGTACTTCCATGGCGGCGATCTGCTTCAGGAACGCATTTTCCTGCTCCTTGCATTCCTCTTCCAGCGCCTGGAGATCGTCGGCCTTTTGCAGCAGCTCCTGGAGCAGCGCCTCCGATTCCTTATTTTTCTCGTTCATTTCCGCCTGCGTGTCATCCAGATCCTTCTTGGTGTCTTCCAGCTCGACCTTTTCCGCTTCCAGCTCGTCCTGCGCTTCCTCCACCTTGTTGGCGGCGTCGCTCAGCTCCTGCAAACGGCGCTTGTCGGAGGCGGCGATCTCCTCCACCATGTTCAGCCTGTCCAGCAGGTCAGAGAAGCTGTTGGCCTTGAAGACGACTTCCCAGTAGGATACCTCGCCCTCTTCCTCCATGGTGCGGATGCGCTCTTTGTTTTCCTGATTCAGCGTTTCCAGACGGTCTTCCGCCGTGTCCAGCTCGTCCTGCTTGTCCGCAATGAGCAGGTTATAGGCGGAGATCTGTTCGTTGATGTTGATGATCTGGGTGTTCAGAAGCTGAATTTCCTGATCGATCACATTCTTTTTCGCGATCAGGTCCGCAATTTCGTTCTCGTTTTCCTTGTACTGCTTCTTCACGTCCGCGATCTGGTTCTGTACCTCCTTGCGCTCCTGCTGCAGGGCAATGATCTGCTTGCGGATCTCGCCGGAGGATGCCGCACCGGCAAAGGTGGGCAGAATGCTCATCAGAAGCGTCAGCAGCAGTACCGCCGCCATGACGCCGGCGAGGACGGATACCAAACGTTTGCGATTTTTCATAGGAATCTCCTTTTCACGATGGGGACGGGCATTGCATCATACTGAACTCCAATCAAAATCGGAAAACAGCATCAATAGATGTATGCCAATGGGTTTACATAAGTTCCTGCGTAAGAAATGCCGAAATGCAGATGCGGCCCGGTAGAAAGGCCGGTGCTGCCAACATATCCAATGAGCTGCCCCTGGGACACGCTCTGTCCCGCGGAAACAACGTAATTGGTCATGTGCATATAGATGGACGAGAAGCCGTCTAAGTGGTTGATGCTGACATAGTACCCCGCGCCGCCGGCCTGATAGGAAGCCACCGTAACGGTGCCCGCCCGGGTCGCGTAGATGGGCGTTCCCTGATTGCAGGCCATATCAATGCCGTTGTGCATTCTCTGGGTGCCCAGGATCGGGTGGGTGCGTATTCCGAAGGGGCTGGTGATGGTATAGCCGGATACCGGGGTCGTCCACGAGGCGTTGGAGGGCGGGTTTTCACCCTGCAAAGCCAGCTTGGCCAGATACTCGTCGTACTTTGCCTGCTTGAGGTCCTTTTCCTTGGCGGCAATTTCCTGCATCAGCTCGTCCTGAAGCGCTTCCGACTCGTCCATCAGCCGCTGGTATTCCTCGGATTTCTTTTCCAGCTCCCGCAGCATGTCGTCGGATTCGGTGCGCTTTTCTTCCAGCTCGGCTTCCGCCGCCGTCAGCTCCTCCCAGGTGCCTTCCAGCTCGGTTTTTTCCGATTCCAGGCTCATGCGGGTGGCGGTGACGATGTCCGACGCGATGCGCATTTCCTGAAGGCGGCGCTGGTCGGCCTCGGAGATCTCCTGCATCATGTTCAGCCGGTCAAGCAGGTCGGTGAAGCTGTTCGCCTCGAAAATGACCTGCCAGTAAGTAATGCTGCCGCCTTCCTCCATCGCCCGGATACGCTCCCGGTGCTGCTCGCTCAGGGTGCGCAGCTCCTCCTCGGCGGCGTCCAGCTCGTCCTGCGTGTCCGCAATGAGCTGGCTGTAGGCGGAAATCTGGGCGTTGGTCGTCTCGATCTTGTCCGTCAGGAGGGCAATTTCCTCGTCAATGGCTTCCTTCCTGTTTACAATGTCGGCCATGTCGTTATAGTTGGCGTCGTACTGGCTTCGCACAGCGTCGATCTGCGCCTGGATGGCTTTATTCTTTTCCTCCAGTGCGTCAATCTCCTTCTGGATCTCACCGGAGGTGGCGGCATCCGCCGGAACCGGCAGGATGCTCACCGCCATCACCGCCGCCAGACATAGGGCGACAAGTGATCTCACGGTTATCTCTCTGTGTTTGTTCATAGTTATACGTCCATAAACTTTCGGATAGAAGTCCAGCTGCCCACGATACCGACGAACATACCGGCGGCGGCGAAGGTGGCAACCATGGGGAGCAGAAGCTCCTGGAAGGGTACGAAGTTGAACAGCTGCAAGGCGTCCACGCTGCCGATCTTCGCGATCATCGCGTCATAGCCCAGCCATTCCAGACCGAAAGCGAGAATTGCGCCGATCATGCCGAGGGAGAAGCCCTCTACCACGAAGGGCAGCCGGATAAAGCCGTTGGTCGCGCCCACCATTTTCATAATGGCGATCTCGTCCCGTCGGTCGTACATGGCCAGCTTGACGGTGTTGGAAATGATCAGCAGGCTAACCACCAGCAGCACCGCGATCACGGCCACGGAGACGATATGCAGCACGCTCTGCAGGGTGGTGAAGCCCTGCGCCAGCTCATAGGCCGCGCTGACCTTGGCCACGCCGGGCAGATTCTTCAGCTGCTCAGCGGTCTGCTCCATCTTGGTATTGTCTTCCAAAGTGACCACGTAGCGGTGGCGCAGATCCTGCGCCTGAACGCCGCTGAAGGCGCTGTCGTTGTCATGGTCGCTGACGAAGTTCTGAAGCGCTTCCTCCCGGGAAACGTATTTCGCGTCAAACACATTGTCCAGAAGGTTGATCTTCGTGCCGATGGATCTTGCCTCGGCGTCGGAAAGGTCGCTGTCGATGTACACCATAATTTCGCTGGTCTTATTCAAATCCTGAACCATGATGTCCAGATTGTAAGCCAGCGCGGAGAAGCTGCCCACGATGATCAGACACGCCACCGTGACGCAGATAGCAGCAAAGGACATGAAGCCGTGCTGGAAAATGCTGCGGAAGCCCTCCTTGAGCAGGTACCCGATATTATTGAGCTTCATGTTTGCTTTCCTCCCCGATTCCATCTCTCACCACGACGCCCTCATTGATAGCAATGGTGCGTTTATGGAACAGCTTTGCCAGATTCTGGTCGTGGGTGACCACCAGCATGGTGGTTCCCAGATTGTTGATCTCTTGCAGCAGCGCCATGATTTCAAAGGAGCGCTCCGGGTCCAGATTGCCGGTAGGCTCGTCGGCGATGATGGTGGACGGATTGTTCACCAGCGCGCGGGCAATGGCAAGTCTCTGCTGCTCGCCGCCGGACATCTCGTTGGGATGGCGGTTCATCTTGCTTTCCAGACCGACCAGCTCCAGCACGTAGGGAACCCGCTCTTTGATCTCGGATTCCTTCGCGCCCACGACCCGCATGGCAAAGGCCACGTTCTCATAGACCGTCATTTTTTCGATCAGGCGGTAATCCTGAAACACGACGCCGACCGTGCGGCGCAGGTAGGGAACTTCGCGCTTGCGAATTCGTTCCAGAGAATAGCCGTTGACGTGGACGGTGCCGGAGGTGGGCTTCAGCTCGCCGGTGATGAGCTTGATGATGGTGGACTTACCGGAACCGGAAGGACCGATCAGGAAGCAGAACTCGCCGTCCTCGATCTGCATGGTAACGCCGTTGAGGGCCTTGTTACCCTGCGTATAGGATTTTACAACATCAGTAAATTCAATCATATTCGCATCTTTCTCCCGTCATAGGCGGTACCGGAATTGCCGTTAACGCAACCCCATACCGCCCGCAGTGTAACCGAATTGTAACACATCACAAAATCAATGTCAATCATATTCCGAAATAAATAGGCCAAAAGCGCAGATTTAACATATTATCCACAATTATTCCCCCATTTTTTCAGCTTTCTTTCATATTTCTCTTATATTACGCCCCAAAAACGGAAAACACTTTCCGTAAAAACCGGGTCGGGCATACAGAAGCGGGGCTGCCGACGCAGCC
>HF988041.1:28613-31699 GCA_000434635.1 Firmicutes bacterium CAG:110 | reverse complement strand
GGGCTGCCGACGCAGCCCCGCGGGACATGTTTTTTACCGGGTCTCCCGGGAAGTGAGGTACTTGCGCACCATCAGCGCTACCTTGAAGACAATGGCGTGGTCAAACTGCCGCAGGTCAAGCCCCGTGAGCTTCTTGATCTTTTCCAGACGGTAGACCAGCGTATTGCGGTGGACAAAGAGCTTCCGGGAAGTCTCGGAGACGTTCAGGTTGTTCTCAAAGAACTTGTTGATGGTGAACAGGGTCTCCTGATCCAGAGAATCGATGGAATTCTTCTTGAACACTTCACTGAGGAAGATCTCGCACAACGTGGTGGGCAGCTGGTAGATCAGGCGGCCGATGCCCAGATTTTCGTAGTCGATGATGCTCTTTTCGGTGTCGAACACCTTGCCCACGTCAATGGCAGTCTGGGCTTCCTTGTAGGAATCCGCCAGCTCCCGCAGGTGGTCGGACACGGTGCCGATACCGATGACGGTCTTGATCCGCAGCTCGTTTTTCAGGGTGTCCTCCATGGACTTTGCGATCTTCTCCAAGTCCTCGGGGGTCGTCCCGCCGGTGATCTGCTTGATGACCGCCACGTCGCTTTCGTTGATGGACAGAACGAAGTCCTGCATCTTGTCCGGGAACATTCCCGCCAGCACATCCACGGTAGCAACATCGCTGTGACCCACCTGACGGATGAGGAACACCGCCCGGGGTGCGTCGGTGGCGAAGTGCAGCTCCTTGGCGCGGATGTAAATATCACCGGGCAGAATGTTGTCCATGATGATATTTTTCACAAAGGTGCCCCGGTCGTGCTTCTCCTCATAGAAGGTCTTGGCATCGTTCAGGGCGATATAGGCCATCTGGCAGAAGCTGCGGGCAGTCTCGTCGTCGCCGGAGCAGAAAACGGCATATTCCAGCACATTGGAATTGCCCAGAATGGCCTTGAAGCTGCGCTGACCGAAGGTGACGATGCTGTCGGCGGCGCCACTCACCTTCAGCGCGGCGTCCGTCCAGCGCTCACCCAGAATGGACATATCGGTGCAGGAAACTACGCACCCCTCGGTATCGATCACGCCGAAGCTGCGGTCCGTAATATCCCGCAACTGAACAATGACACTCTGAAAAACGCTGTTGGACATATCTACAGTCACTCCTTAGTATCTTGCATAAATGCGCATTTCACAAAAACGCATTATTATTATACACAGCTTTTGCGCACATTGCAAGTGCCTTTTGACATTTTATTGCAAAATCTCTTATGTTTTTTAGGTAATATACCAAGGTTTCCCGGAAGGCGCTTCCCCGAAAGGCTGTATCTTCCATCAAAATGACCGTTCAGGGCCGGGTTTTGCCTTCCAGCAGGGCGATCTCCCCTTCCGTCAGCTCCCGGGTCCGGCCTCTCGGCAGATCGCCCAGCGTCAGTGTTCCCTCCTGTCGGCGCTCCAAATAAGTCACGGTCATGTTCCGGGACGCCATCATCCGCCGCACCTGATGGTACTTCCCTTCCCGGACGGTGATCCGGCTCTCCCCCGGCCCCAGCGGCTCCAGAAGCGCGGGCAGGCATACCGTGCCGTCCCGGAGGGTCAGGCCCGCGGCAAAGGCGGATATGTCGTCGGCATTTGCCTGCCCCTCGTGGCGGGCGTAGTAGACTTTCGCCACTTCCTTCTTTGGGGATATCAGCCGGTGGAGCAGCTCGCCGTCGTTGGTAAACAGCAGCAGCCCCTCGGTGGCCTTGTCCAGACGACCTACGGGCCTTAAGTCCATGTGCCGCCACGCCTCCGGCAGCAGCTCCATGACGGTTTTTTCGTTTGCGTCCTCCGTGGCCGTGACGTAGCCCGCCGGCTTGTTGAGCATCACCACCATCCGGCGCTTTCCGCCCAAAGGCTGCCCGTCCAGTGTAACGGTGTGGACAGCGGGGTCGATTTTCCGGGAGCCGTCCTTTTCAGGATTTCCGTCCACGGTCACCCGCCCCGCTTTTAAGATATCCTTCACCTGAGAGCGGGTGCCCGCGCCGCTGCCGCACAGGAATTTGTCCAGTCGTTCCATAGCTCCTCCGTTCTGCGTCCCGGTTCCGGCGCATAGGCTGTACCACCGAAATATGAACCGGGAGGGATTTTTTATGATGGTTATGACCGCGAAGGTCAATCTGAAAAAGGTAATGATCGCCCTTGCCGCCGTGGCGGCGCTGATCGTGGCGCTGATTTTGCTGCTGGGCGGGGGCGGGGATTCCGCCGAGACTTCCGCGCCCACGGCTTCCAGCAACGACGGCCGGGTGAAATTTCTGACGGATCTCGGCTGGGACGTCACCACATCCCCCACAGATTCCAGTCAGGTACGCATTCCCGCCGCGTCCAGCGACGTGTTCGAGCGCTACAACGCCCTGCAAAAAAGTCAGGGCTACGACCTGAGCGAATACGCCGGGAAAAAGGTCATGCGCTACGTCTACAAGATCAACAACTACCCCGGCGCTACCGAGCCGGTCTACGCGACGCTGCTGGTCTACAAAAACCAGATCATCGGCGGCGACGTAACGGACACCGCCGCGCAGGGAAAGATCCGGGGCTTCAAGATGCCGGAAGCCACGACTGCTCCCACCGCCCCCAGTCTTCCCACGGAAACCGCCGCCACCGCGCCGGAGACGACCCAGTAAACATGGGGAAGCTGCCGCGTTTTTTATCTATGGTATCACACAATTCCGCTCTTGACAAGCGCCCCGCTCTGTGCTACTGTGTACCCGAACTGAACAGTATCTTCAGGGCGGGGCGAAATTCCCCACCGGCGGTAAAGGAAGCTTTGATTCAAGACTTCCCAAGTCCGCGAGCGCGTCAGCGTTGAATCGGTGAAACTCCGATACCGACAGTACAGTCTGGATGGAAGAAGATACGCAAAGGATATTTGCGTTTTTTCACGCCCTGGGAATATACCCAGGGCGCATTTTTGTTTTGAGGTGATACCAATGACCGATCTTTGGAAACAAATCTTAGACAATCTGGCATTCGTGGGCGTGAACCTTGCCATCGTGGTGGGGCTTGCCCTGCTTGCCCGGCTGGCGGAGCATTTTCTCCCGGAAAAGCGGAAGGTCAGCCCCGCCCGGCGGGGCGGC
>HF988041.1:1722-28601 GCA_000434635.1 Firmicutes bacterium CAG:110 | reverse complement strand
GCCCCGCCCGGCGGGTCAGCATCATCGGCATCAGCGCCGCCATCGCCGCCGTGCTTCATGTGCTGGACTTCCCGCTGGTGATTCTCGCGCCGGAATTCTATAAGCTGGACTTTTCCGAGCTGCCCGTGCTGCTGTGCGGATTTTACTTAGGCCCCAGCGCGACGGTGGTGTGCGAGGGCGTGAAAATCCTGCTGAAGCTGCTGCTGAAAGGCACCTCCACCGCCTTTGTGGGCGATCTTGCCAATTTCGTGGTAGGATGCTCTCTGGTTCTTCCCGCCACCATTTTCTACCACGCCCACAAGAGCAAGCACAGCGCCATCATCGGCCTTGCCATCGGCACGCTGGTCATGACCGTGTTCGGCAGCGCCTTCAATGCCGTTTATCTTCTGCCCAAGTTTGCCCAGCTGTACGGCATTCCGCTGGACACCATCATCGCCATGGGAACGGCCATCCGGGGCGGGGTCAGCAATGTCTCCACCTTCGTGCTGCTGTGCGTCGCGCCCCTGAACCTGCTGAAAGGCGCCGTCGTCTCCGTGCTGACGATGCTGCTGTACAAGCGGGTAGCAAGGCCTCTGTTCGGGCTGCATCAATAAGCATACGAAAACTGCCGGGGCTTTTACCGGCAGTTTTTTCTTTGCCTTTTCTGGGGAATTGTGGTATAGTATAAAAAAATAAAACGTTCCGGCAATGGGGAGAAAAGCCATGATCCAAATGATAAAAACCTATGAAGAATGCCGGGCGTTTGCCGCAGGCTTTCAAGGTGACCCCAACTTTTCAGACCCCATGCTGAGCAGCGAAGAACAGCTTCAAAGCAATCTGATCAGACCGATTGGAAATCCCGACCGATACTGCGTCTTTGGCGTCTACCATGAAGAGACGCTGATTGGGCTGTTCGCATTCCTCGTTATCCGGGATGAACAGTACATGGAAATGCTGGCAGGCTTGTCCCATGAGAAAAGCGCCTATCTGGAAGCGCTCCAATATCTGAAGCAGCACTTCCCCGGTTATGGCATCGATTTCGTCTTCAATCCCGGCAACCGCCTTCTGCGGGAACAGCTGAATCTGCGGAAGGCCGATTTCGAGCCGGAGCAGCAGAAGATGGTGCTGGAAGCCCCCGCGCCGGATATGGACACCACTGGCATCGTGCCCCTTTCCGACCAGTACGCAGAACAGTACTGCGCCATCCACAATAAAGATATGTACTGGACAGGCGAAAAGGTCATGCAGGCACAGGATCGTTTCCACACCTTCCTCGCAATCCGCGACGGCAGGGTCGTCGGTTACATAGATGTGACCCGTACCTTCAAGGAGAACGAACCATTTGATCTGCTGGTTCTGGAAGAATACCGCCGCATGGGATACGGCCGGAAGCTGCTGGCAAAGGCGCTGGAAGCGAACGCACCCAACGCCATGTCCGTCCTCGTGGACGCGGACAATGTTCCCGCCATCCGCCTGTATGCGTCCATGGGCTTTGCGAAAAAACAGACTATTCTGACGGCACACTGGACAGTGCCGTCAGCAGAATAATAACCAGGAGGTATTTTTTATGTGTGAACTTCTGAAAACCCGCCGCAGCGTCCGCAAGTACCGCCCCGAGCAGGTGCCGGACGAATTGCTGGACGCCGTGCTGGAGGCCGGACTTTACGCCCCCTCCGCCATGAACAATCAGAAGCCCGTCATGGTCGCCGTCCGGGACAAGGCCACCCGGGATCAGCTTTCAGCCATGAACGCCGCCGTGATGGGGACGGAAAGAGATCCTTTCTACGGCGCGCCCTGCGTCATCGTCGTGCTGGCTGACCCCACCTATCCCACATGGGTGGAAGACGGTTCTCTGGTGCTGGGGAATCTGCTCAACGCCGCCCACGCCGTGGAGCTGGGCAGCTGCTGGATCAACCGCGCCCGGGAGATGTTCGACACCGAGGAGGGCAAGGCGCTTCTCGGCAAGTGGGGCGTTCCGGAACACTACCGGGGCATCGGCTGCTGCATTCTGGGTTACGCCGACGAGGCTCCCGCCCCCAAGGAGCGGGCAGCCAACCGCATTTGGAAAATCTGACAAAGGAGAAAAATGATGGACTTTCTGGAAATTGCCCGCGCACGACAATCCTGCCGCAGCTATGACGAGACCCGGCCTGTGGAGCAGGAAAAGCTGGACGCCGTGCTGGAAGCCGCCCGTTTAGCGCCCTCCGCCTGCAACGCCCAGCCCTACCACTTCACCGTCTGCCGGGGGCAGGCCGCCAAGGCCGCGGTCGCCGGTGTGACCGGCATGGGCATGAACAAATTCGCCGCTCAGGCACCGGTGCTGATCGTGATCTCTGAGCGCCCCTACTCCAAGAGCGCCGCTCTGGGTTCCAAGGTGACGAAGGTGGACTACCGCTCCATCGACATCGGCATTGCCGCCGCCTATCTCACCGCCGAGGCCACCGCCCAGGGGCTATCCACCTGCATCATCGGCTGGCTGGACGACGCCAAGCTTCGGGCAGCCTGCGGACTTGACCAGCCGGTGCGGCTGGTGATCGCTCTGGGCTACGCAAAAGAGGGCGACCCCCTCCGGGAGAAAAAGCGCCGGGACATGGGAGAGCTGGTGGATTACCGATGAACCATCCCATTGTGACCACATCCGGCGCTTTTGTCTGCCACTGCGTCCGTCTCCACCGGGGGGACGATCTGCTTCTCTCCATCCGGGAACTCGCTCAGGAAAAGCACATTGCGGCGGGAGTGGTGCTTTCCGCCGTGGGCTGCGTCACGGAAGCGAAGGTGCGGGACGCCAGCGGTGTGAACATCCGGTCTATCGGGGAGCACTGCGAGATCGTCAGTCTGAACGGCACCGTCAGCGAGCAGCGGTGTCATCTGCACATCGCCCTGTCCAGAGAAGACCTTTCCACATTGGGCGGTCATCTCTGCCCCGGCTGCATCGTCAACACCACCTGTGAGCTGGTGATCGCAGAGCTTCCCGGCGTCCGCTTCGGCGTGGAGCAGGACGGGGAAACCGGGTATGACGAACTGATCTTTGAAGCTATCTGATTACAGAGGCGGCCATAATGAGCTGCACCCCGTTATATAAGAAGTGGAGCGTATCCGTACCGATACGCTCCATTCACTGTTTTATGGCTACCCATTAAATGACCGCCCCTCTTTTTCCTCTTGACAACGAGCCGTTTCTGTTGTACAGTACATTTAACAATTCAGTTAATTGTTAAATATTCTATTGGAGGTGAATTCCTTGGCGTTGCAGCAAACCCTAAAAGCCCTGTCCGACCCGACCCGGCGGGAAATTCTGAATCTGCTCAAGTCCGGCAGGCTGTCCGCCGGGGAAATTGCCGACCATTTTAGCATCACCCCCGCCGCCGTGTCCCGGCACCTGTCCGTTCTGAAGGACGCCGACCTGATCTGGGACACCCGGGAGGGAAAATTCATCTTTTATGAGCTGAACACCTCGGTCTTAGAGGAAATCATGCTCTGGCTCACGGATTTGAAAGGAGGCGCTGCCCCATGATAAAGCAATACAAAAAAGAACTGATTGTCTCCACGCTGCTTGCCCTTCTCCCCATCGCCGCAGGGCTGCTTCTGTGGAACCGGCTTCCCGGCCAGCTTGCCACCCATTGGGGCATGAGCGGCGCGGACAGATGGAGCGGCAAGGCCGCCGCCGTATTTCTCCAGCCGCTGTTGCTGCTGGCCGCCCATTATCTGGTGCTGTTTCTCGTTTTCCGGGACGCAAAGAACCGGAATCAGAGCAAAAAAGTGGTAGGTCTGCTGTTCTGGATAATGCCTGCCACCTCCATCCTCGTCAGCGGTATCACCTACGCTTTGGCGCTGGGCTGGGAATTCCGGCTTACCAGCCTTATTTATGCGGGGCTGGGACTGATGTTCGCCGCCATAGGCAACTATTTCCCCAAATGCCGCCCCAACCGCACCGTGGGCATCCGAATTTCCTGGACGCTGGGCAGCGAGGAAAACTGGAACGCGACCCACCGCTTTGCTGGTAAGGTGTGGGTCATCGGCGGCTTTACAATGGTGCTTGCCGCTCTGCTTCCGGAGGTGCCGGGGATCATCGTCACCATTCTCGCCGTAGCCGCTCTGTCCATCCTGCCCATTGCCTATTCTTACCGCTACCACCGGATCCACGGGACGGAAAGCGACCCCGACCCGAGGTCCAAAAAAGTCTCCATCGGCGTGCTGATCTTTCTGGTAGCGATTGCGGTGTTCGTCGCGGTCACGCTGTTCACCGGCAATCTCCATTACCGGTTCGACAGCGACAGCTTTACCGTGGAAGCCTCTTATTTCGACGACCTCACCGTAAAATACGACGCCATCGACGGCATCGAATACCGGGAGGGCAACGTGGACGGCACCCGAACCTACGGCGTAGGTAGCTTCCGGCTGCTGATGGGGACGTTTGAAAATGAAGAATTCGGCACTTACACCCGCTACACCTACTACCGCCCGGAAGCCTGCGTCATTTTGTCCGTGAACGGGAAAACGCTGGTCCTCAGCGGCAGCAGCGCGGAAAGCACGCGAAGTCTCTATGACACTCTAGTCAAAAAAACCGGCCTATAACGGAAAGGAGAAAACGATATGAACACAGTATCTTCCGCAAGCATTACCGGCATGGTCGTCAGCCTGATTCTCTGCGTGGCAGCGCCCGTGGCGCTGTGCGTCCTGCTGAAACGCAAAACCGGCGCAAAGCTTTCCGACATGCTCCTGGGCGCGGTGACCTTCGTCATCTTCGCCATGTTCTTAGAGCAGATGCTCCACCTGGCCATGAGCGCCGTCTTTGGGGAGAAACTGACGGGCAACCTGTGGCTGTCCGCCCTGTACGGCGGCGCGGCGGCTGCGGTTTTTGAGGAATTCGGGCGGCTGGTCGCCATGAAGTATTTTCTGGGCAGCCAGCTGGAAAAGGAAAACGCCCTGATGTACGGCGTGGGTCACGGCGGCGTTGAAGCACTGTTCGTCGGCGGATTGACCTGCGTTTCCAACCTCGCCACCGTTTCCATGGTCAACGGCGGCAAGCTGGAAAGCGCCCTCGCCGGGCTGGACGAAGCCGCCCGGGCGACTTCTCTGGAGACGATCTCCCAGCTGTGGACGCTTCCCTCTTACCTCTTTTATATGGCCGGCGTGGAGCGGCTCATCGCGTTCGCTCTGCAAATCTGCCTGTCGTATCTGGTGTACCGCGCCGTCCGGTATCACCGCCGGGGCTTCTTCCTCGCTGCCATGGGCATCCACTTCGCCGTGGACGCACTGGGTGCGCTGCTCAAGGACGCCGTCCCCGTTCCCGTTTTGGAAGCCATTCTGGCGGCCATCGTCATCGTGACCGCGATCTTCACCGTCCGGCTGTATCGCGGGGAAACCGAAAAAGCCACGAGTGACTGACTCCGCGCCATATTACCGTCCGCCCGTGACTCTCCCGCAGGCGGACATTCTTTCCCCGAAAACCGCAAATAAAACTTGACTATGGGGCATAATTCTTCTATAATATCTGGAGCTATCGATATTTTTATCTGAGAAAGGATTTTGAATATGGCAAAAGAATTTAAGATCACCAGTCTGCGTCTTGCCGATCTGGAAAAGGAACTGAATTACCTGAAAACCACCCGTGAGCGCGAAGTCGCCGCCATGATCGCCGAAGCCCGCTCCTACGGCGACTTGTCCGAAAACTCCGAGTACGACGCCGCCAAGAACGAGCAGGCCAAGCTCTATGGTCGTATCGCCGAGATCGAGGACGTCCTGTCCCACGCCGTCATCATTGAGGACGAAAACGAGGCCAGCGGCCGGGTGGGTCTTGGCTGCACCGTGGTAGTCGAGGACGAGAACGGCAAGCAGACCGAGTACCGCATCACCGGTTCTCAGGAAGCCAACCCCATGGAGTTCAAGCTCTCCGACGACTCCCCCTTCGGCCGCGCCGTCGTCGGCAAAGCCGCGGGCGAGACCTTCACCGTCAACGCCCCTGCCGGCTCCTTCACCATGAAGGTGGTCAGCGTTTCCCGCGAGGGCTGAGCCATGGCAAAGTTTGTACCGCAGCCGGAGCTGTCTCTGAATGACCAGATGCAGATCCGGCGGGAAAAGCTGGCGGCGCTTCAGGCCGAGGGGCGCGACCCCTTCGTCCAGACGAAATTCGATTTCAATGCCGATTCCGCTGCCATCAAGGCCGACTACGAAGCCTTCGAGGGCAAGGCCGTCAAGGTCGCGGGACGTCTGATGAGCAAGCGCGGTCAGGGCAAGGTCATGTTCTGCGATCTGCAGGACCGCGCCGGCCGCATCCAGATCTTCGTGAAGATCGACGAGCTGGGCGAGGAAGAATACAACCGCTTCAAGAAGTATGACATTGGCGACATCGTCGGCGTGGAGGGCGAGGTCTTCAAGACGAAGACCGAGGAAATTTCCATCCGCGCCAAGGTCGTCACCCTGCTGAGCAAGTCTCTGCTGCCCCTGCCCAACAAGTTCCACGGCCTGACCGATAAGGAAGCCCGTTTCCGTCAGCGCTATGTTGACCTGATGGTGAACCCGGAGGTCAAGCGGAATTTTGTCATCCGCTCCAAGTTCATCAAGCACCTGCGCAACTATCTGGACAGCATGGGCTACATTGAAGTGGAGACCCCCGTGCTGAACACCATTGCCGGCGGTGCTGCCGCCCGCCCCTTTGTCACCCACCACAACACCCTGGACATTGACATGTACATGCGCATCGCCACGGAGCTGCCTCTGAAGCGGCTCATTGTAGGCGGCATGGATCGGGTGTACGAGGTCGGCCGCATTTTCCGCAACGAAGGCATGGACCCCAAGCACAACCCGGAGTTCACCACCGTGGAGCTGTATCAGGCTTACGCCGATTTCCACGACATGATGGACATTGCCGAGGGCATCTACACCACCTTCGCCAAGGAGGTTATGGGCAGCTACGAGCTGGAATGGATGGGCGAGAAGATCGACCTGACCCCCGGCTGGCCGCGGCTGACCATGGTCGAAGCCGTCAAGAAGTACGTAGGCGTTGACTTTGGCGTCATCACCGACGACGCGGAGGCCGTAGCCGCCGCCAAGGCCGTTGGCGTTGAGCTGGCCGACGCCGCCGAGAAGACATGGGGCAATGCTCTGTACGCCTGCTTCGACCAGAAGGTCGAGGAGCATCTGGTGCAGCCCACCTTCATCACCATGTACCCGGTGGAGGTCTCCCCTCTGACCAAGAAGTCCCCGGAAGATCCCCGTCTGACGGAGCGTTTCGAGTTCTTCATCAACCGCAGCGAGATGGGCAACGCCTATTCCGAGCTGAACGACCCCATTGACCAGCGGGAGCGCTTCATGAAGCAGGTCGAGCAGCGTGAGCGGGGCGACGACGAGACAGAGATGCTGGATGAGGATTTCCTCACCGCGCTGGAATACGGCATGCCCCCCACGGGCGGCATGGGCATGGGCATCGACCGCGCCGTCATGCTCTTCACCGGCGCCGATACGATTCGGGAGGTTATCCTGTTCCCCACTATGAAGCCCCAAGACTAAAAAGTCATTGCGCTGCAATAACTTTTGCCCTCATATTCTTCAGTTGACAACAAATTGACAACAATTTCGTATATCAATACGAAGTGATGTGACGCAGGATGAAGTTTTGTTAGACCCCAGCGCAAAACAGCATGTATCATTTGAGGACACTTTCTGTACGAATTTCCAGAAAGTGTCCTTTTCTTTTTGCAGGTTGCAGCATCTGTCTTGACAAATTCCAATTTGAAAGGATTTTGAACGAATGATCAGTGAACAGACAAAAGAATACTTTGAACTTGGAAAGCGAAACGATGTTCGTGAGCATGCAAAGAGGCTGCGCCGGCAATTTCTAAGGTATAAAGACGCGGAGATTGTTTACAGCATCCACCATAAGAAGCTTCTGGAGATGGCCAACAAAGCAGGCGCTATTTATCGTATCGATGGCACTGTGCTGATTAACCGGGATATCTTCGATCAGTATCTGGAGCAGTTTCACGAGCCCAGTACCCTTACGCAAGCGGAGGAAAAACAATGAGCGGGAACCTGTGGATGTTTTCTGATAAGCTGGATGATGAGGATATTGAGATCATGAAGCATGAGTTTATCACCTACTATCAAGGCGCAGATTATTACGGTTTGGGCTTGAAGATGTTCACCAGATTGGCTCACGAAGCAGGCGCTGTCTACAAGATAGGCAAGAAGGTACTAATCCGCCGTACTATCTTTGATGAATACCTTCGGCAGCAGTATCATATTGAGCAAATGGCGTCGCTTGCCGCCGATGGAAAAGAGGCGTCCACAAGGCAGGGAACGCTTGTACTGGACACCGATAGCGGTCGCATGAACATTCGGTTTGGCTTAAATGACTACTACGGTTTTCTCTCCTGCGGAACGCGAATGGAAGTGCGGGTAGACGGAGAATGGATCCCGACACGGCTTGAGATGGCTGACAACTGGATCCTGATTGGTATTGAAACAAAAGATATCACCGGCCTGACAGTCAGAATCAAAAAGCGATGCAGCAACAAATGCAACTATGCATAGCTGTGTACTCCGGGAAGTCCGATAAGGTTCCTGTGGTTATCAAAGCCTCCGTGGAGGAAAAAGAAATGATTACCACCGACCGGGCAGAGCTGGAAGCGATTCTACGGAAGCGCCAGAAAGAAGCCACATAATCAACGGGCGTTGTACGCATTTTCCCGTTTATGCGTATAACGCCCAAAATAAGTACAAGGAGGAATATAAATCATGGCTCTTATGGAAGACGAACGCCTGATCCTACGGTGGCTCAGTCAGTACGGGCCTTTGCGTTGGCCGCAAATTCGCGGATTGCTCTACTACAGACCGCAGCGCTCTGTCAACAGGCTTGTGCAGAACATGAAGCATGCCCGCAGGATTGCCGCTATAGAAGATGGTGAATATCTGGCAGTCGATCAATACTGCGAGCCGAAGCAGCGAATGATTACCGCCGTCTGGGTATTGCTCCAGTTTATTGAGCAAATTGCTCCCGAAGCCCACTGGCAAGCAGATGCCCCGGCACAGATTTCCTTCCTGAAGGATAAAACAGCTTACGAAATCGTGGTTCTGTATGAAGACGAGGACCATTTGGTTCGACTTGGCTTTACCGAGGATGGCTGGTTTTCCCTCCGGATTCCCCGACTGCTTCCCCGAAAGGAGCGTGGCAAAGGCTCCGTCGAATACATCCGGGGCTTTTTGGGGCCTGCCATGCAGCGCTTTTTCAATGAGGGATCTCCCGTCCGCTTTGACGACTGTGTAATCATCTACCGTCACATCTATGACCGGGAGGAACCGGAGCGCAGGCACCGGGATCACGACAACATTGAAACCAATTTCGTAACGGACATTGTAGCCCTGTATGTCATGACAGATGACGCGCCGCTGCGCTGTCGGCATTACTACTGCAGCGCTGCGGGCAGCACGGAACGCACCGAGGTTTATGTCGTACCTGAGCAGGACTTTATGCGTTGGTATGAAGCAGAAAAGAATTTCCCGGACGAGGGGGTGAAGCTCCATGCGCAAACCACTTTTTGGCAAGAAAAAGCTATCCCAAAACAGGGGTAAATTCCCGCAGCGACTTATCTACACGCCCCGAAATGCGAAAAAGCTCTGTGTCCCAAGGAAAATCCCGTCTCCGAATCGATCCGATTTAGCCAAGAGGAGCAGGCATGGGGACGAAAATGCTCCACTTCGAGGTAAGGAAACATGACCACCATAAAGCAGGATTCTCATGTGTACAGATTGCTCACGTTTCTTTCCTATGTCGGGGAGTATCCGCTGTGTTCTTTGCAGCTTTTAGGAAGCAAAGAGGTATGGCGCAAACTGATCCACAAACACGCCCAACGACAGGAGTATCGTATCCCCGGCCATGCCGACAAGATTATTTGCCGCCTTCTTCTGATTACCGGTAAGGGCAAAAGCAAATCTGTCCGCTTATCCAAGGGAGGACAAAATATCCTTGAGGTCGTGAACCCGGATGCCGCCCTTTACTATACCCAAAATTACTTGCGCCACAATCATGCCGGAGAGGCCAAGCGATTGGATCGTTTCCATCGGGTGGCCGAATCCGCTGCCCTGATTAAACTGGCAGGATTCGAGACCTGCCCCTATAAGCTGCCCCAGCTTCAGATGGTCACAATTCGTAAAGTCGTAACGGATGCCCCTTCTTTCTACATCAGCAAAGAACTCAAGTATGTGGGCGACGATGATGTCAACAAAACCAGCTTTTCCAGAATAACGGGTGCGCTGTTCTACCCCGGTGGCTGCTATGCCGTATACAACAGCCGTGATTACCTGATGAACTGGAATGGCAGAGGCGAGGCAAAGGTCAGGCTCCACCTTACAGAGATCGCACGGATGAATGCCGCCGTGGATGATGTGCAGTCGGGCATTCTTTTGGGTGCGGGATATGAGATCGCTGAAATAACCTTGCGTACCCTATGGAAAACCAAACGAGCGGAAACAGAGTTTAACGTCATCTATGACCATCTCTATTTCGTCCCGCTGAATGGATTTGGCGTGCGCCTTTTGAAAATACTGACTACCCCAGACTGGAACGAAACGCTGCTGGATCTCCTGTTCGATCCGGACGACAGGTCCTATGGTAACGGCGTTTTCGAGTATGACGCTCGTGAGAACGGCATTTATCTGTTTTCGTTTCTGGACAGCGACATCACCCGATTGAACCATTTTATCGACGGCGTAAAAGGAATCGAACAGGAAACAGCCGTTATCTGTTTCCCGGAACAAACCGCTTTTGTCCGGAATGTCGTTGGGCCGAAAGTCAGCATTAAGACGGTAATAATGGATATGGTAGAAGATGCCCTCTGCCCGAAAGGCGGTGATGCAGATGAATGAAAAACAGCGCAAGGCCGCAATTATAGTCGCCTCCATCCTCGGATGCGGGGCGCTTTTCTATCTTGGCGGTCTGCTGGGGCAGGTGTTTACCAACTATACTATCTGGATGGAGTCCGGCGGTATGTGGGGGCAAACACAGATTGCTGCCCCAGACTGGAATCCGGCTGTGTGCCTTCTGAATGCCTTCAGTTGGAACGGCGTCAAAGCGATCTTCCTGATCGTAGCCGTCGGAGCCGGTATTGTGATCTATGTGAAGGTTCACGAGAAGTTTTCCCAAAACCAGTATGACGACCGGGGATTTACTAAGAGCAAGGCCGGCACTTACGGTACCGCGGACTGGATGACCGAGAAAGAGCTGAAATCCGTTCTGGAACTGTCCACCCCGGAAAAGGCTGCCGGCATGATTCTTGGTGAGCGAAAAAGCCAGCTGGTATGTTTGCCGGAGGACACCCGCCTCAACCGTCACTGCGCCATCTTCGGCGCATCCGGCACCATGAAGTCCAGAGCGGTCATTCGCAATGCGCTCTTTTCTATCATCCGCCGAGGCGAGTCCGCCTTGATTGCGGATCCGAAGTCGGAGATGTACAGTGACACCTCCGAGCTATTCCGAAAAAACGGGTATGAGGTCAAGGTGCTGAACTTGGTTGACCCCCTGCACGGCGACTCATGGAACTGCATGTCCGACCTGAACGGAAACACCATGATGGCTCAGGTTCTCACAAACGTCATTATCGGCAACACAAGCAACGGCAAAAGCGATCATTTCTGGGATAACGGTGAGGCGAACCTGCTGAAAGCGCTGGTTCTCTATACCGACTTGGACAAGACGCTCCCGCCGGAGCGAAAAAATCTGGCCTACGTTTACCAGTTGCTGACCCACAACTCCGAAAAAACGCTGACCATCATGTTTGAGAAACTGCCGCCGGACCATCCGGCCCGGGCGCCTTTCAATCTGTTTTCCCAGTCCAGTGATACGGTCAAATCCGGTATCATTCTCGGTCTGGGTACCAGATTACTGGTACTCCAGAACGAGGCCGTAAAGCAGCTCGTCTCTTTCTCCGACATCGATCTTACCGCGCCGGGCAGTCACAAATGCGCCTATTACATCATTCTCAGCGATCAGGAAACATCCATGGCGTTCCTTTCCTCGCTTTTCTTTTCATTCCTGTTTATCAAGCTGACCCGCTTTGCCGATCTTTCCCCCGGCGGGCGGTGTCCTGTACCCGTGAATCTGATTCTGGACGAGTTCAATAACATCGGTCGGATCGGCGGCGCACCGGACGGTTCAGATTTCTGCCGTTCCCTGAGCGTCATCCGCTCCCGGGATATTCGGGTCATGCTCGCTGTTCAGAGTCTTGGCCAGCTTCAGAACCGATATCCCAACAATCTTTGGTCCGAAATCATCGGCAACTGCGACATCCAGCTTATGCTCGGCTGTACGGATGATGTTACTGCGGATTACATATCTGACCGCAGCGGCGAAATGTGCATCGTTGTGGATTCCACCATGACCGTGAAGAAAACCGTAGCCGTCGCACAGGTGATTCCCCAGTACCGGGAAACACAGGGGCAAGGAAAGCGTAAGCTCCTCACCCCGGATGAAGTTCTTCGCCTTCCGCATGAACAAATGTTGGTCATTATTCGTGGTCAGAATCTACTGCTGCTGAACAAGTTTGACTATACCCGTCATCCCATGTCCAAAGAAATGATACGGACTTCTATCATGGATTACTGCCCAAGAATCCGTTATACGCCCACACCCCAGACCGGTTCTGAAAACGAGCCGGACAAAAAGCCACGACGGGAGTCACGCGGCAGAAAACTCAGTCGCTCTGATACGCCACCCGTCGAGTTTTAATTTATCAAAAGGAGGAAACCCTATGTCCACAACCGAAAACAGCCTACCGCCCGATGATGCGCCCGTAACTCCAAACAGTGAACCGTCCCAGACCGATTCTGTCCTGAAAGTTCCGCCCCGGCATCAAGCATCCACTGGCGAGACCTCCGGAGCTCCCGAAGGCAGCAACGAAGCTCCTCATTCCACCGCATCTCCCCGGCAGGCAAGGCAACGGCTCAATGTTCCCATGCCCAATATGGAAGTTCTGGCGATTGACGACGCGCTCGGCATCCAGACTGAGATCGATAAGGCCAGAGATAAGTTTCTGGATCTGGTCGAGTCTCTGAAAACCGGGCGCTATCTCACCGATAGAATTCAGGGTGTTGAAAAGCATTCTGGTCAGGGTGAGTCGCGCGCTGTAATTTTCCATGGCGATTATAAGGTCGTCATTATGGCCTCCATGATTGTTGACCTGCCCAAGGATTTGCGGGGGCAGGACCCCTATGAAGTCTACCATTACCTGCTTACCAAGCGACTCGGATCTGAAATCGATTATGTTGTCAAAGGCATTGACCGCAATACCGGTCTGGCAGTCGGCAGCCGAAAAGACGCCATGGCTACGAAACGCCGGTATTACTACCTGAATCAGACCCGCGATGGCACATACCGGATCTACGAAGGGCTCTGCTGCGAAGCAAGAGTCATGTCTGTCATGTCCCGCTCAGAATCGCAACGCAATTCCTCATTTACGAAATTGTGTGCGGTCTCCGGGATCCGGAAACATTCGTCCTGAATTCTGCCAACGAAAGCGGAACTGCAGGCAACATTTTCTACAACGCCGGTGCTGCCTCCGTATCTTACTTTGCCCCGAACTACAACTCTCTGGTCAGCTACGTTCAGGCTGCCCTGAAGATTCCGAGCTTTACCTCCAGCTCCAGCAGCTCTGCACCCACCATTGCGCTGACCGGAGACGAAACCAGTGTCTACGACTCCAATGGAGTTCTGTCCGGGTTCAGCTTCACGAATGGCAATGGCGCAGAGTTCCGCAAATCCGGCAACACGCTTTATATCTCCCAGACTGGCACCATCTCCGAGTCTACTGTCTTCAAAGCGACGAAGACGATTCCTTCTGCTGAAAACTCGGCCTATTCTCTTTGGTACATGTCCGGTTCCTCTTACCAGACGACGATCAATCTATACCGTCCTGAGTCCGGTACGCTGACTGGCTATTTCAAATTAAAAGGGCAAGCGATTGGTAATCTCAGTCTGACGAAAACCACGGAAGATGGTAAGAACTTATCCGGATGGAAGTTTGGGATCTATTCCAACTCTGCCTGCACCAGCCTCGTTTCCGGCCCTCACACTACAGATTCCAGTGGCAGGATCTCCGTTACCGGTCTTACCGCTGGCACCTATTATGTCAAAGAATTGGGGCATACCAATTCCGGTATTGAGGGCCTGTACGTATGCTCCAGCACAAATCCTCAGAAGGTTACGATTATCAACGGCAGCACGGCATCTGTCAGCTTCGTGAACAAGCTCAATACCGGCAGGCTGGCTTTGACAAAGAAAACGGATGACGGGTCGAATCTTTCCGGCTGGCGATTTGGCATTTATTCCGATTCCGGCTGCACGACTCTGGTTTCCGGCCCTCATACAACGGATGCCAACGGCAGCATTTCGGTCGACGGCATCACCCCGGGTACCTACTATGTGAAAGAAATCGGCCACACGGATTCCTCTGTAAACGAGAAGTATGTGTGTTCCGGCACCAATCCGCAGAAAGTAACCATCGCCGGGGGTGCAGCAGCCTCTGTTACCTTCATCAATAAGATCAAAACCGGAAACTTCAGTCTGACCAAAACGACCAGCGACGGGCTGAATCTGGCAGGCTGGGAATTTGGAATCTACTCCGATTCCGGTTGCACCACATTGGTGTCCGGCCCCCATACAACGGATTCCAAGGGTGCCATCTCCGTTACCGGTCTGGAAATCGGCACCTACTATGTCAAGGAGCTTGGACACCGTGACGATGATATTGAGGCAATGTACAGCTGTGCAAGCGACAACCCCCAAAAGGTGACGATTACCTACGGTACCACCGCCTCTGTCAGCTTCCATAACTCTCTGGAACCCGGTTCCGTCAGACTGATCAAGCAGACCAATACAGGAAAGAACCTCTCCGGCTGGCAGATTGGGATCTATACGGATGTCGCCTGCACGCAACCAATCGAAGGTTCCCCCTTTACAACAGGCAAAGACGGCACCATTGTGATAGATGGCTTGTCTCCCCAGAAGCTGTATGCAAAGGAAATTGCGGTGGATGATCCCTACTGGGTCTGTGATTCTTCTGTCAAGGCCATCACCGTCAAAGCGAATGCGACGGTATCTGTGACCTTCAGCAATACCCACAATGGCGATCTTCGCGTAAAAAAGAATGCCGTTGACGGAAGCCCCGAAGGATGGAATTTCCAGATTTTGGATGCAGACCGGGAGCTGGTAGAAACCATTACAACCGGTGAGGACGGCTATGCAGCATCCAGTAAGCTCGAACCCGGCACGTATTACGTCGTTGAGATTCACGACAGAGATGAAACATACTGGACTTACGATGCTGTTGTCGAAAAGCAGGTTACGATTACTGCCGGTACACAGTCCGAAGTCGAATACACCAACGAACAATTTGGCATTCTGGTTTTCTGTAAGACGACGAACACTGGCAATCAGCTCGGCGGCTGGACGTTCCGCGTTCAGGATTCGGACGGGAATGTCGTGGGCGACTATACCACCGACGAAACGGGGTATGCCAGCACCGGCAAACTCAAGCCCGGCAGCTATACCGTTCTGGAGCTTTCCAACGGTGACGACTACTGGAACTGCGAGCTGGGATACCACTCCGTCACGATCATTGCAGGCAAGGCCACAGAAGATGCATGGCATAACCGTGAGCAGGGATTGGGCTGGTTCCATAAGTCTACCAACACCGGCGAGTCCCTTGAAGGCTGGGAGATCACCATTTACTCCGATAAAGAATGTACCCAAAAGGTGACTACCGTTACCACAAATGCCGACGGCAAGGTCGGTATATATCTTGACCCCGGCATCTATTATGCCAGAGAATCCGGAGACACCGAAGGCCGCTTTGAAAATGAGTACTGGCTTGTGGATGAGTCCATTAAAGAGTTTGAAATTCTGCCCCACAAAGATGTGGATATCACCTTTGTCAACACCCAGTACGGCAAAATCAAAGTCATAAAGTCCATGCCCTCCAGCGGCTCTCTTGAGGGATGGACCTTCATCGTCAGAGACATCAACGGTGACGAAATAAAAGGCTCGCCCTTCATCACAGACGCATCCGGTCTCATTGTCAGTGAGAACCTCTATCCTGGTACTTATGCCGTTGAAGAGGTAATCCCCGATGACAGTCCTTACATCTGCGTTTCGGAAAATCCCCAATCCGTCACTGTCGTCCAAGGGAGGACTGCTGAGGTACGCTTCACAAATTCTCTCCGCTCCGGCAAGATTGCAATTCGGAAGGTCGATACCACAGGTGAGCCTCTGGCTGGCGCTGAGTTCCTGCTGGAATGGTCCGTGGACGGTACCTCTTGGCTACCCGTTGTTTATTCCAACTCCGGTTATGCGAAAGAAGGCACCTGCTCCAGCGAGGGCCTCACAGATGGCCGCCTCATCTCGGATAAAACCGGTCTGGTAGAATTCACCGGTCTGCATCCGGAACGCCTTTACCGTCTGACCGAAACTGCCGCACCCGATGGTTTCCAGCTGCTTGCGGATACCGCCTATGAAGGCGGGCTGCCCGACGATAAGGAGTACACCGTTGATTTGACCGTCGTAAATGTACGTACCTATGAGCTTCCCGAAACCGGCTCCAAGTCTCTGGTACTCATGCCCATCGCATTGATTCTGGCCTGCAGCCTGTGCGGTGCGATTCTGTTCGTAACCAAGCGTAAGAAGCAGTAACGGGAGAAAATGAATATGCGTTTTTTCTACTGGCGCCGAGGTCCCCCCGGCGCCTTTTCTTTTTCCAAAATGGATGCCAACCAACAAACTACTTTTTCAACACTGAAAGGATGTATTAACCATTATGAAGTCTGTCAAAAAGATTCTGGCCATGTGCCTTGCGATCATGATGATCGTTTCCTGTATCCCCGCCGCCCATGCTGCTGATGTCCCCAACACAGCCATTGACCTCGATGCCAAGGGCAGCCTTACTCTGTATAAATACGACCTTACAAACGCGGAAAAGGATGGTGTGTGGGATTCCTCCTACGTCTCCACCGGCGTATACGACGAGAACGTCAACAAAACTCTGGGCGAGTCCAAACGTGCCGGCGATAATGATAACAGCGCTGATCTTGGCAATGGCGAGGTTAGCTACGGTTATGCCGTGAAGGGCGTCGAGTTCACATACCTGCGCGTCGGTGACATTGTTCAGTACACCGAGTCCGCCAACGATGGTGATGCCGATAACCATATTGAAATTCTGTATGGCATCGACAAGGCTGTCGGTGCAGACCTGCTGACTGTTTTGGGGCTGGAAAATGGCGCTGATCGTTATACCAATGCTGACCATCTGGATAACGCGAAATACTACTATCAGAGCGACGTTCTGATTGACGCTCTGGCACAGGCTCTGCAGAACAATTCCACCACCGTTAAGAATGCACTGGAAACCTACGTTGCCAACAATGGCGGTACCGCAATGCCCCTGACCGGTGCCTACGGTAAGTCTCAGGCCAACAATCTGGATCTTGGCCTTTATATCATTGCCGAGACCAAGTGTCCTGAAATGGTCACTTCCACCTGCGCCCCCTTCTTCCTCAGCATCCCAATGAGTCCCGTTTCCGGTAGCAATGCCACCGATGGCAATACCCGTTGGCTCTACGATGTGACCATTTATCCGAAAAACCTGACCGGCATTCCTACCCTCACCAAAAGCCTGCGGGAAAATGTGAACGACACCGGCAAACACAAGGGCGCCACCAATGACGTCACCGATGGCTATGCCAACACCGGAACCGCTTCTGACGGCGACGTCATCGACTACCAGATCCTCTCCACGCTCGCCTCCATTACCAGCAAAAGTACCTACTACAGCGAGCTGGCGTTTATTGATACATTGTCTCCCGGTCTGAGCTATAACAAGAACGATATTCTCATTGAGTTCTTCTCCGATGCCGCCTGCACCAATTTGCTGGATAGCTGGGATGAGTCTAAGGGCTACTTCAAAGTATCCTATTCCAGCACCTCCAAGAACGAGTCCGTTATGACCATTGAAATGACCGCTCAGGGCCTGAATGAAATCAACACCAACAAGCGCGTTTACACCGGTGCCTCCATGATAAACTCCGGTTACTCCGACTGCACCGTCCGTATCACTTACAAGGCTACCATGCACTCTGATGATTCCGTTGTTTACGGCAATTCCGGTAATCCCAACGAGGTCGTCATGCTTTGGAAGCGTTCCTCCCAGGATTACTACGACACGCTGGTTGACGATGCGCACATTTTCACCTATGCCGTAGAGCTGGTAAAGCTCTTCTCCGACGCCAAGGGCGACTATGCCAACGTTGAATTCATCATGCAGAATGATTCCGATAAGTACTATGTCAAGGCGGAGCTGAACAAAGACGAGGGTGTCTACTATGTGGTCGGCCATGTAGCCGACAAGAAAGACGCTACGCACTTCATTCCCGTCAAGAACGCTGACGGTGAGGGGCTGGTCATTGTCAAGGGATTGGAGGACGATGCTTATACTGTAACTGAAGTCCGAACCGATAATGGCTATACGCTGCTCAAGGACAACATCAAAATCGTCATTTCTCAGGTCGAAGCCACGGAACTGTGTGACATCTACTCCTCCGACCTGCTGGGGCTGGTTCAGAACGATCCCCGGTATGCAGCCATTATCAAAGACACCGGCAACCTCAAGAATATGCCTCAGCCCCATCTGGAGCACCACCTGCTGACCGCATCCGCCACTGTCGACAGCAAGAATGTCAACATGCTGGACGATGACGGCAGTGCAAATGCCATCGTTCCTCTGAAAGTCATCAATACCCGCGGTTTTGATTTGCCGCAGACCGGCGATTCCGGCACTATGGCATTCAGTATCATCGGCATCCTGCTGATGGCCTGCGCAGCCGTTGTCATCGTGATGGTTTTCCGGAAGAAGTGTAATTCCAACTAAGCGCAGATAACGGAGGGGAACCAGCGTCCCCTCCGTTTCCGTCCTATGGTTCATAAGCTATAACTGATGAACTGGCTTTTCCTTCCCGTCTCTACACCTATAAAGGAAAGGATTTTGACATCTTTATGCCGAAAAAAGTTCCGAAATCCATCCGTCTCTCTTCCAAAGCGCGTAAGAAGCTCACAATCGCCTGCGCCATACTGGTATTTTTGTTTGCCCTCGGGATCACTTTGTATCCGCTGATCAGCAACTGGTATAACAGCCGGCACCAGTCTGAGATCCATACACAGTATCTGGAAGTGCTGCGGCAGGTCGACAACTCTGAGATCATTCTGGCCGAACGTTATGCAAATGAGTATAACACAGCCATCGCCCCCGGCACACAGCTCAGTGATGCATTCTCCAAAGAGGCACTGCTGTGGGCATCTGAGGACTACGAGAACCTGTTGAATCTGGCAGGTGATGGGATCATGGGCTATATTGAAATTCCCATGATTCAGGTAAATCTGCCAATCTATCATGGTACTGATTCAAAAACTCTGGATATCGGCGTTGGCCATCTTCTTGGCAGTTCTCTGCCGGTCGGCGGCAAAGGTACGCACACCGTCCTGACGGGGCATTCCGGTATGGCCACACAGAAGATGTTTTCCGATCTGGACAAACTGGAGCTGGGCGATGTGTTCTACCTGCAGGTATTGGACGAAACCCTTGCTTATCAGGTGGATGCCATCCATACCGTCCTGCCTTACGATACCTCTTTCCTCGGAATCACCGAGGGTGAGGACTATTGCACGCTGGTCACCTGCACCCCCTTTGGCATCAATACCCACCGCCTGCTCGTTCGCGGGACACGCATCCCCTACGAGGAGGCCGAAGTCATCACCGCAGAGAAACTGCAGGTGGAAGATACCCCCGCATCCACTTGGGAACAGCAGTATATCAAAGGCATCCTGCTTGGCATCGCAACTGTTGCTGTAATTTTAGTCTTCTGCATCTGGGGCAGCCATTGCCAGAAGCGCAGACGCCGTAGAAAAACACGTCAGCGTGAGCAATTCCGGCCGAGAAAGCGAGGCAAGTATGAAAAAGCTTAAATACCTTGTACTTATCCTTATGATCCTTGTTTTTCTTTCCGGTCTGGGAGTTCTCCTATACCCATATATTCGAGGATATCTGGTCGACCGGCAAATCGAACGGACCGCTGAGGAATTCCTGAGTCGCGTTGAAACTGACCCAATTTCACCATACCCATCTGAAAGTCAGTTGGATCAGGATACGCCTTCAGATTCGCCGGAACCTACCGAGCCGGATACCTATACTGACTTATGGCGGGATATGGTCGATTACAATAAAGAAATCTATATCAATGGCCAAAAAGGGCTGGATTGCAAACTTGCGTATGAAGACCCCAGTTTCGTTCTGGCTGACTACGGTCTGGAAAGCGAAGTCTTTGCCGTGATTTCTATCCCCGCCTTGGAGCTGGAGATGCCGGTGTTTCTGGGCGCAAACTACCGTCACATGGCCGATGGTGCTGCTCTTTTAGGTCAAACCAGTATCCCCATCGGAGGAAAGAACACAAATTGTATCATTGCCGGCCATCGGGGATGGGGCGGCGCCTCTTACTTCCGGTATGTGGATAAGCTGCAGCCCGGCGACGAGGTCATCATTACGAACCTCTGGGAAACGCTCCAGTATAGGGTGGCCGAAATCCAGATTATTCAGCCAAACGAAGTTGAGCAGATCCTGATCAAGCCCGGTCAGGAACTTGTCACACTGTTGACCTGCCACCCTTACGCATCCGGAGGCAGGCAGCGATATCTTGTGATCTGTGAAAGGGTAAATGAAAATAATTAAAAAACATCACATTTTTTACTGACTACAAATAACGGAGGTACTTACATGAAAACGAAAATTATGAAATGTCTGGCGCTTGTTCTGGCAATGACCTGCATCCTGTGCTTTCCCACCCCTGCATCTGCGGCCGCCCAAGGTACTGACGGTACCGAGCTGGAAGTGGTTCAGCCTGAACAGCTGGAGATTCAGCTGGGCGAAAGCTGGGCCGGTGTTGCGTTTGAACTGAAAACCGATGCCGGCATGTACCCTGGGGTGATTCTCGTTGGCGAAGATGGCATCCTGCGTCTGGAAATCGGCGGCAGCACCAGCTACATTCTCACCTGCATGAACTCTGAAGTCGAAATACCCGAGCCTGATGCAGCACAGCGTACAGAAGGAGTTTCTGAAGCGGAAGATACAGCTGATACCTTACCCACCGAGGATACGGAAGCAGCTGCGTATCCTGAGGAGAGTACAGCTCCTGTCGAAGCAGATATGGCTGATGGCACCGTCTCCGGCATTCCCATCGCACATCTAGCACTGTTTGGCGGCGGTCTGATCGTTGCTGTTGGTGTCCTTATCGGCATCCATATCTTCCAAAAGCGCCGTGAGGGTAGCTGCGCTGAGGACGATGATGAAAATGACGAAATCTGAGCCTGAAATGGGTATGGGAAGCAGGAAATTGTGCGATAAGTAGAACTTTTTTCATTCGTTTCCCAAACCATTGACTATCTGAAACCCGGGTGCTACAATGCAAGTGTGGCAGGGGCTTGCACCCAGGCTTTCGATCCGCCGGAAGAGCTCCCGGCGTTTGACGCACCCGGGTGGGTAGCGGAATCGTTACGGACTTAGCGTTGTTATAGCGGTCCCCAATGGTGCAAGTCAATTGAACATGATTACCGGAAGGTTGCTTACTTTAGGCCTCGGTCGGATCCGACCCCATCGAGCGTGCTTTAGTATTGCTTCCTTCCGGTATTTTTTAATTTTACGGAGGTATATCACAATGAAACCTAAAAACAAACGAAAGGGAATCGACAGAACCGCCCCTCGCTGTCCCTACTGCGGCAGTCATACCATTCTAAGAAGTGCCGATGGCATCTACCGGGAAAATGCGCGCAACGACATGCTCTACGTGTGCAAGAACTACCCTGTGTGCGACTCCTATGTCCGTGTCCAGCGCGGCACCAAGATACCCCTTGGAACTGTGGCGAACCGGGAACTGCGGGAGCTGCGGGCGGAAGCGCACCGCCAGTTCGACAAATTATACAAGCACGGCTATATGAGCAAGCACGATGCCTACCAGTGGCTCGGAGGTATCCTTAGTGTTCCCGCGAAACAGGCACACATTGCCCAGCTCAGTCTATTGTCCTGTAATCTGGTCATTCGGGAAGCCAAGAAGCAGGTCAATTGGTACCATATGCGTAAAATGGCCGCTCTACAGCAGACTCAGGAAGGGGATGTGAAGGCGTCATGACACCGGAGCAGCAGAAAATCGTGGAAGCGAATATGGGTCTGGTGGGAAAGGTCATCAAGGAGAAGGTCCGTCGACTCGGTCAGCCCGGGACCCCCAGTTATGAGGATCTGTTCCAAACCGGTTGTGTCGGTCTGTGCAAAGCTGCCATGACAGACAAGGGCGGCTGCTTCTCGACCTATGCGTATAGACTGATCTGGAACGAGATCTGCGATGAATTGATCCGAAACACCAGACTGGTTCTGAACGAGCAGTCTACAGATGCAGTCGACGTTCTTTCCGAAGCAGCGTCGGCGCATCCGGATCCTTTGACGACCTCCGACCTGCGTCATACCATTGGGCAGGCAAAAGTGAAGGCTCAGGGAGGAACCGCAAAAGGCATCCAGTGCCTTGAGTTGACGGTTCAGGGATACACCAGCAAGGAGATCGGCACCATCGTAGGTGCCGATCCCGGTACTGTCCGAATGTGGATGACCAGAGCAAGGAAGTACCTCAAGGGTCTTCCAGAACTGCGGGCATTGGGATACCCGGAGGCCGTATGAGAAAATCAATATGGCAGAGGGTCAAGCCATGGTGTGTACCACTGGTCTTGACCCTCTTAATATATATCATGCTGCGCTCTGTTTTTCTGATTGGCTATGTTCCTTCCGCTTCCATGGAACCCACTTTGCATGAGGGGAGCTTCATCCTCGGCCTGAGGCTATATAGCGAGCCGAAAGTGGGAGACATCATCATTTTTGAGAAAGATGGTGTTTTGCTGGTAAAGCGAATTGCTGCCTGCCCGGGTGATTCGGTAGATCTGTCACAGCTGGAATATATGATGTCCACCCCAATCCCGGTTTGGGAGGAGGCAGTGCTGACCGTACCGGATGGGTGTTATTTCGTTCTCGGCGACAACGCCCAGAATTCCTGGGACTCACGCTATTGGGAGCAGCCGTATGTTCCCAGCCAGCAGATTGTTGCAAAGCTGATAAATTCATTTTACCATTGTTCAGACAAATAGCAGAGGGAGTTTTACGCATCATTTATGCTGTTAAGAGCATAGTATAGTTTCCCATCGAAATCCTTTAATTCAAAACGCTGAAACATCTCATTGCCATCAACATCTTCGTAGTTGACATTGAACCATGTAGGAACACCTTGGTCATTACGCTCGTATTCGTCAGTCAACACTGCCATCTGCTTTGGCCATTTCTTCGCATCAACTGAGTCGTAATATGCGCAGTGAACGTATTGTATCTCATTGCACTTCAGAAGTGGAGTGATGTACTTGTCAAATACAATCATATGCTTAATGGGAAATCTATTGACATTCTCAACACTAATTTTCACATTTTTGTGAATGGGGTTCGTAGCTTTATCATATAAGCTAAATGCCTCAGCCGTTCCATCCAACTGCATATCTATAGAAACTATTTTAACAGAGAAAATTGGCTGTATCTCTTTCTTCCTATTTTCAGCATCCTTTCTTTCATTCAATTCACTATAATAAATGCTCTGAAATATCGCAATCAAGCTTACAATTACAGTACCAATAAAAGACAGATAAGCTCCTAAAAATGAGAGCCAATCACTCTTTTCTAGGCCTGTCCCAACAGGGAAAATACCATTCTCCTTGAATACAAGGTAGATAATGACATAGACGATAGCAGAAAAAGCAACTATAGCAATAATAGGCATCTTGTATTTTGACCAAAATGTTAGCTTTTTTCTTTTTTGTTTACTCATAATAAATTACCTCTCACGCCTTAATATACCGTGCCGCCCGCCCCGCACCGATCCGCTTTATCGATCCAGTTTTAACCATGGCACCGAGCACGGCCTCAACAGTTGTGGGACTGACATCGGGGAGAATCTTGCAAATTTCGGCTTTAGAAATTGGAGTAAGGTTATTCAGAACAGTCGCTTCCACACGAGCCTTCTTCGTGACCTTCTTACCGTGTACCACTGCAAACCGCTTGTCCAGTTCCTTATAGCACATATAGAGCGTGGACAGGAAATTCTCAACAAATGGGAAATAGGAGTTTTCTCCCGCTTCCCACCCAACCGAGGATTGCCGCAGAGCCTCGTAATAATATGCTTTGTAGTTGTTGATCTGTTCCTCAAAGGACACATATTTTCCTGCGTCAAAGCCGTTTTTATATAACAGCAGCAGCGAGAGCAAACGGGACATTCTGCCGTTGCCATCCCGGAACGGATGGATGCAGAGAAAGTCCAGAATCACGCAGGGGATCAAAAGAAGCTGATTGATATTCGCATCGCTTCGGGCATCCAGATAGGCAAGCTCTAACTGCTCCATCGCTTTCGGCGTTTCACTTGCAGGCGTAGGCCGGAAACGGACACGACGGTTTCCGTCTGCGTCAATTTCCAAAATTACATTGTCATCCGTCTTATACTGTCCGCCGTACTCGTAGCCTGCAAAGCTCATCATCATTTCGTGCAATCGCAGGACGTCGCTCCGGCGAAAATCAATATGCGCATAACCCAAATGGATTGCATTCAGAGCATCTCTGTAGCCAGCAATCTCTGCCTCGTTGTGGTTCAGCGGGGCACTATTCTGATTGACAATAGCGGCAATACGCTCGTCGCTGGTCACAATGCCCTCAATAGCATTAGAACTTTTGATAGACTGCACCTTAGCGACAGCTTCCAGTTCTGTAAAAATCTGCGTATATTCGTCCTTGCGCACCCCCGCCATTGTTTTCAGCGCTGCAATGTTGGAAGTGAGGTTCACAAGATTTGCTGGCAGCAAACCATTATTCAAAAAGGAGTAGTCAAATTTTCTCATACAGCACCAGCCTTTCTGCATATAATTATATCATATTATATGCAGAATAGCAAGGTTCTGTCCCGGATTATCTGCATATACATTTTCAAAATATGTGCAGATATAGGTTCGGAATAGGCAACAATATAAGAAAACAGTGCAATTCTACCGTACTGGCTACACTAGATTGCTTTGACTTATGATATAATCCTCGCCCGGCTCCGCGCCAAGCGGGCTAACGGCAGAGTCCCGACTTAGTACTCCGCCGAAATTTGTTTTGGGGTATCTTATCACACTTTTTCAACAGATGGAAGCTCGTACATCCAAGATGCCCCATGTTCAGGAAAATGTAAGACGGTAAACTCCGATATCTACTTAAACTGCCGTCTAGACTAAACAGCAAATTCTAGTTACTGAGGTTGTTAATTTGCCCGAATAGGTGGTCGTTGAGCGCTTATACTTTGCGTGAAAATGGGTTTGAACAACCATACCTTCCTTCATCGATGTCGTGTTTGACATCTTCTAAGGAATCATAGATTCGCTCGCCATACATACAATGGAAATTACCATTTGCAACGATTGAAGTAACGACAATCTGTTTGGGGCGCTCATTTTGCTTGGAATAACTATCTTGCACGGGACGCTCATTGTATTGAATCATGTATTCTTTGTAAAATGTAATCATGTGAAAAACTCCTTTTGTCATTAAATCGTTAATCAAAGTCGCATCCGAAATCACGGATGGTTTTCAGGGCGGGCAGAGCGTTCCCGTCGTAGTCGAACAATGCCTGATTGGCCCATTCGTTGCCGCCGGGGCCTTGTTCTCCGGTGTAGGCCAGTGCGGCTTCGTTCGCCCAGCCGCAGCGGGGGACGGGCAGCCACGCAGGCTCCCAATAGACGAAGCCCTTGCCCCGGTTTTCGGGAACGTCCCGGATCAACTTCATGATGTCAAGCATGAATGTGCTCTGCCCCTCCGGGGTCATGGGATAGGGAACCTTTTCCGCCAGCTCCCGCTTGGTGGCCATGCCCTTCCGCTCCTCCGACGCCAGCTTTTCGTAGGAGGCGTAATCCTCCAGCGTAAAGCCCGTGGATACCTCGGCCACGATCATGTCCTTGTGATACCGCAGCGCAAGATCCTGCATGTTGTTTCGCAGGTCGTCCATGGTGCCGTGCCAGAAGGGGTAGTAGCTCAGCCCGATATAATCAAAATCCTTGCCGCCGCTGGCAAAATAGCTGTCGAACCACGTCCGGTACAGCGTATTGTTGCCGCCGTTGTCCAGATGCAGCATGATCTTTACCCCCGGCGCGGCGTCCCGGACGGCCTGAATGCCCGCGTTCAGGAACAGCACGATGTTTTCAAAATTGGGCGTCCTGCCGTAAGGCCACAGCAGCCCGTTGGACAGCTCATTCCCCACCGCCGTGATGGTGGGAAGCAGGCCGCTGCTTGCCAACGTGGTCATTACGGAAAATGTAAAATCATAGACGGCTCCGGCCAGCGCCTTCGGCTCCATTCCCCGCCAGCTTTTGGGAATGGTCTGCTTGCCGGGGTCTGCCCAGAAATCGCTGTAGTGGAGATCCAGCATCCAATCGACCCCGGCGGCTTTTAAGCGCTTTGCCATCGCCACGGTTCGCGGCAGGTCGTTGGTGCCTGCGCCGTAGGGAACGCCGTCTTCGCTGTAGGGGTCGTTCCACAGCCGCAGCCGTACCAGATTCATGCCGTAGCTTTTCAGAATGGAAACGGCGTCGCCGGGCTTGCCGTTATCATAGAATTTCCCGCCGCAGCGTTCCACTTCTGGCAGCGTGGACAAATCCATTCCTTTGATAAATGTATTCATAGGCGAACCTCGTTTTATATCTGCTCTGCCATATGAACTGGCAGAGGAATCTTCTTTTTCAGGAAAAGCAGCGGCTGACAGCGTCAGCC
>HF988041.1:387-1705 GCA_000434635.1 Firmicutes bacterium CAG:110 | reverse complement strand
GGCTGACAGCGTCAGCCGCTGCTCTGCGGTGGATGGTTATTCGGAAAAATCCTCGAAATCGGTAAAGCGCTTCATCATGTCCTTATAACGGACGCGAACCATTTCGTTCATTTTAAGAACCTGTTCCTCCGTGCCGAAAAACTGGCAGCGGATGCAGTAGAACTCCTGTTTCTCGCTGTCATAGAACATGTCAATGTCCAAATCCCGCATAAAGCAGGAGGGGCAGCGGTAGTTCAGTCTGCCTTTCGTAGATTGAGCCATGTGGTGAAGACCTCCTTCTGCTGAAGTTTTCCGGTATAGCTCAGGGTAAACATGGGGCTGAAGGCGTAGCCCTCTTTGATATAGCCCTTCTTCTCCCGGCCGTCGCAGGTCATGCTGACCAGCGTGTCGATGGGAGGCAGCTTGCACCAGACCTCGCCGGCATTGTCCGCAGCCAGTTCCCGGCACTTGTACTCGTAGGGGATGGCCTGCCCATCCACGCCCAGAGTCAGGCTGGACATATCCTCGGTGTACTCAGTGGTGCCGTAGCAGCCGACCATGTATTCGTTGATGGTCACATCCGCGTCAGGGTCGGACATGGAAAGAATGTTCCGGTCGATGCGGATATTGCTTTCGCCCTCGGCAAAGGTGATGACCGTCTGGAGCTTCACCGTCAGGTCGGAGAATACGATCTCCACCGGATCCAGCGTCAGGATGCGGCTTCTGCCCTCCTGAGAGAAATGCGCCTTGGTGCGGCACAGGCACAGATCCACTTCCTCGCCGTTGTGGCAGATTTTGGCACTGCGGATGGTTCCTTCCCCAGCGTAATGGGTAAAGTAACCGGCGCGGTACTTTTCCTGCATCAGGAAGGGGTAGCTCGCGTCCTGCACATGAGGCGTGCCAATGCCCACAGGCCAATGCAGCTTTGCCACATATGGCCGCAGATCAAAAATCGCGCCGCCCTGATCCATGTTCACGCCTGCGCGCATATAGGGGTCGCAGTACCAGAACAGCTGCTTGTTGCTGCCGTAGAGAATATCCCGCCACAGCGCGCACTCCGGCTCGGTGTAGGTCTTCTTTTCCCGGTAGTAATCGGCAAATTCGGACATGGTCATATCCACCAGCTTGCCCTCTTTTTTCAGCTGGCCGTAGTAAGCGCAGCCATCCCAATAGGACTTTTTCAGCAGCTCATAGGGCGCTTCCCAGCGTCCCATTTTGTTCATCCAGCCGGGGCCGACAAACATCATGTTGTAGGCGTAGCCGTTGTTGTACTTGGACAGACTGCGGTACTGGTCGATCAGATTGTACAGGTAGGGATATTCCCATGTTTTCGTATCAT
>HF988041.1:0-374 GCA_000434635.1 Firmicutes bacterium CAG:110 | reverse complement strand
CCATGTTTTCGTATCATAGATCATACCGCGAAGCACATTCTGGGGGTGGGTGCCGAAGTTGGAGCCGTTGCCGTCATAGCAGGCCAGCAGGTCGCGGCTCAGGTGCGGAATGGCGACAATGCCGGAATCCTCGTCCTCGTTGGCCGCTGGCGCGTGGGTGTTGGCCTTGGAGGGGATCCATGGCGCCCATGGGCCGCCGTCCATGAAAGTATACCATGAATTATTGCAGGTGTGGTAGGCTTTGGGGCCTTCCTCCCAGCAGGTGGCAACGGCGCATTTTACGCTGGGGTATTCCGCCTTGATGAAGTTGATCAGATCGGCGTCCAGATAGTAAGAGCCCGTGGATTCCGGGTAAAATCCGAACTTCTCATAGA
>HF988040.1 GCA_000434635.1 Firmicutes bacterium CAG:110 | reverse complement strand
AAAGGACTGTGGGTGTGTTTGCCCTGCGTGTGGTGACGAGCTTATAGCGCGCAAAGGGGAGAAGCGTATGCATCACTTTGCGCACCGTTCAAATGAGGACTGCGAATATGGATATGAGTCTTCCTTACATTTGGCAGCAAAGGACATTCTTTCGCGCGCAAAGAAAATGGCCATTCCTCCCGTCTACGTCGAATTTCCGCAGTCCAGCAAGTCGAAACAACTGCTATATCTGGAAAAGAAAATTTCCTTTGATCATGTCGAACTGGAAAAACGTTTCGATGACATCATACCGGATATCGTAGTATATTCTGGTGATAAATATTTCTTTATAGAAATCTATGTTACCCATCCCATTGACGATGAAAAGCTGAAAAAGTTGAAGGAGAAGAATATATCCACCATTGAAATCGATTTAAGCAAAATAAAAAGAGATATTTCTGTTGAAGAATTGTCGGATATTCTGCTCAAGTCCAGCGATCGGAAATCGTGGAAATATAATGCTGTGTCTGAAAAATGGTATCAGCGATTTGAAAAAGCCTCAGATAAAATGCCCTTAACGCAGCGCGGATTAGCGCTACATGTCGATGGGTGCCCTATTGGAATCCGAAACTGGAAGGGAAAAAATTACGCAAACTTTGTTGACGACTGCACGGGTTGCGAATACTGTATTTCTTATGCCCATGAAGGATACATTTTGTGCTCCGGGCGAGAACGGATTGCAACAAAAAAAGATTTCCTTATTTCCAAAGAGGAGCGAATTTCCAACAGCAATAACCCACTGCCGAAGATTGAAAAATGCCCTAATTGTAAAGTGCAGTTAGTTCGGGCGAAGAAAGACAAGGGGGATGTTTGGCAATGCCCTCGTTGCACATTTTACATTCCTGTTGGTTTTAACTCAGACGAAAATTAGGTAAGTAACAATACACGATGAAATACATTATCCTGTTTAGCTTTTTCTTCTTATAAACCGCCATGATAAGCAGCCACCCAACGCCGCCAGCGTTGGGTGGCTTTGTCGTTTCAGGCTTTTCCCTGAATAATACTAAAGCCTAATTAAACGCTTTAATA
>HF988039.1:2466-5021 GCA_000434635.1 Firmicutes bacterium CAG:110 | reverse complement strand
CTGTTTATCCATAAGTTTATTATATCACACTCGGCGGTATCTGGCACTTTTTTCTGTGCGGTATTGCCTTAAGATTTTAATTGGAGTTCAGTATGACAACAAAACCTCCGGCTTTCGCCGGAGGTTTCGTTCTGTTTGTCAAATACGTCCGTGTCAGCTCTCCCGCGTTTCGTAGCGCAGGGGGATGCCGTACACAGTCTCATAGGTCTCCCGGCAGAAATCTTCCGTCTTCCGCCGAAGCTGCTCCCGGGCGGCGGGGCGGGACAGGGTCTCGTCCGGCCAGATGGGCGCGCCTAAATGGGGCGTGTATTCCTGCACAGGGAACCCGTCGGCGCCGACCAAGTCGCTGTCCGCCATCGTGATGAAGCACGGCACCACCGGTACGTGGTTCTTCAGCGCCATGTCAAAGGCGCCGGGCTTCAGGGGCTTGGGCTTGCGGTAGTTCCACCACATGCTCTGTTCCGGGTAGATCAGCAGGCAGTTGCCCTCCGACAGCACCTGATCTACCGCGCGGAGAAATTTCTTCATCGTCTGCATGTTGGAGCTGAGGGGAAGGGTGTTGCAGTTGCGCATGAGAAAGCCGTAAAAGCCGGGGAAGCTGGTGTAGTTCCCCTCCCGGATCACCCGGTACATCCGCTTGGGATGCTTCGACGCGTCAAACACCTTCTGCATGATGAAGCTGTCCATGGGGTGAAAATGGTTGCAGGTGATCACCGCACCCTTTACCCCGGCCAGATGCTCCAGCCCCTCGGTTTTGCACAGGATGATCTCTTTTTTGCGCCGCAGATTCCAGAAATACAGATACGCCGCGCCAAATGCCGCCGTCCGCCTGCATTCCGCAGAAAAGCGCCTGTCCGCGTACTCGATCTCCTCCGGCAGCAGGACGCGGCTTGGGGGATCGTTTTCCACGTCCTCGTCAAAGCGCCCCTCCCGCTCGTACTGGGCGATTTTTTCCAGTATGGCCAGACGTTCCGGGGACTTGGGAATCTCCTGAGACGTCATACGTTCACCACCCGCCTGATCTTCCAGCGGATCAGCATATTTGCCGTCCGCTTTCTGGCCTGCTTTTTGCCCATGGCAATCAGATGCGTGGTCTCCTCGGCGGAGCGGGCGATGTGCCATTCGGTGTAGCCTTCCCGAACCTTGCGGATTTCCTCCAGATAGCCGGAACGTTCCGCATAGTCCCAGAACACGTCGCCGAAGGCCACGTCGTCCCGGTGCCAGGGCTTGAAGTCCAGATTGTAGTGGATGAGCTTGGGGGCGTTCGTGTGGACGTCGCAGGGCATGGTGTTCCACTCGAAGCCCACGTACTCTACCCGGTTCTTGCAGATGACGTTCAGGTAGTCCTGATCCTGTGCGATCTGGAAGGTGACGCTTTGCAGCAGCCGGAGGAACACGTTCAGGAAATCGCATTTGCGCATGGCGTCCAGATTCATCAGCAGCACGCCGGCGTTGAAGTAATGATCCGCCGCCACCCGCAGGCGCTTTTTCGTGTACAGCGCCAGCGCCGGGATGGAGCCGACCACGCTGTCGGGGATCGCGCCCACCAGATTCTCCTCCAGATCCACGTCGTACAGCTCTGACACATCGCCCAGCAGCACCACGTCGCTGTCCAGATACAGCGCCTTGTCAAGCCCGGGAAACAGATCGGGGATGAACAGACGGTAATAGGTGGATTTGGAATAGTAGTCACGGGTGTGGAGCTTGTCGGCAAACTGCTCCACGGCCTGCGTGATGTCAATAAACTCCATGGTAAAGCCGTCGGAGGCGAAGGAATCCGTCAGCCGCCGGATGTTCTCCGGGTCAAGACCGGTGTGGAGTATCCGCAGGGCATAGTCCCGCTTTGGATTGCAGTTTTCCTTCAGTGACGTGAGCGTCACCGCGAGGAAGGGAACGTAGGCGTTGTCACAGGCGAAAAATAAGTTGACGGGGTTCATTGCAGGTTCTCCTTTATGGACAGATATTCATTCAGGATGTCATCGAAGCAGGTGTAGCCGAATTTCTTATGTACCTTCTCCACCTGCCATTGCTTGATGTTTTCCGTGTGGGGGTAGGGGGTGTAAAACAGCCGCTTGGAAAAATGCCGGATCACGGTGTGGCCGTGGAGGAACTTCTGGTCGTTGAACCGCTGGGGCAGGAGCCGCCGGGATGTGGTGGAGCGGATGAGCGCGGACTGATCCGCAAACATCAGCTTTTTCGTCCGAAGCAACTCCCGGGCTTTTTCAAAGATCCCGGTCTCCCGGCACCGCTTCATGTTGAACAGAAGCACACCGGCATTGATGTAGCCCGGGTTGATGAGATATTTCCCATAGTGATCCCGGGCGGCGGCGTACTCCACGGTTTCCACGTCCTGATCGTAAAGCAGACCGATGTCCTTGCAGACCATGATGTCCGCGTCCAGATACAGCAGCTTGTCCGGCATGGGCAGAAGATCCGCCAGCAGCCGCAGCAGGGTGTAGGGGGAGCAGTAGCAGCCCTCGTTGGCGTTTTGCTTCAGGTGCTGCTCGTAAAGCGCCGCGACGTCATAGAGCTTTACGCAGGTGTCGGGGTTGTGG
>HF988039.1:0-2443 GCA_000434635.1 Firmicutes bacterium CAG:110 | reverse complement strand
GCGGCGAAGCGCCGCCTCGATGATGTCCGCATGGCGCCGGGTCATGGGAAGGTAATCGGGGGAAACCCGGGTCAGCTCCATGGTGAAAATATGGATGGTCAGCGGCCTGGGCGCATCCAGCCGGCGCACAATGGACAGGCCCGACGTCAGCACGCCGTCGAACACCTTGTCGTTGCCGCAATACAGGATATCGGTCACGTCTTCTCCTCTTTCTTCACATATCGGATGTATTCGTAGTCACTTTCCTGACTCCGTCTGACCATGGTCTTATAGATTTCATCCCGCAGCGCCTGCGCTCTGGCTCTGGGAGGGAGACTGTGGTCCGGGTAGAAGGGGCCGTCCAGATAGGTCACCGTCCGGGGCTTCCGGCCGAAGCGGCGGCGGTGGTAGGTGGTGGTCAGGGTGAAGCTGGGAACGTCCAGCTCCACGGGGTATTTCATGGACGTGGCAGGGAAATCCCGGATGCCGGTATAGTACGGCCAGATGTGGGCTTCCGGGTAGACCATGATGAAGCTGCCTTCCTCAATTCTGGTGCGGATGGCGTCCAGGAAGGAACGCATGGCTTTTATGTTGGAGGGAAGCGGCAGAGCGCCTAAGTACGGCGTGATCTTTCCCAGCACCGGCATGGAGACGTTGTTGGGGTGGACGATCATGTAGACGCTTTTCGGAAACAGCGCCAGATTGGGCAGGAACGGGTCGCCCACCTGCTGGGTGTGGTTGCCGTAGACGAAGCAGCCGGTCTTGCCGGCTTCTTTCAGCACCTGCCGGTTTTCAAAGGTCGCGTGGAGCGCCAGCTTGCAGTACAGGAATGCCGCAGGCATGGCAAACAGGCGGTAAGCGATGAATCTTGCCGCCTTCCACCCGGGGCTGGGGTCAATGTACCGGTAGCTCTCGTCAATGCGCCGCGTTTCGATCTCGGCGGATGAAAACTCATCGTTCCGCTCGTCGGTGTAATATACGGTTCTGATGGGCGCAGGGGGTTGCGTTTTCATAAGGTGCTCCATCCAAATCTTCAGAGTGTGTCATAGTCTATCGCCAAAATCTCCGAAAGTCAAGGAGCTTCGGCTCCCCCACGCTCTACCCGCGCGTCCCGGCCTACCCCGCCGGTAGAATGGGGAAACTGCGGCTCTACCGGAGATTCTACCGGCGGGGGAGTCGATTTTTGCGGGGTTTTCGGCTGCATATCCGGTTCGGACGCAAAAGCCGGAGCCGCACTGCCCTGCGCAGTACGGCTCCGGTGGTTTTCCAGAAAATGGAAGCTCTCCCTAATATTTCAGGTACCGCCTGAGCTTGGCCTCCGCCCGCTTCAGCGTCCGGCAGACGGTGCTTTTGTTCACGCCACGGTCCGCGGCGATCTGGGTCAGGGTCTGTTCCTGAAAATAAAAGGCGATAAGGGTCTCCCGCTGCAAGGGGGTCAGCTCCTCCTGCATCACCCGCTGCACCCGCTTCAGCTGCACCTCCCGGGGCAGCCGGGGGCCGAGGTAGCCCTCATACAGTATATTTTTCATTCCGGTAGTACCCCCTGTCGTAGTAGTGGGCCGTCAGCTCCGCCAGTTCGTTCATTTGGGTCAGCATGGGGGTCAGTTCCGCAATGCGGCGCTTACAGCGCCAGATTTCCTCCGGGTCTTCCGTTGCTGCCAGCAGCAGCCGAAGCTCCCGCAGCCGCCGTCGCAGGGGGACGGCGGCTTCCTCGTAGCACACGCTCAGCTCTGCCAGCGTCATAGCGCGTCTCCTTCACAGCAGCGGCAGACGCCGTCCGGCGCGTAGCATTCGCCGCCGCATTTTTCACACAGACACACAGGCACTTGCGCCTGATCGTCTATGTACAGCATGGGTTCCAGGAATCGGATCATAAGAATCGACCTCTTTCGTAAGAAATGTAGGGTATCTAGGCAATAACCTGTCGAAATTGGCATTCTTTTTTTCGCATAATTTCCCAGCTATTTCCATGGAAACAGCATACCACACGCTATGTGTAATGTCCGTCGAAATGTGTAGGCGTCTTTATTCCCCTGTTTTTTCACTTTTTTTGTGGTATCCTTGCGCTAACCAGATAACAAGAAAGAAGTGGTCATATGTTGGGAACCCGAATTGCGGCGCTGCGCCGGGAGGCGGGGTTAAGTCAGGCGGAGCTGGCGCAGCGGCTGCAGGTCAGTCCAAGTGCGCTGGGGATGTACGAGCAGGAACGGCGGGAGCCGTCCATGCAGACCCTCGTGAAGCTGTCACGGGAGCTGGGCGTCACCACGGACTATCTGCTCACGGGAACCCCGGCGGAAAAGGAACGGGCGGAACTGGAAGGAATGCTGCTGGGCCGTATCCGCGCCGCGGATCAGCGGCTGGAGCAGCGCCGGGAGCGTCCCTTCTCCCGGGAAGAGCTGGCAGTCCTGTTTGCCGCCATGCTGATGGAGGAATAATACTATTTCTTAATAAAATGATTTCATCA
>HF988038.1 GCA_000434635.1 Firmicutes bacterium CAG:110 | reverse complement strand
TCAATCCGGGATAAGTTCGCCGGAATGGGTGCTTTCCGGTTTAGTAGCGTCCCCTCTCCGTGCCGCACTTCCCTTCCCTGCCCATGCAAACGAAAGCCCCGGAACTGCCGTGATACAGTTCCGGGGTCTACGTTTTATCTGCAATGAAACACGAAAAACGAGTTTAACGGTTTGGCCATCAGCCCTAAGAGAAAATATATGGTTGCATTTTCTTTGTCGCAGAGCCTATAGAAGTAGTAATAAGCAAATGCCTGATTGAATGACAGCAGCACCAGCAGAATCGCCGGAATGACCACTAGCACAGTGTTCCCCACCTTCGCCATTGCCAGGACGCATATTAAGCACAAAACCGTAATGATTTCAAATTGAACGGTCAGTCTTTTGGGCTTTCCAGCCTGAACTCTGCGCAAGTCTGCGATTTCGGTTAGCAGATATTTCCTTGCAATCGGTAGCCATGCCATCCAGCTATGTCTGATTCTGCACGTCCTTGCTACGCTGCCTAAACCGATTGCAAACAGGACATACAGAATGATTGATACAACAACCCCAATGAGAATCAGTAAACTTCCCAAAGCGGCTATTTGCTGTGTTGCTTCCTCAAATGTTTTTGTCATTAAATCCATGCAATGCCCTACCTCTCTTTTTGATTATTAATATTCAAATCTAAAAGCCAGTCAGCAGAAATATGAAAATGAGTGCAGATTGTTATTAAATGT
>HF988037.1:3749-5194 GCA_000434635.1 Firmicutes bacterium CAG:110 | reverse complement strand
TTCTCAGAATGCAAGGGAAATGTTAGAATATCGTCAAACAGAAGGAGGCAGAAAAAAATGAAAAAACACCTTACTTTCAAGCAGAAGATTCTGGTGGCCGGAACGCTGTTCGGCATGTTCTTCGGCGCCGGTAACCTGATCTTCCCCGTTCACCTCGGTCAGCTGGCCGGACGGAACGTCATCCCCGCCATGATCGGCTTTATCATCACGGCGGTCGGTATCCCGATCATGGGCGTGGCCGCCATCGGCAACACCCACTCCGACGGCTTGCAGCAGCTGTCCAACAAGGTCGGCAAGGGCTACGGCTACGTCTTCTCCTGCCTGCTCTACCTGACCATCGGCCCCGGCTTCGCCATTCCCAGATGCGCGACCACTTCCTTCACCGTGGGTGTCGCGCCCATGCTGAGTGCCGGTGCGTCCGAGTCCATTGCGCTGCTGATCTTCTCCGTGATCTTCTTCGCCATCGTGCTGATTTTGTCCCTGCGCCCCGGCGAGATCACCGTCTGGATCGGTAAGGTCATCACCCCCATCTTTCTGGTCTTCCTCGCCATTCTGGTGGTGACGGCGCTGATCAATCCCTCCACCTCCGTTTCCGACGTGGAGCCTGCCGCCGGTTATCAGACCGGGGCGCTTTCTCTGGGCTTCATTGAGGGCTATAACACCATGGACGCCATTGCCGGTCTGGCCTTCGGCATCGTGGTCATCGACATCATCCGCTCCATGGGCGTTACCGACGATTCCGACGTGGCAAAGGACGTTCTGTCCTCCGGCCTGCTCACCAGCATCCCCATGATCGTGATCTACGTTACCACCATTCTCATGGGCACCCAGTCCAGAGGTCTGTTTGAGACCTCCGAAAACGGCGGCATCGCCCTGGCGCAGATCTCCGGCCACTATCTGGGACGAGCGGGCAGTCTCGTTCTGGCAGTCACCATCACCTGCGCCTGCCTGAAAACCGCCATTGGTCTCGTCACCAGCTGCTCGGACGCTTTCTCCCGCATGTTCCCCAAGGGACTTTCCTACCGCGCCTGGGCGGTGATATTTACCGTACTTTCCTTCCTGATCTCCAATTTCGGTCTGTCCAAGATCATCAGCTATTCCCTGCCGCTGCTGCTGTTCCTGTACCCGCTGGCGATCACCCTGATTCTGCTGGCACTGTTCGGGAATCTGTTCCATCATGACCGGGCTGTCTATGTCAGCGTCACGGCCTTCACCTGCATCGCCGCCCTGTTCGATCTTGCCAAGGCGCTGCCCGCGAATCTGAAAACCGCCCTTCATCTGGACGGCGCGGTCGGCCTTGCGGAGAAGATTCTCCCCTTCTTCGACATCAGCTTGGGCTGGGTTCTCCCCGCCTTTGTGGGTCTCGTTCTGGGTCTGGTTATTCACTTTGCGAAAAAGCAGAAGGTCGCCTGATGCTTACATAAAAATGTGCCGGAGCTTCCGCT
>HF988037.1:0-3732 GCA_000434635.1 Firmicutes bacterium CAG:110 | reverse complement strand
AGCTTCCGCTCCGGCACGTTTTGCGTTTTGTCAATGTGCAAACTGGCTCTGATACAATTTGGCATAGAAGCCGTTCTTGGCAAGCAGTTCCTCGTGCTTGCCCTGCTCCACGATGTGGCCGTCCCGCATAACGAGAATCCTATCCGCTTCCCGGATGGTGGACAGGCGGTGGGCGACGATAAAGCTGGTGCGCCCGCGCATCATGGTGTCGAACGCCTTCTGAATCTTGATCTCCGTCCGGGTGTCGATGGAGGAAGTCGCCTCGTCCAGAAACAGCATGGGCGGCAGGCACAGCATCACCCGGGCAATGCACAGCAGCTGCTTCTGTCCCTGGGAAAGGCTGCCGCCGGACTCGCCGATAACGGTATCATACCCCTGAGGCAGACGCAGGATGAAGCTGTGGGCGTGCGCCTGCTTCGCGGCGACGATGATTTCTTCCTCAGTCGCCTCCGGCTTGCCCATGGCGATGTTCTCCCGGATCGTCCCTGCTTTCAGCCATGTGTCCTGAAGCACCATGCCCACGCTCCTGCGCAGCTCGCCCCGGTTCATTTTCTGGGTGTTTACTCCGTCCAGAAGGATTTCGCCCCCGTCCGGGTCGTAAAACCGCATGAGAAGGTTGATAAAGGTAGTCTTTCCGCAGCCCGTGGGGCCGACGATGGCCACCCGCTGGCCGGGCTTGACGGACAGGTTGAAATCCCCGATCAGAGGCTTGTCCGGCGTGTAGGAGAAGCGAAGATCTTTGATCTCCACCGCGCCCTCCACCTTTTCCGGACGTTCCGGATGCTCCGGCTCCGGCATCCGCGCCGGGGCTTCGATCAGCTCGAACACCCGCCCCGCGCAGGCCAGCGCGTTCTGCAGCTCCGTCACCACGCCGGAAATCTCGTTAAAGGGCTTGGTGTACTGGTTGGCGTAGTTCAGGAAGCTGGTGAGGTTGCCCACGGTGATGCCGCCGGAAATGGCGATCAGCGCACCGCTCAGGCCCACGCCCGCATACACCACGGAGTTGACGAACCGGGTACTGGGATTCACCAGAGACGAGAAGAAAATCGCCCGCAGAGACGCCTTTTGCAGCCGTCCGTTGATCTCGTCGAACTGCTCCATGGACGCCTTCTCATGGCCGAAGGCCTGCACCACCTTGATATTGCCGATGGTCTCGTCGATCAGACCGGTCTGCTCGCCCCGGGTAACGGACTGGAGCTTGAACATGGAATACGTCCGTGTCGCAATGAAATTCGCCACCAGCAGCGACAGCGGCGTAATGCAGACCACCACCAGCGCAATGCCCCAGTGAATGCGGACCATGAAAACAAGCGTTCCCAGAATGGTCATCACGCCGGTAAACAGCTGGGTAAAACCCATGAGCAGTCCGTCGGCGAAGGTGTCCACGTCAGCCGTCACCCGGCTGACCACATCGCCCTGAGGCTGTTTATCAAGATAGGAAAGGGGCAGCACCTGAATATGCCGGAAGGCTTCGTTCCGGATGTCCCGGGTAACGCCGTAGGTCATGTGGTTGTTGATCTGATTCATGAGCCACTGCGCCAGCGCCGCCACGGCGGCGCAAATCGCCACGTTGCGCAGATAGCCCCACATGGCGGTAAAATCCACCCGTCCGGCATCGATAATGCAGTCAATGGCATTTCCCACCAGAATGGGGATATATAAACTCATGACCACGTACAGCGTCGCCAGCAGCAGCGACGCGACCAACCCCACCCAATAGCGCCGGATGCGGCGCAGAACCTTCCGCAGAATTGCCATCTGATTAGCCATTTTGCACCGCCTCCTTGGGGAACTGGGAATAGTATATCTCCTGATAAACCGGGCAGGATTCCAGAAGCTCATCGTGGGTACCCTTGCCCGCCAGAACGCCGTCGTCCAGCACCAGAATTTCATCCGCATACCGCACGGACGCCGCTCTCTGGGAGACGATGAAGGTCGTCGGCGGATCATCCATTCTGCGGATGGCCATACGTAGCTGGGCATCGGTGGCGTAGTCCAGCGCGGACGCGCTGTCGTCCAGAATCAGGATGCGGGGCTTCCGCACCAGAGCACGGGCAATGGTGAGACGCTGGCGCTGACCGCCGGAGAAGTTGACGCCCCCCTGCTCCACAGGCGCGTCCAGCTGGTTATCCTTGCCCTCGACCACTTCTTTCGCCTGAGCTATGGTCAGCGCTTCCCACAGATCACTGTCCGTGGCGCTGGCGTTGCCCCAGAGCAGATTCTGCCGGATAGTGCCCTTGAACAGCACCGCTTTCTGGGGAACAACGCCAATGGCCTGCCGCAGGGACGTCAGGTCATACGCCGCCGTCTCCACGCCGTCCAGCAGCACCTTTCCTCCGGCTGCGTCATAGAGTCTGGGAATCAGGTTCACCAGCGTCGTCTTGCCGGAACCGGTGCCGCCGATGATGCCGATGGTCTGCCCCGGCCGGGCGGTGAAGGTAATGTGCTCCAGAGAGGGGTTTCCCGCGCCGTCATACCGGGCGGTCACATCCTGAAATTCCACCTGTCCCTTCAGATCCGCAGCCGTGCGGGTGCTGTTTTCCTGACCCGGCTCCAAATCCAGCACAGACGCCACCCGGTTCCCGCAGGCGACGGCCTTGGTGATGGTGATGATCAGGTTTGCCATCTTGATCAGCTCCACCAGAATCTGGGACATATAATTGTAGAGGGCAATGACCAGTCCCTGTGTCAGCACGCCGCTTTCCACCTTCAGCGCGCCCACATGTACCAGCAGCACCACTGCCAGATTGATGACCACGTAGGTCACAGGGTTCATCAGGGCGGAAATCCGTCCCGCGGACAGCTGCTTGCGGGTCATGTCCTCCGTTTTTTCCTCAAAGGACGTAACCTCCGCGTCCTCCTTGCAGAAAGCCCGCAGTACCCGAACGCCCGTCAGATTCTGCCGGGACGCGGAGGTCACGCTGTCAAGGGACGCCTGCACCCGCCTGTACATGGGCATGGTGATCAGCATAATGCCAAAGACGATGATGCACAGCACCGGAATGACCCCGGCGAACACCAGCGCCGCCTGAAAATCGATGGTAAAAGCCATGACCATGGCGCCGAACACCACAAATGGCGAGCGCAGCAGCAGCCGCAGCGTCAGGTTCACGCCGTTCTGCACCTGATTGATGTCGGAGGTCATCCGGGTGATCATGGTGGATGCGCCCAGCTTATCGACCTGACTGTAGCTTAAGTTCAGAATATGCTCCAGCACCGTATGCCGCAGCCGTGTGGAAAAGCCCACCGCCGCCACAGCGGAAAAATACTGCGCCGTCACCGAACTGGCAAGCCCCACGACGCCCAGTCCGATCATGACGGCGCACATTTTCACAATGTAGCCCCGGTCGCCGCTGCCGATGCCCTTATCCACGATACTGGCCACAACCAGCGGCACCAGCAGCTCAAACGTGGCCTCCAGCAGCTTGAACAGCGGCCCAAGGACACATTCTTTTTCATAGCCCTTCAGATATTTGAGAAGTTTTTTCATACGCTCACCTCATAACGGCGTCATTATAACACCCTTCTTGCCGGAAAGCAATGTCGTGTCGCATAAAACGGGGCGATTTGTCAGCGCCGTTCCCCACCTACGCCGCGGAAATCGGTGGTTTGTCTGAAAAAGCAGTTGACATTTCCGCCAATTCCGGATATAATGAGCTGGCTAAAGAAATGCTAGTGTAGCACAGTCGGTAGTGCATCTCACTCGTAATGAGAAGGTCGCCTGTTCGAGTC
>HF988036.1 GCA_000434635.1 Firmicutes bacterium CAG:110 | reverse complement strand
TGCCGTCCTGAATAATCGGGCTTCCGCTCATGCCCTGCACAATGCCCCCCGTGGCTTCCAGCAGCGTTTCGTCCGTCACCTTCAGCAGCAGATTTCGCCCGTCTGTCCTGTCTTTTGGATAAATTTTCAGAATTTCCACAGAATACTCCCGTGGCGTATCGCCGCTGACTGTGGACAAAATGGCGGCTTCGCCGGTGTGGATGTCTTCTTCGGAGGCGGTGGGCAGCGGTTCGCCTTTCCAGCCCCGCTTCGTCACGCCGAAGACGCCCTGCGGCGTGTTCCGCAGAAGTTCCCCGATGACGGTATCCGTGTTCGCCGTGCCTTTCAGCTGCCCCGGTTCCCCGCACTTGCCCTTTTTTACGGTTAGAACCGCGGCGTCATAGGCATCGCCGCTTTTCATGCGCAGAAGATTCCCTTTTGTGTTGCTGACGCCGTGACCCAGCGCGCCGAACCTGTGGGTATCCGGGTCATAAAAGGTGATGGTGCCGATTCCGGCGATGCCCTGCCGCAGATAGACCCCAAGCCGCGGCCCGGAGTCGCTCTGCCGGGTGGGAACGGTCACGGTGCAGCGGCGGTTCCCCCGGCGGACGATCAGCTCGGCGTCGCCGTCGCAGCCCTCAAGCGCCCGGCGGACATCCTCGGTGCAATCAATGGTGGTCGTGTCGATCTGGACGATCTCGTCACCGATCTTCAGTCCGGCGGTTCTGGCCTCGGCGCCCAGAACGTCGTCAAAGGCAGCAACCGTGACCGTATTGTCGCTGAGCTGCAAGCCCACGATCTTCCCCACGGGGATCAGCAATTCTGCTGCCCGGGCGTTTATAGGAAGCAGCGTCATCGCGACAGCAAAAATCGTCAGAAATTTCCCGATTCGTTTCATTTTTTCAGCCCTCCTCATGTTCGTGCCTGCCTTGTTAATATGACCCGGGCTGAAAAACATAACCGCTGTAAATGTCGAAAAATAAGGAACAGAATGGGGACTTTGGCGTTTTTTGTCTTGATTCTCATTTTATATTTGGGAACCTCTGAATAAATCGTCTGCGGCCGTGAGCGAATCTTTTCCGTCCACTCTTCGGTATCGAAAGCGGAAAATACACAAAGTATTCCGCCGTTTTCGATACCTCGATTGGCCGAAAAATCTCTCGCTCACAGCTCTTGCCGATTTAATCAGAGCTTCCTTTGGAATTTGCTCCGTACCGCCGCGGCGGATTTTTCTTTTTTATTTTGCCTATTGACAAAGTAGGTTGGTAATGCTATATTACCCATAGACTTACTAGGTAAATACCTCAGGAGGAATCAACTTTTATGCAAGTTTATGCTGACAACGCGGCAACAACGGCCATGAGCCGAACGGCCATCGACGCCATGCTGCCCTATCTCGACAATATCTACGGCAACCCCTCCAGCCTGCACTCCGTGGGTCAGAGGGCAAAGGAAGCTCTGGACGCCGCCCGTGAGACGGTCGCCCAGTGCTTAGGCTGCGAGCCGCGGGAGATCATCTTCACCTCCGGCGGCAGCGAGGCCGACAATCAGGCCATCATCTCCGCCGCCCGCTACGGCGAGAAGAAGGGCAAAAAGCACATCATCACCACCGCTTTTGAGCATCACGCCGTGCTGCACACGCTGGCGAAGCTGGAAAAAGAGGGCTTTGAAGTTACCTATCTGGACGTCCGGAAGGGACACAACGTCACCGCTCAGCAGGTGAAGGACGCCATCCGTCCCGACACCTGTCTGGTCACCACCATGTACGCCAATAACGAGATCGGCTCCATCCTGCCCATCGCGGAGATCGGTGCCGTCTGTAAAGAAGCGGGCGTGCCCTTCCACACCGACGCCGTTCAGGCCGTCGGCCATCTGCACATCAACGTCAAGGAGCAGAACATCGATATGCTCAGCCTGTCCGGCCACAAGTTCCACGGCCCCAAGGGCGTGGGCGCGCTGTATGTCCGCCGGGGCTTCCCCCTGGTGAGCATCATCGAGGGCGGCGCGCAGGAGCGGGGCAAGCGCGCGGGTACGGAGAACATCCCCGGTATCTGCGGCATGGCAGCTGCATTGAAGGAAGCCTGCGACCACATGGACGAGAACATGCCCAGAGTCGCCGCCATGCGGGACCGGCTGATCGAGGGGCTGAGCAAAATTCCCCACAGCGCCCTGAACGGCGACCCCGTGAACCGTCTGCCCGGCAACGTCAGCTTCTGCTTTGAGGGCATCGAGGGCGAAAGCCTGCTGTTGCTTCTGGATATGAAGGGTGTGTGCGCTTCCTCCGGCTCCGCCTGCACCTCCGGCAGTCTGGACCCCAGCCACGTGCTGCTGGCCATCGGCCGGGTACACGACGTTGCCCACGGTTCTCTGCGGCTGTCTCTCAGCGAGTACAATACCGACGAGGAGATCGACCACATTCTGAAGGTCGTCCCCGAGGTCGTTCAGTATCTGCGGAACATGAGCCCCGTGTGGCGGGATCTGCAGACCGGCAAACGGCAGTATATCCTGTAACCGCCCCCGGCGAAAAAATTGATAAGGAGAATGCATTATGGCACTGTACAGTGAAAAAGTTATGGATCATTTTCAGCATCCCAGAAACGTTGGCGTGATCGAGGATGCCAACGGCGTCGGCGAAGTCGGCAACGCCAAGTGCGGCGACATCATGAAGATCTACCTGAAAATTGAGGACGACATCATCAAGGACGTGAAGTTTGAGACCTTCGGCTGCGGCAGCGCCATCGCCTCTTCCTCCATGGCCACCGAAATGATCAAGGGCAAATCCATCCACGAGGCCATGGCGCTGACCAACAAGGCCGTGGCGGAGGCGCTGGACGGTCTGCCCGCCCACAAGCTCCACTGCTCCGTTCTGGCAGAGGAAGCCATCAAGAAGGCACTCCAGGACTATTTCGACCGCAAAGGCATTCCCTACGACGAGAAGGATTTCCCCGCCTGCGAACACTGCGCCCACTGCGAGAGCGTATGATCGTATCCACAAAGGGGCGTTATGCCCTGCGGGTGATGGTCTGCTTTGCCCAGCGGGGCGGGGACGAGTACATTCCCCTGAAGGAGATCGCGGAGTCCGAGGGCATTTCCCAGAAATATCTGGAATCCATTATGACGACCCTGTCCAAGGCCGGGTTCGTGGACGCCGTCCACGGCAAGGGCGGCGGCTACCGCCTGAACCGTCCCCCGGAGGAATACACCATCGGCAGCATTCTCAAGCTGACGGAAGGGAGCTTAAGCGCGGTGTCCTGCACCTCCATGGGCGCGTCGGCCTGCTCCCGGACGGAGTGCTGTCAGGCCAAGCCCATGTGGGACAAGCTGGACAGGATGATCGACGGGTTCTTTGAGGGGATCACCCTTGCAGACCTGCTTCACGACAGCGTAACGGCATAAAAGAAACCGGCATGACGAAAATCATGCCGGTTTTTGCTGTAAAATAGCCGTTTACATCTGGAAAATGTTTCCGAGAACCGCACCGTTATTTTCCGGTTCCCGGGGGCGGAGGGAATCGTAGGCCAGCGCGTAGGTGACCTCCACCCGGTTGCGCAGGAAATAGAAAATGACAAAGGTCACTGCCAGATACACGCCGAAGAACAGGAAATAGGCGACCGTGTCGGAGAAAGGCAGGGTAATCCCCAGATCAGGCAGGAGCTGGTCGCCGTAGTTGACCGCAATGGACACCAGCATGGCGGCGTAGTACCACCACATACTCAAATCCAGCCGGAACAGATTCCAACGGTTGCCCTTCGTCATCACCCGGCTGTCCCGCAGAGCTGCCAGCGCGCCGGTGGCGGGGCGGTCGATGATGAGATAATCCGCCATGCGGTACCGGTAAAACACCGGCGCGGCAAGGACGGGGAACAGAACGCCGAAAATCACCATGACAGGCGCGGTGGCATCCATAAGCTGCGCGTAGGTGGCGTCGTCCAGCAGAATGCCGGAGGTGCCTGCGTTTTTGACAAGGGGCATCAGAATGTCCACCGCCGAATTGGAGAGGGGCGTCATCATGTAGATCGGGATAGCGACGTACATACTTGCCATGGCCACGCCGCCGAAGATCAGCCCCTTCAGCAGCGTACAGCGCAGCAGCACCCAGAACCGGTCAAAGCCCAGGCGCATCCCGTTGGGGGAAGCGTACTGCCCCCGGGCAATGCGGAGCATCGTGGACAGATAGCCCAGCTCCAAGCACATGAGAAAAACCGCCTGCACGATGGGCAGCAGCGTCTGGGCGGTGGTCAGGGCGGAGCGGACGCCCATGCTTCCGAGGCCGCCGGTCCTGGCGATCTGCTGACTCAGAATGTAACTGACAACAGTCGCCACCGCCGACACGGCAATGGTAATCAGGGAAAAATACAAAATAATTTTCTGTCCTTCCCGGGCGTTGGCGAGCCGCCCGGCGGAAAAATCCTTCAGCTGGCGGGTGTTTCGGATATCCATGAATACGTCTCCGTTTCAAAACTGGCTTTAGCATCAGTTGACAAGGGGACACATGGTTTTCCCGGCCCCAAACGGCGTCCGGCTGTGTTATCCTCGCCCGCCTGCCTCGTCTGCCTTGCCAGCCTCCGTTTATGCTCCGGGAAAACTCGAAGACCCGTCGGGCGCTCTGGCGCGTCGATGGCAAGGCAGAGGACGTAGGCTTGCCGGCGCAAGTCAAGGACGATAATGCAGCCAGCGGCGTGCCAGAGCGTCCGACGGGCATGTGTCCCCTTGTCAGCTGATGCTATGATTGTTATAAACGAAATTCGGAAAAATAGCAAATGAAATTTTTGTAACAGTGGAAAAACGGGGAAAGGTATGGTATAATCCGTTCAACCACAGGAAAGAACGGAGGGCAACTATGGAGCTTGGAGAAAAACTGCGCTTGACGCGGCTGGAAGCGGGATTGTCCCAGCGGGCGCTCTGCGGGGACGAGATCACCCGGAATATGCTCTCCCGCATTGAGAACGGCGCCGCCCGGCCGTCCATGAAAACGTTGGGCTGTCTTGCTGCGCGGCTGGGCAAGCCCGTGAGTTATTTTCTGGAAGAAGATACCGTTTGTTCGCCTAATCAGGAGATCATGACCGCTGTCCGGCAGCTGTTTGACGGGAAAGATTATGCCGGGGCAATGCGGGCGCTGGCGCAGTACCGCGCCCCGGATGAAATTTACGACCGGGAGCGGCAGCTGCTGGAAATCCTCGTCCGGCTCCACCTCGCCGAAGAAGCCATCGGAGATGGGCGGGAGCCATACGCTCTGGAACTTTTGGAAGCCGTCGCCGCTCTGGGGAAGGATGCGGCCTATTACTCCGAAGACTTGGAGCAACGCAGATGTCTGCTCCTTGCCCGCATTCCGGGGCAGGTCGTTAATTTGCCCGGTCTGGACGAGGCGCTGACCGTGCAGGCCGCGTCGGCACTCGCCGGGGGAGACGTCCAACGCGCCGCCCACCTTCTGGACGGGGCGGAAGACCGCACCGCCCCCTGCTGGAACTTCCTCCGGGGGAAATGCCACATGGCGCTGGAAGAATTCCCGGAAGCGGCAAGATGCTTTCTCGCCGCCGAGGGGGAGTACAACGTCCTCCGGGAGCTGGAGATCTGCTACCGGGAAATGGGCGATTACAAAAACGCCTACATTTATGCCTGCCGTCAGAAGGACACACAATAATAAAAAACGCCGTGCCGCTGAGGAAATTCCTTGCGGCACGGCCTTTTCAATGATTTTACGCTTTTTCCATGACCCAGAGGTTCCGGATCTGTCCCTCGATCTGCTCGTAGCTCCACAGCTTTTCGGAATTGACCACGCTGTTGGGGTCATTGACCTGAAATTCGCCGTCCTTCACGCCCCGCAGGACGATGTAATGTCCCGTGGTGGTGAAATCCCCCTCCCGCATGGCGCAGATGATGGGCTTGCCCGCTTCCAGCGCGTCCACCATCTTTTTCTTGACCAGCGGAATTTCCGTGGCTTTCAGCCCCAGTCCTTCACTGCCCTCGCTGATGAGCGTCCAGGAGGAACCGCTGCCCCGGGAATAGTAGCCGTTTTCCTGGGCAAACCGGGCGACCTGCCGGGGGTTCATGTTTTCGTCGCCGGTAAGGTAGTAGCCCACCATGGCAAGGCAGGTTGGGCCGCAGCCGGTCTCCGCGATAAATCCCTTCCCGTACTTTTCGTAGCCCCACATGGGGTCCCACTGCAAAAACAGCGGCACGGTCCGGCTGTCCTTCCAGACGCTGAGATCGACCCCCGTGTCCTTCCGGAAGGGGTAGTTCAGCACAAAATCCTTCGTCTCGGGGTTGCGCTCGTAAAGGTCGATCAGGCTCTGGGGATATTCGCCGTAGGAGATGCCCTGTTCCTCGGCAAAGGCTTTCACCGTTTTCTCCGCCTCTGTGCGCTCTCCGTGATAGAAGGAGATGTCCCGGTACAGGTTGTACGCGGGCTTCGCGCCCAGAACCGCCGCCGCGAGAAGCACAATGACGGCTACGGCGATCACCGCCCGCTGTTTCGTTTTCATCATAACCACATCCTTTTTGACTTTCCCCATTATACCACGGCATTTTTAGGAAGTCTTTTCGGAGAGGTTAAGAATTCCTTATTTTTAGCCTGTAAGGCATTTTCTTTCATGATGTAATTTATAAAGGGTGGTTTACACCAAGTGTTACGTCATGACTGCGGCTCATTTGTGGTGAGTGGAAAACAGTTATGATAAGAACACTGGATATTGTTCTCCTGACGTGCTATGACGAAAACAGAACGTGGTGACAATAAAAGGAGAACCTGGCTTGAACGATTGCCGTTCTTGCACCCTTTATACAACGGAAAATGCAGGCGCGAAATGAGTTTTATCGAGCAGTTGAATTTCCTTTTTCTTCGTCCGCACCTGCGCCAGTTCGTCGCTGAATGCGGAAATTGTCATCTGTTTATCCATAAGTTTATTATATCACGCTCGGCGGTATTTGGCACTTCTTTCTGTGCGGTATTGCCTTAAAACTGACGCATCCGGAGAAGAAGATTGCCGCAGCACCCATACATAATTCCCCTTTTCCTGCAAATACTTCTACAGGAGCAAACCGCGCGTCACGCGCTTCAAAGGAGAAGAGAATTATGAAGGCAACAGGCATTGTGCGACGGGTAGACGATCTGGGCAGGATCGTCATTCCGAAGGAGATCAGAAGAACCCTCCGTATCCGCGAGGGCGACCCGTTGGAGATTTATACGGAGAAAGACGGGGGCGTGATCTTCCGTAAGTATTCCCCTATGGGCGACTTGCAGGAGTTCGCTGCCCAGATGTGTGAGTCCATCGGGTCCGCTACCGGGCATATCGCCGCGGTGACCGACCGGGACAGCATTATCGCCCTTTACGGTATCCCCAAGCGGGAGCTGATGGACAAACCCAATTCGCCGGAATTGGAAAAGCTCATGGAACAGCGGAAAAATTACCTCTACAAAAACGGGGACGCCCCCATTCTGGCGGCCGACGGGGAGGAGAAATACCACCTTGGCGCCGCCGCGCCGATTTTGTCTCAGGGCGACCTTATGGGCTGCGTGCTGCTGCTTCTGGGGGAAAACGACAGTCCCCTGCAGGAAGCGGATCAGGGGCTGGTCAAGACCGCTGCCGGTTTTTTGGGAAAACAGATGGAGAACTAGCGATGATATCAGCCAGAACGCGGAAAACGTTCTGGCTGCTTTTTGCTGTGCAAAAGCATAGCAAAATAAAAAATGCGGCATATTCCCGCCGCCTAAGGCATAGCGTATGGCAAGGCAAGGAGGGATGGCTATGGCGGATGAGCATATGCCCCACAAGCTCTGTCTGAATGAGCGGCGGCAGCTGACCATGACCGGGGTGACAGAGGTGGTCAGCTTTGACGATACGGCGGTGGTGCTGCAGACCTCTCTGGGGACGCTGATCGTGCAAGGAAAGGAATTGCAGCTGAAAACCCTGTCACTGGAGGGCGGGCAGGTGGAGGTGGACGGCAGTGTTTCCGCGCTGGCCTACGAGGAACCGAGGCAGGCAGCCGGCTGGAAGCGCCGTCTGTTCGGATGACCGCCCCCGCGCTGGCTGCACACCGATTCGTGTGCTGCTGCCTGCTGGGGGCAGCGCTGGGGGTGTATTACGAATTCTTACGTCCCCTGCGTCCACGGTATACTCTTGCCGCGGACGCGCTGTTTCTGACAGGCTGCGTCTGGGTCTGGCTGATTATGAGCTTTCGTGTGTGCAGGGGCGACCTGCGGCTGGGGTATTCCGTCGGGCTGCTGGCGGGGGGGATCGTCTGGGATCTGGCGTTCGGCAGCCTGATCGCACCCATTTTTTCCGGATTCTGGAAATTCGTCAGGGCAATCCTGGGCTTTGCGCTGCTGCCCGCAAAAAAATTTTCCGAATTTGCAAAAATTTTATTTGCATCTGCGAAAAAATGGGTTACAATAAAGTGGAATCATCGTCGGGAAAAACGGCGAAAACGAAGAGGTGAACCCATTGGAACAGAAACGCAGGGGAAAAGTGATTTTCCGGTCAGGCTCGCTGGCACTGAAGATTATCGTGGCAGTGCTTATCGTATTCTCTATGGCGGCGCTGGCAGCTCTGAGGTGGGTACACACCGGCATTCAGGCGCGGACCGGAGAGCTGCGGGACGAGGCCGCCGCTCTGGAACATCAGAACAGCGAGCTGGAGGAAAAAATTGGCGAGCTGGGCTCGGTGAAGAGCGTAGAGGATATCGCAAGAAGCGAGCTGGGGCTGGCTGACCCCAATACCCTTATTCTGGATCTACAGCCGCAGTCTTAACCTTGTGCATCATTAACTGAAAATAGATGGAGGAATCACAGCATACTATGGAGTTAACCGTTGGAGCCATTTTAGAGGGTAAAGTCAAGTCTATCACCAATTTCGGCGCATTCATCTCCCTGCCGGAGGGAAAGACAGGCATGGTACATATTTCCGAGGTCGCCAATGCCTACGTCAGCGATATCCGGCAGCACCTGACCGAGGGCCAGGACGTGAAGGTCATGGTCATTGGTCTGGAAAACGGCAAGGTCAACCTGTCCATCAAGCGTCTGGAACCCAAGCCCCAGCGTGAGAACGGCGGAAATCGGAACGGGAACTACCGCGGCGCGCCCCGTCAGGACGGCGGCTACCGGCGGGAAAATTCCGCCCCGGCGCAGAACCGCCCCCAGCGCGCCCCCATGCAGCCCGCCGCCCCCAAGACGGCTGACCAGCTGTTTGAGGAAAAGCTGAAGGCGTTCATGTCCGAGTCCGACAACAAGCTCTCCTCCATGCGTGCGGATCACCGCACCAAGAGCAGAAGACGATAAATCAGGCTATCTTGTCCCCGAAGGCTGTGGCCTTTGGGGGCAAGGGGCTTGCCGCCTGCAGGCGGCTTTTC
>HF988035.1 GCA_000434635.1 Firmicutes bacterium CAG:110 | reverse complement strand
TTCTTGACTACTACACGTACTAAAATCTACAATTAAAAACCCATTTACTACTTGAAAAATTTTTGTTAACAGATTATACTTAAATCAGTCATAAATCGTCGTATTTTGCGTGGTCGATAAACTGTACTTTATCATCCACCCGCACACAACTCAGACAGAAAAATATTCAGAAGAGAGGGTCATTTGATGAAGAAAAAAATACTGTCATTGGTACTTGCCTGCTGTTTGTTCCTGCTCAGCGGCTGCGGAAGCGTGGGCAGCGTCATGAAAAACATCAAAGCGGGAAATGTGGACGAGGCCAACCAGCTGTATCTTGAAAAGATAGCCGGCAATTCCGAAAAGGAATTTGATCTGGAGGACGCCCTGCAGACCTACATAGAGGGGCTGTACGATGATCTTAACAGCGGGAAAGTATCTTCGGCCGAGGCGCAGGCTTTTGCTTCCACGGTCTATTCCATGGATATGGATTCCAGCTCCTACACGCGGAAGATCCTTTCCAAGCTCAATGACCTCATCCTGTCCAAGCAGGCCTACGAGGACGCAATGGACGCAGTTGCGGGGGAAGACTATCTGACCGCCTATATGCTTCTTCAGAACGTGATCGAAGAAGACAGCAATTATGAAACGGCATCTTCAAAAATGAACGAGATCGTCAATGACGGTATGCGCTCGCTGAATCAGGAAATTGATGACGCGGTAGCGGCAAAGGAGTTCCAAAAAGCCATTGATCTGGTTAACGAAGCGATTTCTCTGTGGGGGAACAACGAATTTCTGGCCAGTATGCAGGATTCCATTCCCACATGGTGGCAGGAAAGCAATATTGAGGAAGCGGAGCAGCTTCGGCAGGCTGGTCAGTATTCCGAAGCGAAGGATAAGGCAATAGAGTACT
>HF988034.1:3946-7374 GCA_000434635.1 Firmicutes bacterium CAG:110 | reverse complement strand
AGATATCTTAGGAAAAGGATGTGGTGAATATGTGCGCCATCAGCGGAATGATAAACCTTCCGGCATCGGAGAAAACCGTTCGCCAAATGCTGGAAACGATGCACCGCCGGGGGCCGGACGACCGGGGCGTGTATCGGGAAAAGGGGTGTACGCTGCTCCACGGGCGGCTTGCCATTATTGACCCGGAGGGCGGCCGTCAGCCCATGACCCTTGCGTGGGCAGGGGAGGAGTACACGCTGGTATATAACGGGGAGCTGTATAATACGGAGCAGCTGCGCGGGGAACTGTCCGTCCTTGGACACAGCTTTCTGGGGCATTCCGACACGGAGGTGCTGCTCCATGCCTATGCCCAGTTTGGGGCGGAGTGTGTGGAAAAGCTGAACGGGATTTTTGCTTTCGCCGTATGGGAAAAGCGACGGGGGCGGCTGTTTCTTGCCCGCGACCGGATCGGGGTAAAGCCCCTGTTTTATAAGAAGCATGACGGCGGTCTGCTGTTTGCTTCGGAGATCAAGACGATTCTGACATACCCAACCGTCCGGGCGGAACTGGACGAAAACGGTGCTGCCCAGCTGATTCTTCTGGGGCCGGGGCGGCTGCCGGGAAGTGGGGTGTTCCGGGGAATCTCCGAGCTGGAACCGGGGTGCTGCGGATATTTTGCCGACGGCGAGCTGCGCCTGTGCCGGTACTGGAAACTGATGGACAGGGAACACCGGGATTCCTTCGACGAAACGGTGGAGAAGGTGCGCTTTCTGGTGACGGATGCCATCCGGCGGCAGATGGTGTCCGACGTTCCCATCGGAACGTTTCTCTCCGGTGGACTGGATTCCAGCATCATCACCGCCGTCTGTGCCGGGGAAATGGCACAGAGAGGGGAGCGGCTGAAAACCTTCTCCGTGGATTACCAGAACAACGACAAATATTTTCAGGCGAACAAGTTCCAGCCCAATTCCGACAGCAGCTACATCCGTCTGATGACAGACGCCTTGCAGACCGACCACCACTGGACGATCCTCGGCGCCGACGAGCTGGCGCAGACGCTGGAGGAAGCCACCATTGCCCGGGATTTGCCGGGAATGGCGGACGTGGATTTTTCCCTGCTGGCTTTTTGCCGGGAGATCCGGCAGAAGGTGAAGGTCGCCCTGTCCGGGGAATGCGCCGACGAGATTTTCGGCGGCTATCCATGGTATCGTGACCCGGAGGTCCGTGCCAGAGAGGGATTCCCATGGGCGCAGAATACGATGGATCGGGCGGCGATCCTGACGCCCGCGATCACCCTCGACCCGGCGGAATTTGTGATGGACGTCTACAACCAGACCTGCCGGGAAAGCGATATTCTCCCCGGCACCTCCGATCAGGAGCGGCGGATGAAGCAGATGGTGAACCTGAATTTCCGCTGGTTTATGCAGACGCTGCTGGACAGGAAAGACCGGATGAGCATGTACCACTCGCTGGAAGTCCGCGTGCCCTTCTGTGACTATCGGATTGCGGAATACCTGTACGGCGTCCCATGGGAATTTAAGGACTATCAGGGGCAGGAAAAGGGGCTCCTGCGCCGCGCAGTGGAGGGACTTCTGCCGGAGCCGGTGCTGCACAGAAAAAAGAGTCCTTACCCCAAGACCTTTGACCCCCGGTACGAGCAGCTTATGGAAACCCGCCTGCAAACCATTCTGGACGACCCCGCCGCGCCACTCTGGCAGCTGGTCTCGGCGGAGGAAGTGAAGAAGCTGCTGCACCGGGAGACGCAGTGGCCGTGGTACGGTCAGCTGATGCGCCGCCCCCAGACCATTGCCTATCTGTGCCAGATCGACTTCTGGCTGCGGCACTATTCCGTGGAGCTGGTTTTCTGAACCATCCACATAAATCTCCTTTACCGGATTTTACGTTGACGGCAGAGAAGGGGTGTGGTAGAATATGGCGGAAGCAGAAGTAGATATCAGGGCGTACCAAAAGAAGTCACTGCGCCCCCACAACAGGAGGACTGTTTATGCGCAAAACAAAAATCATCTGTACCATCGGTCCCGCCAGTGAAAATGAGGAAACGCTGACCCAAATGTGCCTTGCCGGCATGAACGTTGCGCGGCTGAACTTTTCCCATGGCACCCATGCCGAACACGAGCGAAAAATCGAGCTGGTTAAGCGGGTACGTCAGAAGCTGGGGCTGCCAATCGCTATCATGCTGGACACCAAAGGCCCGGAGTACCGCATCGGAACATTTGCTTCCGGTAAGGTGGAAGTGAAAACGGGGGACAGCTTCACCTTTACCACCCAGGACGTGGCAGGGGACGAGACGAAGGTCAGCGTCAATTATAAGAATCTCCACAAGGACCTGAAGCCCGGCAACACCGTAACGGTGAACAACGGCATCGTCCGGTTTGAAGTGGAAAGCATTGAGGGCACCGAAATCCACTGCAAATGTCTGGCAGGCGGCACGCTCAGCGACCGCAAGAGCATGTCCTTCCCCAACAAGGTCATGTCCGGCCCCTATATTTCCCAGCAGGACAGATCGGATATTCTGTTCGGCATCGCCCACGGCGTGGACTATGTGGCGGCGTCCTTTGTCTCCACGAAGCAGGATGTTCTGGATATCCGCAAGCTGCTGGACGAAAACGGCGGCGAGGACATTGAGATCGTGGCAAAAATCGAGAACCGTTCCGGCGTGGACAATGTGGAGGAAATCTGCTCCGTCTGCGGCGGCATTATGATCGCCCGGGGCGACCTGGGTGTGGAAATCCCCTATGTGGAAGTGCCATCCGTGCAGAAAAAGCTGACCCGAATGTGCCGGATGCTGGGCAAGCGGGTCATCACTGCTACGGAAATGCTGGAATCCATGATCCAGAATCCCCGTCCCACCCGTGCGGAAATTACGGATGTGGCCAATGCCGTTTACGACGGCACCTCCTGCGTCATGCTTTCCGGAGAATCCGCCGCCGGCAAATACCCCGTGGAGGCGGTCAAGGCCATGGCGGAGATCGCCGAATACACCGAGCAGCACACCGGCTATAAGTCCCTGTTCCTGAAAACGGAGTACAACGGTCAGAACAACTTAGACTGCCTGTCCCACGCGGTATGCTCCATGGCCATCGACGTCAACGCCAAGGCCATTGTGGTCTGCTCTGTGTCCGGTAAGACCGCTATGCTGGTCAGCCGGTTCCGCACCCCGGTGGACATTATCGGCATGACCACCGACCGGAAGATCTGGCGCAGGCTGTCCATGAGCTGGGGCGTGACCCCGGTAATGGCGGATGAATTCCCCACTATGGACGTGATGTTCTACTACGCCCAGAAGGCCGCCGTGGATGTTCTGCATCTGAAACCGGGCGACAATATCCTTCTCACCGGCGGCCCCATCAACGGCCAGCACGGCAACACCAACACCATCAAAATCGAGACGATCTGACCGTAGAAATGCCGCCGCAGTTCACGCTGCG
>HF988034.1:0-3904 GCA_000434635.1 Firmicutes bacterium CAG:110 | reverse complement strand
GGCATTTTTTCGCATGTTGACCGAAAAAAACGGTGAAAATTTTGGGATTTTTCCCTATGTGAAATTGGGGCATTTTTGTGCTATAATATTATTATGGGTGAAAAAATGCGGCGGTTTTGGAAGGATGGGAAAAATGTATCAGGTAGGGGAATTGGTCGTTTACGGTATGCACGGTGTTTGCCGCGTGGTGAGTGAAGAGGAACGGCTGGTCGATAAAAAGCGGCTGAATTATCTGGCGTTGGAACCGCTGTCCAACGGGAATTCCCGGTTTCTGGTGCCGACGCAGAATGCCGCCGCTATGGCGAAGCTTCAGCCCATTCTTTCCAAAGAGGAACTGGAAGCGATGATCACGTCAGAGAATGTGAAAACCGGCGAGTGGATTCGGGAGGAAAACCAGCGGAAGCAAACTTACCGGGAGCTGATCGGCAGCGGCGACCGCAAAAAAATCATGCGCATGGTACATACACTTTACCGCCACAAGGCCGACCAGAGCGCCTCTGGGAGAAAGATTCACCTGTGCGACGAAAATTTTCTCCACGACGCGGAGAAGCTTCTGATCGGTGAAATTTCCATCGTTCTGCATCTGGAGCCGGGGCAGGCACGGGATTATATCCACAAAAAACTGAAAGAGGACGCCTGAGCGTCCTCTTTTCGTATCTCACAGAAAAATCAGTCTATGTAGGTCAGGTATTTCTGGTCGATGCCCTGAATGCCCAGTCCCGGCGCATCGGCGACGGTGATGATCTTCTCGTCGAAAGCAGCCCCGCCGAGAATCGGGTCTTCCCTGCACAGCACCGGGCCATCCAGGTCCACCTTCGTGATGATGTTTTTGGCGCAGGCCAGATGCACGGCGGCATTGACGGAAATCTTTGCTTCCAGCATACAGCCGATCATGCATTCCACGCCGAACACTTCCGCCGCGGAGGCAATTTTCAGGGCGTTGTAAATGCCGCCGCACTTCATCAGCTTGATGTTAATGAGGTCAGCCGCGCCCATCTGCAAAATGGTCATGGCGTTTTCCGGGGAGAATACGGCCTCGTCCGCCAGCACCGGCACATAGCTCCGGTCGGTGACGTATTTCAGTCCGGCAAAGTCGTGGGCGCTTACGGGCTGTTCCACAAGCTCAATGTCCAGACCAAGCTCCTGCATCTTATTCAGAATCTTCACGGCCTGCTTGGGCGTCCATGCCTGATTGGCGTCGATGCGGATAACGATGTCCTTGCCAACGGCATTGCGCACGGCGCTGAGCCGGGCGACGTCCAGCTCCGGGTTTACGCCGACCTTCATTTTCAGGCAGTCATAGCCACGGGCAACGGCTTTCAGGGAATCGCTGACCATGGTGTCCGGGTCGTTGACGGAGATGGTGATATCGGTGACGATCTGCTTCCGCCCGCCGCCCAGAAGCTTGTAAACGGGGATATTGTACAGCTGCCCGTACAGATCCCACAGCGCCATGTCAACGGCAGCCTTGGCGCTGGAATTGCCCACGATACACTTTTGCACCGACTGGAGCAGCGGCTCCAGCTCGTCCACGTCCCGGCCGATAATGGTCTTGGCGATGTGATCCTGAATGGCCCCGATGATCGCGCCGGTGGTGTCGCCGGTAATGGCGCCCGTGGGAGGGGCTTCGCCGTAGCCCACGGCGCCGCAGTCGGTGTGGATTTCTACGATGACATCTTCCACGCTGCTGACACTGCGCAGAGCGGTTTTGAAGGGGGTGCGCAGAGGAACGCTGATGCGCCCCAAACGGACACTTGTGATTTTCATATTGGTCACCTTCTATAGTTTTTGATTGAGAAATTCGTCATTTTGCCATTTCGTACATGGCGGCAGCAATGATCTGCGCGTTGCGCATCAGGCTGTCCACCGAGATGTACTCGTCCGGCTTATGCTCCCGGACTTCCTCACCGGGGAAAATGGGGCCGAAGGCCACGATGTTGGGCAGCGCCTTGGCATAGGTGCCGCCGCCGATGGATTTTGGCTGATCTTCCAGCCCGGTCTGCTCCCGGTAGACCCGCAGCAGGGTGGAGACAAGGGGACTGTCCTCAGGGACATATAGCTTGGCCTTGTGGACTTCGGAGTCCAGAGTAAACCCGGCGCTTGCAAATTTTCCGTTCAGAATGGGGGCGCAGTCGGCGTAGCCTTTTGTGACCGGATAGCGGTAGTTGATTTTCAGGGACAGGCGGTGCTCGTCGCCGTTGATCACACCGAGATTCAGCGTCAGACCGCCAGAAACCGCGTCATGGAGGGCAATCCCGGCGGAAGCGCCGTCGGTTTCCATGCCGAGGGTCGCCGCCAGAAAATGTACCGCGTTGGCGACCTCCCCGCTCAGTGGCAGGGTGTCCAGCGCCAGCAGCAGACGGCCAATGGCGTTTTTCCCCAGCTCCGGGGTGCTGCCGTGGGCACTTTCGCCTTCGGCCTCCACAAAAAGGCCATAATCCGTGGCAGTGAACCGCACCTGCGGGGCGCTGAGATTCGCAAGACGCTGCGCCAGCTCCCGGGGACAGGCCAGCTTGGCACAGGCGTGCGCCGGAACGACGTTGGGGGCAGTTCCGCCGTGAATGGACAGGAGACGGACGTCGCCGGTCTGAACATTGGCGTGGGAAAAGGTCACATTGATAATGCCCTTTTCGCCGTTGATGACCGGATATTCGCCGTCCGGGGTGAAGCCCATGACGGGTATCTCACCGCCGTTTGCAAGGTAGTATTTGATATCGTCGGAACCGGCTTCCTCGTTGCAGCCGAACAGGATACGGATACGGCGGCGGATGGGGAGTCCGGAATCCCGCAGAGCGGCCAGAGCGAACAGGGAGGCAACGGCGGGGCCTTTGTCATCCGTGGTGCCTCTGCCCCAGATTTTCCCGTCCTGCAGTTCTCCACCGAAGGGGTCACAGCTCCAGCCGTCCCCGGCGGGGACCACGTCCAGATGCCCCAGGACGGCGACCATTTCGTCGCCCTCGCCGTATTCGCACCAGCCCAGATGACCGTCCATATTTTCCGTGCGGAAGCCCAACTCCCGGGCGGTGTCCAGCACATGGACAAGGCTTTCCCGGACGGAAGCACCGTAGGGCGCGCCATCCTCCGCTTCGCCCTGAACACTGGGGATTTGAATATTCTGCCGCAGCGTGGAAAGAAGCTGGGGCTTTAACGCATCAACGCAAGCACGCAATTCCATAGAAATTCCTCCAATCACATTTCCCTGAGCAGCTCCACAAGATGTTCAGGGGTCTGGGCAATGGCCTTTGCCCCGGCGGCTTCCATGTCCGCCGTCTCGCCGTAGCCCCAAGCGACGCCGATGGTGGGAATGCCGTGGGCAGCCGCGCCGATCACGTCAAATTTGGTATCGCCAACCATGAGCATATTGTCCGCCCGGCCGTTCTGCTCCAGAAGATAGGCGATGACCTCGCTTTTGGAAGACCGGGACTCGTCCAGAGTGCCGCCGCAGACCGTGTCAAAGTAGCCGGCAAGGTCAAAATGCCGCAGGACCCGGTTCGCCATTTCCTCCGGCTTAGAGGTGGCGACACAGAGCTTGTACCCTTCACGCTTCAGCTCTTCCAGCGCTTCCCGGATGCCGGGGTAAGGGACGTTTTCATAAATGCCGATGGGGTTGTAGCGGCTGCGGAAAACGGTCACGGCCTCGTCCAGTTTCTCCTTTGGAACGCCGTACCGCGCCAGAGTATCATGGAGGGGAGGCCCTACGACGCTGCGCAGCTCCGCTTTTGAAGGGACGGGCAGGCCGTAATGCTCCAGCGCAAAGACGACGCAGTTGATAATACCCTCGCCGGAATCCGTCAAAGTACCGTCCAGGTCGAAAAGAATGACTTTTTGTTCCATATTGAAACCCTTTCTGTGTTTCCTGGATTATAGCACATTTTTCGGCGGTTCTCAAGAGGATTGAGAAATT
>HF988033.1:26536-28645 GCA_000434635.1 Firmicutes bacterium CAG:110 | reverse complement strand
GGCTGCTGGCCGCAATCCTGCGGCCTAATGAAACGCTTTTAAGCGTTTTATTAAAAACTCATATAAGGAGGATAATTATGGTAAAGCATATCGTGCTGTACACCCTGAAAGAGGGCGTTGACAAGACCGAGGCCGTGAAGCTGATCGCGTCCGTTCTGGAGCCGCTGGTGGGAAAGATTCCGGGTCTGCTGCATCTGGAGATCCGTCAGGCGTTCAACGGCATGGATTACGCTCTGTATTCCGAGTTTGAAAGCCGGGAAACGCTGGAAAATTATGCCGTGCATCCCCTGCATCAGGAGGCCAAGACCCATTTCTTCCACCTGCTGGACAGCCGGGTGGCAGCAGATTACGAGGTATAATCCCCATATTTGACAGTCCGGTGGACGGGCGCAGGCCGCAGTCCCGGACGGAAGGAGAAAAAGATGAAAGCAATCGTAACCGTAGTCGGAAAAGACCGGGTGGGCATCATCGCGGGTGTCTGCACCGCCCTGGCGGATTTCAATGTCAACGTTCTGGACATCAGCCAGACCGTTATGCAGGGCTATTTCACCATGATGATGGCGACGGAGGTCTCCGCGTGCAATGTGCCGCTGGGAGAGCTTGTCACCCGCATGGACGAGATCGGCAAGGAAATGGGACTGTCCATCCGCGTGCAGCGTGAGGACATCTTTGAAGCCATGCACCGGATTTGAGGGACAGACCATGCTGAATCAGAAGGACATCCTGCAAACCCAGGATATGATCGACAAGCGGCATCTGGATATCCGAACCATCACCATGGGCATCAGTCTGCTGGACTGCTGCGACCCGGATTTGAAGACCTGCTGCGATAAGATTTATCGGAAGATCACCCGCTGCGCCAAAGATTTGGTGAAGGTCGGCGAGGACATCGAGAAGGAATTCGGAATTCCCATTGTCAACAAGCGGATTTCCGTCACACCCATCTCCATCGTGGCCGGTTCCTGCGAGACAGATTCCTATGTGGAGATCGCAAAAACGCTGGACGCGGCGGCGATCACCTGCGGCGTCAACTTCATCGGCGGCTTTTCCGCTCTGGTGCAGAAGGGCTGCACCACGGGAGACTGGAAGTTGATCCGCTCCATCCCCGAGGCCATGGCTGCCACCGAGCGGGTGTGCGCCAGCGTGAATGTTGGCTCTACCAAAGCGGGCATCAATATGGACGCCGTGTCGGAAATGGGTCGCATTATCAAGAAAACCGCCGAGCTGACTGCGGATAACGACGGCCTTGGCTGCGCCAAGGTGGTGGTGTTCGCCAACGCCGTGGAGGATAACCCCTTCATGGCCGGTGCGTTCCACGGCGTGGGCGAGCCGGAGTGCGTGCTGAATGTGGGCGTTTCCGGCCCCGGCGTGGTGTACCACGCTTTGCAGAACGTGAAGGGTCAGCCCTTTGACGTGGTGGCCGAAACCATCAAAAAGACCGCTTTCCAGATTACCCGTATGGGTCAGCTGGTGGGCAAGGAAGCGTCCCGCCGTCTGGGCGTACCCTTCGGAATCGTGGATTTGAGCCTTGCGCCCACTCCCGCCGTGGGAGACAGTGTTGCCCGGATTCTGGAGGAAATGGGGCTGGAGGTCTGCGGCACCCACGGCACCACGGCTGCCCTTGCCATGCTGAACGACGCGGTGAAAAAGGGCGGCGTCATGGCGTCCAACCATGTGGGCGGCCTGTCCGGCGCGTTTATCCCCGTGTCCGAGGACGAGGGCATGATCGCCGCCGCCGAGGGCGGCACGCTGTGCCTTGACAAGCTGGAAGCCATGACCTGTGTCTGCTCTGTTGGACTGGACATGATCGCGGTCCCCGGCGATACCTCTGCGGCGACCATTTCCGCCATCATTGCGGACGAAGCGGCCATCGGCATGGTGAACACCAAGACCACCGCCGTGCGTATCATCCCCGCCCCCGGCAAGACCGTAGGCGACCGGGTGGAAATGGGCGGATTGCTGGGCAGCGCCCCGGTGATGCCGGTGCACGACAAGGCCAGCGAGGACTTCATAGCCCGCGGCGGCAGAATTCCCGCGCCGCTGCAAAGCCTCAAGAACTGACAGTTGGAGTGGCGAAATAACCTGTTCGACCAAACAAAAGGAGATTCT
>HF988033.1:0-26457 GCA_000434635.1 Firmicutes bacterium CAG:110 | reverse complement strand
CATTATGAAATGGCAGGCGCATAAATTTTTACTTTGCCGACAGGTCAACGCTTCTTCTGAGCATACTCATGGGCGGGACGGCCTTTGGCAGCTGGATGGTGAATTTCATCTGGGGGGTTCGCGGTTCTTCTACCGGGTTGCCTTCCAGATCGGCCATGATGGGAGCGGTGATGGGGAAGGGGCGCACGTCGGGGCCGACGACTTCCAGCGCGTCTCCCGAGCGGAATTTGTTGTTCAGGCGGCACACCGCCAGTCCGTTTTCGTCGCAGGATTCTACCTTCGCCACGATCTGCCACTCCCGGATGTACCGGGAGGAAGCTACGTATTGCCCCGGCTCGCCGTAATAGAAGCCGGTGGAGTAGATGCGGTGGGAGATGTGATCCACCTCGTCCCGCCAGACGGGGTCCAGCTCTCTGCCAGCGGCGGCATCGTCGATGCAGTGGCGATAGGCTCCCGTGACGATGGCGGCATAGTAGGCGGATTTTGCCCGGCCCTCAATTTTGATGCAGTCCACGCCTGCGTCCATCAGGTCATTCAGGTGGTCGATCATGCACATATCCCGGGAATTTAAGATGTAAGTACCCTTTTCGTCCTCGAAAACCGGAAAATACTCCCCGGGTCGCTTTTCCTCCATCAGGGCGTACTGATACCGGCAGGGCTGGGCGCAGGCGCCCCGGTTGCTGTCGCGTCCCGTCATGTAGTTGCTCAGCAGGCACCGGCCGGAGTAGCTGACGCACATGGCGCCGTGGCCAAAGGTCTCGATTTCCAGCGCGGGATCGACCTTCTGACGGATGACGCGGATTTCTTCCAGACTGCACTCCCGCGCCAAAACCACCCGCTTCGCGCCCAGATCAAACCACGCCTGAGCGCAGACGTAATTGGCGATGGACTGCTGGGTGGAAATATGCCGCTCGCAGTGCGGGGCATATTTCCCGGCGAGGGTGAATGCGCCCAGGTCGGCCACGATCAGGGCGTCCACCCCGGCGTCGTCCAGCTGCTCCAGATATTCCGGCAGCCGGACGATTTCGTCATTTCTTGGCATGGTGTTCACGGTGACGTGACACTTGACGCCGTGGTCATGGGCGTACCGCACTGCCTTGGGCAGCTCCTCGGGGGAGAAATTCCCCGCGAAGGAGCGCATTCCAAAGCTTGTTCCGGCAAAATACACCGCGTCTGCGCCGTAAGCTACAGCCATTTCCAGCCGCTCCATGTCCCCGGCGGGGCTGAGCAATTCCAGCTTTCTCATTCGCCCTCCGACTGTGTGGAAGCGGCAGCGGCGGCAGCAGCAAACTGCGCGCGATACTGCTCATGCTCCTCCTGTGTGGTGGAGAACTGATGGGCGCCGGTGGCGGGATTCAGCACGTAGTAATAATAGTTGTGGGATTCGGGATTCAGCGCGGCCTGCAGGCTGGCAAGACCCGGGTTCGCAATGGGCGTGGGCGTCAGACCCACGTGAAGGTAGGTGTTGTAAGGGCTGTCCAGACTGGTGTCGATGTGGTCGGACACGCCGTCCTGCGCGTAGATGATGGCGGCGTCGATGTTCAGCAGGGCGGGGTAGTCCCAGTGGAACAGACGGTTATAAATAACACCGGCGATCCGGGGGCTTTCCGACGCGGAGGCGGTTTCCTTCTCAATGAGGGACGCGACAATGGTCACTTCCCGGACGGTGAAGCTGCCGTCGGTGACGGTGGCGTTCAGAGTGTCGATCTGGGCGCGCATTTCCTCGCTGAACCGGTAGTCGAAGTTGTCCAGCATCTTTTCCAGAACCTCACGGGGAGAGGAATTCTTATAGAAGTCGTAGGTATCCGGGAAAAGGAAGCCCTCAAGGCAGTATTTGTCGCCCCGGGTCACGTTTTCAAGGAACCAGTAGTCCTTCAGCGCGCCGTTGGCGGCGTAGGCGCTGAGATCCTGCGCGGTACAGATGCGGTTTTCCTCCAGCAGGGCGAAAATCTGGCGGCAGGTGTAGCCCTCGGGGATCAGCAGGTCTTCCACGACCTCACGGGTGGAGCTGGCGGACATCATGTTGACCAGCGCGTGATAGTCGTACCGGGTGTTCAGGTCGTAAATGCCGGGGTCAATCTTCTTCTCGGCGTGGGAGATGTCAGCATAGAAGTTGAACAGGCTCTTGTAGCGGATCAAACCGGCGTCGTAGAGCTTGTCGGTGATGCTGTCCATGGTGTCGGACTCGTAAACGGTGATGGTGACGGGCTTGTTTTCCCGCCCAAAAGCCAGCACATCGGCGGCGCAGACCCAGATCATCCGTCCCAGCGTGACGCCGATGACCACGATCAGAGCCAGCCACACGATGGTGACCAGAATGTGGGGGATGCCCAGCAGACCCTCTCCACGGGTTTTCTTAGGACGTCCCTTTTTGACGGGGCGCTGACGACCGGACGCTTTTCTTTCCGGGGCGGGGGCATCCTCTGCGGCGTCAAAATCACCGTCGCTGTCCCGGTATTCCTGTTCAGCGATCTCGTCCTTTGACGGCTCCGTTTCCGCCGGTTCCTCCGGCAGCTCCTGCAAGTCCGGGTCGTCCAGAATGCTGGGGTCAAAGGGCGGCTCTTCCTCGCCGTGCTCCAGCATACCGTGGGAATCCATGGCGCTCTCGTCGGGGATGATCTCGCTGCCGATCTCCGGCTCGGTGAGCCGGCTATCGTAGGATTCTTCCATGCCATCATCCACGTCCGGAATGCGATCCATGAAGGAACGGCCTTTTTCGGAGGTGTCATCGGGCGCGGGAATTTCCTCCGGGGCGGGGGCGTCCGCAATGGGGGGGACGTCCTCAAAAATGGGGATGTCATCTTGGGCGGAATCGTCCTCAAATGCGGGAACGTCTTCTGCCACGGGAGTTTCCTCCGCAACGGGTTCTTCCGCCTCTGCGGGGATTTCCTCTGGCTGGGAAGCGGTTTCTTCCCCAATTACGTCTTCGGAGGCGGGGACATCCCCGGCGTCCTCCGATTCCTCGTCGGCGGGAAGGAAGGTCAGCTCTTCGGGAATGATTTCCTCCTCGTCCCGTTCGGGAAACTGTTTGTTGTCCATATTGTGTTCCTCCAAGGTCAGCGAATGACGATCTGTTCTGCGACGGCCTGCGCGGCGGCCTGACCCTTCAGGGCGGCGATCAGCGCCAGACCAAAGGGAACGGCGCAGCCCGCGGACGTGCCGGTGATGAGCTTTCCGTCGGTGACGGCGGGGGCGCAGACCATGTCAGCGCTTCCCATCTGGCCTTCACAGCCGGGGTAGCAGGTGGCGCGTCTGCCATCGGTGATGCCAAGCATGGCAAGAATGGTGGGTGCGGCGCAGATGGCGGCGACGAACCGGCCGTTTTCCCATGCGAACTGCACGGCTTCCAGCGCCTCCGGGCAGCCCTTGATGGACGCGACGCCCTTCATTCCGCCGGGGAGAACGATCATATCCAGCTGGGTCAAGTCCATTTGGCCAAGTTCCATATCGGCGGTCACGGGGATGCCGTGGCTTCCGACGATGACCTTTCCGCCAATGCCCACGGTGGCGACGGACACGCCCGCGCGGCGCAGCAGATCAATAGGGGCGACGGCTTCCGTTTCCTCGAAGCCGGTTCCAAGCAACATGTAAACCATATTCAGTCCTCCAGACATGCCGCCACATGGCGGTAGATTTCTTCGTGAATGTCCTCAATACTCCGCATTTTCCCATTTTCCGTGCAGGAAATGATTGTCCAGCCGTAGTATTCAGCGGCGGCGCGTCCGGCACGGCGGCAGGAGGCGAGGTAGGCGCTGTTCCGCTCGTGGATGTCCGCGCTGGTGTGGGTGTCCTGCTCCCGGTGGCGCAGCAGCTGCTCCGTAAAGTCCGTGGGGACGTCCAGATACAGCGTCAGGTCGGGGCGGGGAAGCCCCAGCCGGTCGTATTCGAATTCGTACAGCCACCTGAGAAATTCCTGACGCTTGTCCTCCGGCTCCTTGGACGCCTGATGGACGGCGTTGGAGGTGGTATAGCGGTCGCAGACTACCAGACCGCCCTGTTCGTACCACTGCCCCCAGATCTTTTTGTAGGAGGCGTAGCGGTCGATGGCGTAAAAGGAGGAAGCGGCGTAGGCGTTGACGTCCAACGGATTCGTGCCGAACTCGCCCCCGAGATACATCCGGATCAGCGCGGAGCTGGGTTCGGAGTACTGGGGAAAGACAATTTTCTGAAAGGCAATGTTTTCGTTTTCCAGACGCTGGGTCAGCAGACGAAACTGGGTGGACTTGCCGGAGCCGTCCGTGCCTTCAATGACGATTAGTTTGCCCATTTGTATTCTCCTTACATCAAGGACATATTATCATAACCTACAATATACCATATTTATCCCCGTTTGTCCACCTTTGCGTGAGATTGAAACAGAGTTTTCTCGAATCGGCTATCGGAAAACAAAAAAAGTTGCAAACATGGGGGAAAAGTGATACAATAAAGAAAAATTCGATGGAAAAGGGAAAGAGAAACATGGAAGTCACATTTGAAAGTCTCGGCCTCAGCGAGGCCATGCTGAAAGCGCTTGAAGAGAAGGGCTACGGCTATCCCACCACCATTCAGGCGGAGGCCATCCCATATTTTCTGCAATGGCGGGACGTCATTGCCAAGGCGCCCACCGGCACCGGAAAGACCTTTGCCTTCGGCATCCCCATGATCGAGCATATCGACCCGGCCAACGAGGGCGTTCAGGGGCTGATCCTTGCCCCCACCCGGGAGCTTGCCATCCAGATCGGCGACGAGCTGCGGGGGTTGCTGACCTATTTTCAGGGCATTCGGGTGGCGGTGCTGTACGGCGGCGCGGGCATCGGCGGCCAGATCAAGCAGCTGGAGCGCAAGCCCCAGATCGTCGTTGCGACGCCGGGACGGCTGATGGATCACTACAACCGCAAGACCATCCGTCTGGACAAAATTCAGACCGTAGTGCTGGACGAGGCCGACCGGATGCTGGACATGGGTTTTTTCAAGGACGTGACCCGGATTATCGATAAGGTGAAGAACCGGAAAAATCTGGGGCTGTTTTCTGCCACCATCTCTCAGGAGGTCATGACGGTTTCGTGGATGTACCAGCGGGACGAGGTGGAGATCACCGTGGAGCCAAAGCAGGAAGACCGCCCGGACATCGACCAGTTCAGCATTACCTGCACGCCGCTGGAAAAGGCGGAGACGTCTCTGCGCCTGATCCGCAGTCAGGGCTATGAGCGGGTGATGATCTTCTGCAACACCAAGCACATGTGCCAGCGTCTCTGCGACGAATTCCAGCGGGCGGGCTTGGACTGCGACTGCATCCACGGCGACATCCGCCAGAGCCAGCGGGAAAAGACCATGCAGCGCTATCGGGATGGCAAGCTGGCCGTGCTGATCGCAACCGACGTTGCCTCCCGGGGCATCGACGTGGACGATGTGGACTGCGTTATCAACTATGACGTGCCGGAGGAGAACGAGTACTACGTCCACCGCATTGGCCGTACCGGGCGGGCGAAGAAAAAGGGCGTGGCATGGAGCATCGTCAGCAATTTCCCGGAGGAGGCCAGACTGGATGACATCTGCAAATACTGCAATTTCACCATTCAGCCCATGGTGATGGACAAGGACGGAAATCTGTCGCCCGAGGAAGTCAAAGCCCCCGTGACGCCCAAAAGGAGATTCCGTTGAATCCCCGGGAAAGGGGCTTTCTGCTGCTGACGAGCCGTCTAGGAAACCCTGACCGTCAGGTTCTTTCTACCGCTCAGCTGCGCATGTTGGCGCTGCGGATGCGGGGCAGGGAATGCGCCCAGCCGGAGCGGGAAATGACGCGGCAGGATTTCATTGAGCTTGGATACGACCGGGAGACGGCGGAGCGGTATTGCGCCCTGCTTTCGGATACCCAGGAGCTGGACTACTACCTGAGCCGGGGAAGAAAAATGGACTGCAACCCCGTCACAAGGGTCAGCGAGGATTATCCCGGAATTCTGCGGCAGCGCCTTGTGATGGACGCACCCGGGTGCCTGTGGGCGAAGGGCGATTTGTCCATTCTGAGCACCCCGGCGGTTGCGCTGGTGGGAAGCCGGGAGCTGCGGGCGGAGAACAGGGAATTTGCCGCGGCGGTGGGATACCGGGCGGCGGAGGAAGGCTTGACGCTGGTTTCCGGCAACGCCCGGGGTGCTGACCGCACGGCACAGGAAGCGTGCCTTGCCGCCGGTGGACGGGTCATCAGCATCGTCGCCGACGAGCTGAGTAAACAGGCCAGACGGCGGAATCTGCTATACTTAAGCGAGGACGATTTTGACGGCGCGTTTTCCACCCAGCGGGCGCTGAGCCGCAACCGCTGCATCCACGCGCTGGGGCGCATGGTGTTTGTCGCCCAGTCCGACTTTGGACACGGCGGTACGTGGGATGGTACGGTTAAAAATCTGCGCTTCGGGTGGAGTCCTGTAGCCTGTTTTCGCGACGGCAGTCAGGCTGCCCGCCAGCTGGAACAGATGGGGGCATACCTGATCGGCACGGATGATTTGCAGGATTTCGGCGGCCTGATGGAAGAAGAAAAAACGCTTTTTTAGCCCATGGCGCACCCGCCGTGGGCTTTTCGCCGTGACTGCACATGTAATAAGGAAACTTATCCGTCCTTCAAATAGCGGTTTACATTTCTGACAAAACATGCTAAAATAAACCCGATATAGGGGAACACCCCCGGGAAAGGAATCGGCATATGAAAGGTATCATTTTAGCCGGTGGATCCGGCACACGGCTTTATCCTCTGACAAAGGTCACCTCCAAACAGCTGCTTCCCGTTTATGACAAGCCCATGATCTACTATCCGCTGTCCACCCTGATGCTTGCCGGAATTCGGGATATTCTGATCATTTCTACCCCGTCGGATACCCCGCGGTTTCAGGATCTGCTGGGGGACGGCAGCCATTTTGGCATCCGTCTGCAATACGCCGTCCAGCCTTCGCCCGATGGGCTGGCACAGGCGTTTCTGATTGGCAAGGAATTTATCGGGGACGATTCCTGCGCCATGGTATTGGGCGACAATATCTTCTACGGCAACGGTTTTTCCGACATCCTCGCCAGCGCGAGGGACACCGCCGAAAACGGAAGAGCTACCGTGTTCGGCTACTATGTGTCCGACCCCCAGCGTTTCGGCGTGGTGGAGTTTGACGAAAACGACCGGGTCATCTCCGTGGAGGAGAAGCCCGCCAACCCAAAGAGCAATTACGCCATTACCGGCCTGTACTTTTACCCCAAGGGCGTGGCGGAAAAGGCCGAGCAGGTGAAGCCCTCCGTCCGGGGGGAGCTGGAAATCACCACTCTGAATGAAATGTATCTGAAAGAGGGGCGGTTGGACGTGGAGCTTATGGGACGTGGCTTTGCCTGGCTGGACACCGGCACCATTGAGAGCCTGCTGGAAGCGGCGGAATTTGTCCACATGGTGGAAAAACGGCAGGGCGTCAAAATTTCCGCACCGGAAGAAATTGCCTACCGTTTCGGCTGGATTTCCGGCGATGAGCTGCTGGAGGCGGCCGAAATTTACGGAAAATCTCCCTACGGCCGCCATCTGCGGCAGGTCGCGGAGGATCGTTTCAAGAGCTTCATGAAGAAAAAGGAAAGCGGGGGAGAGAAGTGACCATCATCGTGACCGGCGGCGCCGGTTTTATCGGCTCCAATTTCATTTTCCATATGCTCCGCAAATACCCGGACTACCGGATCGTCTGCCTGGACAAGCTGACCTATGCCGGCAATCTGTCCACGCTGGCTCCCGTTATGGATAACCCCAACTTCCGCTTTGTGAAGCTGGACATCTGCGACCGGGAGGGGGTGTATCGGCTTTTTGAGGAGGAGCATCCCGACATGGTGGTGAACTTCGCCGCCGAAAGTCATGTGGATCGCTCCATTGAAAATCCTGAGGTGTTCCTGCAAACCAACATTCTGGGTACGCAGGTGCTGATGGACGCGTGCAGGAAGTACGGCATCCGCCGCTACCATCAGGTTTCCACCGACGAGGTCTACGGCGATCTGCCCCTTGACCGGCCTGACCTGTTTTTCACCGAGGAAACGCCCATCCATACCAGCTCTCCCTACTCCGCGTCCAAGGCAAGTGCCGACCTGCTGGTGCTGGCATATCACCGTACCTACGGCTTACCGGTGACGATTTCCCGGTGTTCCAACAATTACGGCCCCTATCACTTCCCGGAGAAGCTGATTCCGCTGATGATTGCCAACGCCCTGAACGACAAGCCGCTGCCCGTCTACGGGACAGGTGAGAATGTCCGGGACTGGCTGTATGTGGAAGATCACTGCAAGGCCATTGATCGGATTCTCCACAATGGCCGGGTGGGAGAGGTCTACAACATCGGCGGGCATAATGAAATGCGCAACATTGACATTGTGAAGATCATCTGCAAGGCGCTGGGCAAGCCCGAGAGCCTGATTACATACGTCACTGACCGCAAGGGGCATGATATGCGTTATGCCATCGATCCCACAAAGATTCACAGAGAGCTGGGCTGGCTTCCGGAGACGAAGTTTGCCGACGGGATTCAGAAGACCATCCGGTGGTATCTGGACAACCGGGCGTGGTGGGAGACGATCATCAGCGGCGAGTACCGGGATTACTATGAAAAAATGTATGGGAACCGATAAGGAGCATTCAAATGGGGCAGATTACTGTATCCAAGTGCCCGATTGAGGGCTTATATATCATCGAACCGACGGTTCACGGCGACAACCGGGGTTACTTCATGGAGACCTACAACCGGAAGGACATGGAGGAAGCCGGGCTGAATATGGTGTTCGTGCAGGACAACCAGAGCATGTCCACAAAGGGCGTTCTCCGGGGACTGCACACCCAGAAGAAGTATCCCCAGGGGAAGCTGGTGCGGGTGATTCGGGGGCGCGTTTTTGACGTGGCCGTCGATGTGCGCCCCGGCTCCGAAACCTATGGGAAATGGTACGGCGTGGAGCTGACGGAGGAAAATAAGAAGCAGTTCTATATTTCCGAGGGCTTTGCCCACGGCTTCCTGGTACTCAGCGATGTCGCTGAATTCTGCTACAAGGTGACGGATTTTTACCATCCGGAGGACGAGATGGGCATTGCCTGGAACGACCCCGACATTGCCGTGGCCTGGCCGGAGGTAGTGGGCAGCTATTCCGGCTCTGCGTCCGGGGAGGGCTATACCCTGGCAGACGGCACGCCTTTGCGGCTGAGTGCCAAAGACCGGATTCTGCCCACCCTGAAGCAGCGGAGGGACTGAAAAAATGTACAGTATCGATTACCAATACCTGCGCCCCAAAAAGGCAGAGGCGCTGAAAGCGTGGTACGACGAGCCTTTGGCGGTTACGGAGAACCCTGCCGTGTGGCGCGGGAAAAACGCAACCATTCTTCCCCTGCGCCGTCAGGCGGAGGACAATCTGCTGTTTGGCAGAGGCGGCGTCGTGGACGAAAACGGGGAATACGTGCCGCTTTCCGGTATCGAAGGCCGGGTGCAGTTTGCCTATCCCGCGGAAAAGAAGGAATACCGAGACGAAACGGTGGTTTACTGCGGCTATCTGGTGAACCACTGGGGACATTTTCTCATTGAGGGCGTGACCCGTCTCTGGTATTTTCTGGAAAATGACCCCGGAGTGGACAAGTACGTTTTCTTCCTGGATGAAAACGAGGAACGGGAGATCAGGGCGAATTACCGGGAATTCCTGGAGCTGCTGGGCATTTGGGAGCATCTGGAGATCATCAACACCCCCACGACTTACCGGGAGGTCATCGTCCCGGAGCTGGGGCTGTACTGCCGCAGTCGCTATACGCCCAAGCTCCTGAAGGTCTATGACACGGTGGCGAACAATGCGGTGCCAGACCCCAATTGGGAGCGCCCGGCGAAAATCTACTATAGCCGTAGCCAATTCAAGAAGGGAATGCCCTTTGAATCCGGTTTTGACACGCTGGACGATTTTTTCCAGAGAAACGGCTACACCATTCTCTACCCGGAAAAGGTGCCGCTCGGCCGGATGATCTCCTACATCCGCAACGCCGATGTGGTGGCGTCTCTCTCCGGCTCGCTGCCCCACAATATGCTATTCGCCCGCCCGGGGCAGAAACTGGAAATCGTGGAGCGGCTGACCATCAATGTGGATAACCAGGTCGGAATCAACCGGATCATGGATCTGGATGTGACCTATATTGATGCCCATATTCCCATCTATCCCGTGGATTTTGCCGGGCCTATTATTATGGGTTATACGGATTGCTTACAGCATTTTGCCGCTGACCGCGGCTATCAGCCGCCGGATGGTCGCTTTTTGACGGAAAAGCATTATCGCAAATGCTTTATCAAATATATGAAGGCTTACGAAGATCTGTACAACTATAATTGGTTCATGTTTGACTGGTATGCGCCTTTAACGGAATCTCTGATCGAAGGGTTCCGCGCTGGCCAAGCATACTTTGGGGATTATCTTAACCGAAGAAAGCCTTTTCGGTGGTATCATTACTTGGAGTTCCACTACTGGAAGCAGTTTATAAGACGCCTTATAAAGAGATAGGAAAATGAACGGCAAAAACAGACCTGGAGGTGCTGTGCGTGTACACAGTGGATTATCGGTACTTACGCCCTCAAAAAGCTGCGGCTCTGAAAAAACAGCATGAGGTGGCTTACGAGAAGCGGGAAACTCCCTCCGTGTGGCAGGGAAAGAATGCCACTGTTCTACCTGTGCGGAAAACGGATCAATTCGGTTGGATTGGCTGCGGAGGTGTTGTGGATGAGGATGGGAACAGCGTTGGGATTTCTGCGGTGGAGTGCTGTGTCAAACCGTGCAATTCCTTTGAATCCGCGGAATACAGGGATAAAAAAGTTGTTTATTGCGGGTATCTGATTCACCATTGGGGACATTTTCTTGTGGAGGGAGTTGCCAGGCTTTGGTATTTTCTGGAAAATGATTCCTCCGTGGATAGCTATGTATTTGCTCTGGACGAGGGCGAGACAAGAGAAATCAAGGGAAATTACAAAGAGTTTCTCACGCTCTTGAATATCTGGGACAAGCTGGAATTTGTCAATAAGCCGACAACCTACCGGGAAGTGATTGTTCCAGATTTGGCTTTTCGCAGATGGGGAGCGTATTCTCCCAAATATCTGCGAGTATTCGATACAGTAGCAGCAAATGTCCGTGGGGGGGGGAACACTCCTGAAAAAGTGTATATGAGCCGCAGCCTTTTGCCCAAACACAGGGATTTGGAATTTGGATTTGAGGCGCTGGATGATTTCTTTAAAAAGAATGGCTATACGGTTCTTTATCCGGAAAAGATACCCTTGTCTCAACTGATTCAGTATATCCGAAATGCTGAGGTTGTTGCGACTGTATCCGGAACACTGCCTCAGAACATGTTGTTCGGTAAACAGGGGCAAAGGCTGCTTATTATGGAGCGATGCGCATTCATTAACGATTGGCAGCCGCCGGTTGACCGTATAAAGGAATTGCAGACGACTTACGTTGATGCCAACATTCCAATCTATACCGTACCAATGACCGGACCTTTTATCATGGGGTATAACGACATTTTACAGCATTTTGCGGAAGATAATGGCCTCCTGCCACCGGATGCCAGATTCTATTCCGATAGGTATTTTCGGGCTTGTTTTATTGGATACATGAAGTCATATCGGGATTTGTACCGGTATCAGTGGTTCATGGAGCCGTATCTGATCCCGGAAATGGACTATCATTTGGAAGCGTACGAATACGGTGCTCAGTTCTACAAAGAATATCTGAATGGGAGCCGTCCGTTCCTGTGGCATCATTATTTTGAGTTTCATTACTGGAAGCAGTTAGTAAAGCGTCTCTTGAAGAATTTACAAAGCCGAGAATGCTGCGAATCGGAATGAAAGAGTTTCGGGAGAGATTGATATGAAGTTTTTCGTAACCGGCGTTGGCGGTCAACTGGGACACGATGTCATGAACGAGCTGCTGAAACGCGGATATGAGGGCGTAGGGTCTGATATGCAGGAAGCATGTGACATAGCCGCGCCCTACATGTCATTGGATATCACCGATAGGAACGCCGTAGAAAAGGCAATTACGGATGTGAATCCGGATGCCGTGATCCACTGCGCAGCGTGGACGGCCGTGGACATGGCAGAGGATGATGAAAACGTGGCGAAAGTACGTGCTGTCAACGCTGGTGGCACGAAGAACATTGCGGATGTCTGCAAGAAGCTGAACTGTAAAATGACATATATCAGCACAGACTATGTGTTTGACGGTCAGGGAACAGAGCCATGGAAGCCGGACTGCAAGGACTATAAGCCCCTGAATGTGTATGGTCAGACGAAATTGGAAGGTGAGCTGGCGGTCAGCCGGGAACTTGAAAAGTACTTTATCGTCCGCATTGCCTGGGTCTTTGGACGAAACGGGAAGAATTTTGTCAAGACTATGCTGAACGTTGGTAAAACTCATGACACGGTTCGCGTCGTAAATGACCAGATCGGCACGCCAACCTATACGTACGATTTGTCACGGCTGCTGGTGGACATGAATGAGACCGAGAAATACGGATACTACCATGCAACCAATGAAGGCGGCTATATCAGCTGGTACGATTTTACCAAGGAAATCTACCGTCAGGCCGGCTATCAGACGAAGGTTCTGCCTGTGACAACGGAGGAGTACGGTTTGAATAAGGCGGCGCGTCCGTTCAACAGCCGTCTTGACAGGAGCAAGCTTATAGAAGCCGGCTTTACGCCCCTTCCGACTTGGCAGGACGCGCTGAGCCGCTATCTGAAGGAAATCGGATACTGAAAGAATACCGCGTTTCTCCACATTTAGTGCTATAATTTGTCAAATATATCCGCAGGGGACGATTGGTTCATCGTCCCCTGCGGTTTTGTCAATTTTTCCGCATGAAATGCTCTTTCAGAGCAATCTCATTTACCGTTCTCCAGATCGGCGGCAATGATCCGCTTCATGGCTTCGATGCCCACCTTGACGGCGCCGGTGGTGTCCTCGGTCATGGGCATGGCGAGACCCGCTTTTTCCCGCTCCTGATTCCACACGGCGTGGAAGCAGCTGCCGCAGCGCACGCCCAGTGCGGCGGCGACCACAAACAGTGCCGCGGACTCCATTTCGCTGGCCTTCACGCCCAAACGCTTCCAGCTTTCCCACTTTTGCAGCAGGTCGTAATATACAGGAGATTTTTCCGGGCTGTGCTGACCATAAAAAGAATCCTTGCATTGGACGACGCCGGTGTGGGTGCGGTAGCCCAGACTCTCACTGGCAGCTTTCAGCGCGGCCGTGACGTCAAAGTCAGGCACGGCGGGGAACTCAATGGGGGCGTATTCAAGAGAGGTATGCTCGTAACGGATAGCGCCCGTGGCGACCACCACGTCCCCGGGCAGGACGTCCATGGCGATGCCGCCGCAGGTGCCGACCCGAATGAAGGTATCCGCGCCGATGGCCGCCAGCTCCTCCATGGCGATGGAGGCCGACGGGCCGCCGATGCCGGTGGAGCAGACGGAGACCTTCTGCCCCAGCATGGTGCCTGTGTAAATATTGTACTCCCGGTTCATGCCGATATGGACGGGGTTATCAAAGAAGCTGGCAATGGACTGGCAGCGCCCCGGGTCGCCGGGGAGGAAAACGTAACGTCCCACGTCCCCCTTGTTACAGTGAATGTGATACTGCATTCCGACATCCTGCATATAAAACACCTCTTAATTGGGGGTGTATCTGAAAACTGTCAAAACGCCCGATCAGCGGTTCTTTTTGCCCTGTGCCGCGCCATTTTCCCTTGAAATACAGCAAGTATTCCTGCGGAAAAATGGCTTGCCCAGGACAAAAATTCCTCGCTGCTGGGCATTTCGCCAGTTTTCAGATACACCCTGATTTTGTTTTTATATTATATTACAAAATTCTGAAATTTGCAAGCAGTAATCGGAGTGCATGAGCACTCCGATTATCTGTCAGAAGAAGCTGACCTGACTGGTATCGGGCAGGTCGCCGAAAGCACCGGCCTCTCTGAGCATCTGAATGTGGGTCTTGGACACCTTGGGGCAGGCGGCGGCGACTTCCTCCACGGACAGGAAGGTTTTGCCCTCACGACCCCGCATCAAGTCCCATGCCGCGTTTTCACCGAGGCCGGAGATCGCAACGAAGGGGGGCAGCAGCTTGCCGTCCTTGATGATGAATTTCGTGGCGTGGCTGTCGTAAATGCTGATGGGCAGGAATTCAAAGCCCCGGATGTAGTATTCGTAGGCCACTTCCAGCGTGGTCAGCAGGTCTTCGTCTTTGTCCGTGGCGTTTTCGTTGTTCTCGATGGCGTCGATGTTGGCGACCACCGCATCCTTGCCGTGGGTCATCAGCACCGCGTCGAAGCCGCCCTTCTGACTGCGGCGGTAGAAATAGGCGGAGTAGAAGGCCAGCGGATGATGTACCTTGAACCATGCGATACGGAAAGCCATCATAACATAGGCCACGGCGTGGGCCTTGGGGAACAGATACTTGATCTTTTTGCAGGAACCGATGTACCATTCCGGCACGCCTGCGGCCTTCATTTCCTCCTCCGCGCCTTCGGGCAGACCTCTGCCTTTTCGCACGGCCTCCATGATCTTGAAGGAGCGCTTTTCCGGCATTCCGCAGGAGATCAGATAAAGCATGATGTCGTCACGGCAGCCGATGGCCTGATCAACGGTGGCGGTTTTGGAGGTAATCAGGTCTTTGGCGTTTCCCAGCCACACGTCGGTGCCGTGGGAGAAGCCGGACAGACGCAGAAGCGTATCAAACCGGGTGGGCATGGTATCCATCAGCATCCCGCGGGTAAAGCGGGTGTTGAACTCCGGAATGGCGACGGCGCCGGTGGGGCCGAGAATCTTGTCGTCCTCGTAGCCCAGCACCTTGGAGGAGATGAAAATGGACATGGTGTCCTTGTCGTCCAGCGGGATGGTCTTGGCGTCGATACCGGTCATGTCCTCCATCATGCGGATCATGGTGGGGTCATCGTGACCCAGCATGTCCAGCTTCAGAAGGTTTTCCTCCATGGAGTGGTATTCAAAATGGGTGGTGATCTGGTCGGCCTGAGGGTCGTCCGCCGGGTGCTGCACCGGGCAGAAGTCCCAAATCTCGTTTTCCTGTGGGATGACCACCAGACCGCCGGGGTGCTGGCCGGTGGTGCGCCGGACGCCTACGCAGCCCGCCGCGAGGCGGGCTTCCTCTGCCCGGGAGGCAGTCTTGCCACGTTCGGACAGGTACTTTTTTACATAGCCGAAGGCAGTTTTTTCCGCCACGGTGCCAATGGTTCCCGCCCGGAAAACGTGGGATTTTCCGAACATTTCGATACAGTAAGCGTGGGCTTTTGACTGGTATTCGCCGGAAAAGTTCAGGTCGATATCGGGAACCTTGTCGCCGCCGAAGCCAAGGAAGGTCTCAAAGGGAATGTTGAAGCCGTCTTTCTCGAATTTCGTGCCGCACTTGGGGCAGACAGCGTCCGGCAGGTCGGCGCCGCAGCCGTAGCCCTTGGGAACGTCGAAGGTGGTGTACTTGCATTCCGGATTGGGGCAGCGGTAGTGGGGCGGGAAGGAGTTGACCTCGGTGATGCCGGACATGTAGGCCACGATGGACGAGCCGACGGAGCCACGGGAGCCGACCAGATAGCCATGCTCCAGCGAATTCTGCACCAGCTTCTGGGCAGACATGTAGATCACGTCGTAGTGGCAGTTGATGATGTCGTGCAGCTCCGTCTCCACGCGCTTTACCATCAGCTCCGGGGGATTGTCCCCGTAAAGGCGGTGGAATTTGGTGTAGACAAGATTTTTCAGGTCTTCCACGGAGTTTTCGATTTTGGGAGCGAACAGATTGTGGGGGACGGGGCGCAGAGATTCGCACATGTCGGCGATGCGGTTGGGGTTGGTGATGACTACCTCGCAGGCTTTTTCCTCGCCTAAATAGGAGAATTCCCGCAGCATATCATCCGTAGTGCGGAAGTACAGGGGCATATCCTTGTCCGCGTCGTCGAAGCCCTTGGTCGCCAGCAGAATGTGACGGAAAATCTCGTCCTCGGGGTTCAGGAAGTGAACGTCTCCGGTGGCGACCACAGGCTTGCCCAGTTCCTCGCCCAGCCGGACGATTTTCCGGTTGTACTCCCGGAGGTCTTCGTCGGTTTTGGCTTCGTATTTTTCGTTTGCCAGCATGAAGCGGTTGTTCGCCAGAGGCTGGATTTCCAGAAAGTCGTAAAAGGACGCAATGCGTTTCAGCTCGTCGTCGCTTTTTCGGTCGAGAATGGCCTGAAACAGCTCGCCCGCTTCGCAGGCAGAACCGATGATCAGCCCCTCCCGCAGCTTAAGAATGTCGGACTTGGGCATCCGGGGCACCCGGCGGAAGTATTGCAGATTGGAATCGGAAATCAGGTGGTACAGGTTGCGCAGACCGATCTGGTTCTTGGCAAAAATAATGATGTGCCTTGCCTGCCGATCAGTGATGCGGCCGCCGGAACGCAGATGGGTCATGGCAGGGTTGATGGCCTGCAAGTTGTGGATGTCATGCTCCTCTTCCAGCTTGACCATGAGCTTCGCCATGATGAGGCCGCAGGTCATGGCGTCGTCCGCCGCCCGGTGATGGTTGAAGTCGGGCAGGCTCAGGGCATTGGAGACGATGTTCAGCTTGAATTTGTTCAGCTGGGGCAGAAGATTCTGAGACAGAATCAGGGTATCCGCCGCGGTGTAATGATAATCGTAGCCAAGGCGCTGGCACTCGGCGCGGATAAAGCCGGTGTCGAAGTCGGAATTGTGAGCAACCAGAACCCGGTTGCCGATGAAGTCCAGAAATTTGGGCAGCACCTCTTCGATTTTCGGTGCGCCGACAAGCATTTCGTCGGTGATGCCGGTCAGCTCCACGATTTTCCGCTCCAGCGGACGCTCCGGGTCAACGAAGGTCTGGAAACGGTCCACTTCCTCACCGTTTTTCAGCACAACAGCGCCGATCTCGATGATGCGGTCGCTGCGGGAGGACAGGCCGGTAGTTTCCAGATCGAAGGCGATGAATTCCTGATCGAAGGTGATATCCTGCTCACCGTGGACTACAATGCGGTCGTCTACGTCGTTTACATAATACCCCTCACAGCCGTAGAGAATCTTGATATTCTGGTCGGTTCCGGCCACCTTGGCCTTGGAGGCGGCCTTCATGGCGTCGGGGAAGGACTGGGCGACGCCGTGGTCGGTGATGGCGATGGCCTTGTGACCCCATGCGGCCGCCTGCTTCACGGCGGCGGCGGTATCCGTCAGAGCGTCCATGTTAGACATGGTGGTGTGCAGATGCAGCTCCACCCGCTTTTCCCCCGGGGCAGTGTCCTGCCGCTTGGGCATGGAGCCGGGCTGCATGGCGTAGGGCTTGAGAACCATTTCGCCCTCGTATCGATCTTCGCCCAGCTTGCCCTGCACCCGCAGGACGGAACCGACCTGAACGTTTTCCAGAATGGGTTTGGCCTCTCCGGCCTCCATAAAGCGGCTGACACGGACGGAGTTTGTGTTGTCCGTCATGTCGAATTTCACAACATAGGCGTTGCGCTTTTTCAGCTCCTTGTGGTCCACAGCGAAGACCTTGCCCTCCACGATGACGGTTCCCATGTCCAGACTCAGCTCCTTCATGGGAACGGGCGTGCCCTTGAAGGGCTTGCCATAGAAAGTTTCGCTGGGGGCGGCGGACTTGTCCTCCTTCTTCGGCTGAGCGGCGGAGACGGCGGGAAGCTTCTGAATCTCCGATTCCCGCATGGACTCTGTGGCGGCAAACAGCGCTTTTCCCTCCAGCGTGTTGCCAGCCTCCACGGTGATATGCACCGGGGCGGCGAACCGCTCCCGCAGTACCTTTTCCACAGACGGGATGTGTTCCAGAAGGGTTTCTTTTCCGTTGGCGGCGAGCTTTACCGTGAGATTCTGTTCGTTCCATTCCCACTTTGCCCCGGCGAGGGACCCCCGCGCCATGGAGTTGCGGCTGACAAACAGCCACATCAGTTCTTCCGGCTCGATTTTTTTCAGCTCCGATTCCGGGTGGGTCGCGGTCAGTTCCAGCTTTTGCAGGCCGTACAGGCCACAAATGTCCTTGCGAACCTGTTCCAGCAGCCGCTGGGGGATGTAACGCTCGGAATGCAGCGCCACGTGGACGCTTCGGGTTTCGGGGTCAATATCCGCAGCGGCGATAGCCGCCTGAGAAAGGGCTGCATACAGCTCCTCAGGCGGCTCATAGTCCGGAAACATATTCAGAAAGAAAATTTGTTCTTCCATATCGTGTCTCTACAGTGCTTCAATTCGTTTCAGCAGGGCAGGGAGCAGCTCGTCATAGGGGAGCTTTTCCACCTGCACGCCCTTTTCAAAAATCATGCCCCAGCCGTCGCCGCCGGCAATGCCGATGTCCGCTTCCCGGGCTTCGCCGGGGCCGTTGACCACGCAGCCCATGACCGCCACGGTGATGGGCTTTTCACAGTTTTTCAGTGCTTCGTCCACCCGGTTCACCAGACCGATCAGGTCGATGCGGGTCCGTCCGCAGGTGGGGCAGGAGACGATGTTCACGCCGTCCTTCCGAAGCCCCGCGGCCTTGAGAATGTCCCGGGCGGCGTAAACCTCCTGCACCGGGTCGTCGGTCAGGCTGACCCGGATGGTATCGCCGATGCCGTCCAGAAGCAGCGCGCCGATGCCCATGGCGGACTTGATCAGACCCTGCCGGACGGGGCCGGTCTCGGTCACGCCGATGTGGAGGGGATAGTCACATTTGGCGCGGAACAGCCGCGCGGCGGCTACCATGGTGGGGACGGTGGAGGACTTCATGGAGACGCAGGTGTCGTAAAAGCCCTGTTTTTCCAGCAGCTCCAGATGTTCAAAGGCGCTTTCCACCAGCGCTTCGGCGGTGGGGTGGCCGTATTTTTCCAGAAGACGCTTGTCAAGACTGCCGCCGTTGACGCCGATGCGGATGGGGATGTGCTTGTCCTTGCACACCTCCACCACGGCCTTGACCCGGTCTTCGCCGCCGATGTTGCCGGGGTTGATGCGGATTTTGGACGCGCCGCCCTCTGCCGCGGCGATGGCAAGTCTGTAATCAAAATGGATATCCGCCACCAGGGGCAGGGGAGAGTCCTTGCAGATGTCCGCAAAGCTCCGGGCGGCTTCCATGTTGGGAACCGCCAGTCGGGCGATCTGGCACCCGGCGGAGGCAAGCTGTCGAATCTGCTTCAGGCTGCCCTCCACATCCGTGGTTTTGGTATTGAGCATGGACTGGATGACCACCGGGGCGCCGCCACCGATGGGAACGCCGCCCACCAGAATCTGTTTTGTCATCGTCTTCACCTCTTGAACAGGAAAATGACGTCCTTGAACATAATAATCGCCATCAGGGCAAGCAGCAGGATCATGCCCGCGCCGTGGAGATAGCCTTCATATTTGGGGTTGATCTTCTTTTTCGTGATGGCTTCCACCACAACGGTAATCAGCAGACACACAATACGCCCGCCGTCCAGCGCGGGGATGGGCAGCAGGTTCATCACCGCAAGGTTAATGGCGATGAAGCCGCCGAAATACAGCATATTCAGCAGCGCGGTGACCTTGCTGTCGGAGGCTGCCGCCACTTTGGACATTTCACTGACAATGCCCACGGGGCCGGACATATCCTTAATGCCCACCTTGCCGCCAAGCAGCATTTGCAGGCTCAGGCGAACCAAACGCACCGTATCCAGGGACTGGTTCCATGCCATGCCCAGCTTTTCCAGGAAGTTCGGGGTGCTGAGGGTGAAATTCATGCCGTAGCGCAGGCCGGTCGAGCCGTTTTCCAGAGTCACTTCGTGCTTTTCCAGCAGGAAATCTTTCAGAACGACCTTTTCGCCGTTCCGGCGCACCGTGATGTCGTGAACGTCGCCGGGGTTCAGCGACAGGATCATGGAAAAATCGGAATAGGAGTAGAGCTTTTCGCCGTCCACCTCCACAATGCGGTCACCGGCTTGCAGGCCGTTTTCGCCGTTCACCGTGGCGTAGTCTTCAAAGCTGGCGATCACGGGGACGACGGTCTGTTTTATGGGCAAGCAGACAATGACCATCAGTACCACGCCGATGAGAAAGTTCATCGCCGCACCGGCGGCCAGAATGATGAGCCGCTTCCACCATGCCGCCTTGTCGAAGGAACGGGGATTGTCGCTTCCGCCGTCCTCGCCCTCCATGGCGCAGTAGCCGCCGATGGGGATGCAGCGGATGGCGTACAGAGTCTCGCCCACCTGCTTTTTCCAGATGGCGGGCCCCATAAACATGGAAAATTCGTTTACCTGAACGCCGGAGAGCTTGGCGGCGGTAAAATGCCCCAGCTCATGGACGAAAATCAGGACGCTGAACAGTAAAATCGCAAAAATAACGCTCATAGAAAAAATGCCTCGCAATTATCAAGAATTCGCCCGAACCGCCTCACGAGCCAGACGGTCGGCTTCCAGAATCTGCTCCAAAGTGGGGTCGGCGATGAACGGCACCTGCGGCACGGCGGCATTTACCAGCCGGTAGATGTCGTAAAAGCCGATTTTGTCATTCAGGAACATGGCAACCGCTTCCTCATTTGCGCCGTTCATGGCAGGGCAGGCCGTGCCGCCCGCTTTCGCGCAGTCCCGCGCCAGCGCCAGACAGGGGAAATTCTCCGTATCCGGCGGGGAAAACGTCAGCGGGCCGCAGGACAGTAAGTCCAGCCGCTCCACCGGGGAGGGGATACGCTCCGGGTAGGTCAGCGCCAGCTGAATGGGCAGACGCATATCCGGTGTGCCCATCTGCGCCATCACCGCGCCGTCGGTGAATTCCACCATGCTGTGAACGATGCTCTGCCGGTGAATGACCACGTCCACCTGTTCCAGGGGCAGACGGTACAGCCGCATGGCTTCGATGACTTCCAGCCCCTTGTTCATCAGGGTGGCGCAGTCAACGGTGATCTTCGCGCCCATCTTCCAGTTGGGGTGTTTCAGGGCGTCGGCCTTGGTCACCGTTTCCAGCTGAGGGCGGGTCATGCCGAAAAATGGGCCGCCGGAGCAGGTGAGGATCAGCCGCCGGATCTCTTTTCTGCTGCCGCAGCCCATAAGGCACTGAAAGATTGCGGAATGCTCGGAATCCACGGGGACGATCTCCGCACCGTACTTTTCCGCCTCGGCCATCACCAGTTCCCCGGCGCAGACAAGAGTTTCCTTGTTGGCAAGGCCGATGCGCTTTTTCGCCCGGATGGCGGCGAGGGTGGGCTTCAAACCGACCATGCCAACCACGGCGGTGATGACGCAGTCGGCATCCGCCATGGATGCCGCTTCCATCAGACCCGCCTCACCGAAGTTTACCCGGATAGGCAGACCTTTTATTCGTTCCGCCAGCGCCTGAGCGGCTTCCTGCGTTGCCATAACGGCGAGCTTCGGTGAAAACTCCCGGCACTGCTGCGCCATCCGCTCCACGTTGGTTCCGGCGGTGAGCGCCGCTACCTGGATACCGGGGAGACGGCGGATAATGTCCAGGCTCTGCCGGCCGATGGAGCCGGTGGAGCCGAGAATACTGACACACTGCACCATAGGCCGCTCCTTACACCGCCATGGGAAGCAGCACCAACAATACTTCCATGGCCGGGGCGACCAGGGTCAGGGAATCGAACCGATCCAGTACGCCGCCGTGACCGGGAATCAGATTGCCGTAATCCTTGATACCGGTCTGCCGCTTGACGATGGAGAAGCACAGATCGCCGAAAATGCCCAGCAGGGAACCGGCGAAGCCGTACAGCAGCGCAAGACCGTAGTTGACCCGGAGATTGCCGGGCAGCAGGTCGATGATCAGGGCGTAAACAAGCATACTGACCACGGCGAAGGCAATGCCGCCCAGTGCGCCCTCGATGGTTTTGTTGGGGCTGACCACAGGCGCCAGCTTGTGCCGCCCGAATTTCAGGCCGATAAAGTATGCGCCTGCGTCGGACATAAATGCCACCACGAAGGGAATCAGGATGACATACCGTCCGAGATCCATATTCAGAATGCGGATGAGGGAGCTGAGCATGTAGGGGATGAGAAGACCCGCCACAAAGCACATGGACAGATCCTCAAAGTGAACCTTTATGTGGTCAAGCATCATCTCCGAGAACATCAGGATAAAGAACACAATCATGAGGATGACAAAGTAGGAATGAATCGCGCCGAAATAGCTCCACATGCACACGGCGGCCGCCATGATGCAGGAGTAGATCACCAGCCGCGGCCGCTTTACAAGCCCTGTGCGGTACAGAAGCTCGTAGGCCGCGATGGCCATGAGCGCACTCATGACCAGTGACGCGGCAATCACCGGTGCGGCCAGTGTCAGAAGAAAGAGGATCGGCACCAGAATCGCTGCGGAAATAATGCGTTTTTTCATTTCTCTATGTCCCTCCGAACCGGCGGCTGCGCCGGTGAAATTCTTCAATGGCGCTGTCCAGATGTTCCGGTGTGAAATCAGGCCAAAGTACGTTCATAATTACATATTCCGAGTACGCGGACTGCCACAGCAGGAAGTTGCTGACCCGCATCTCTCCGGATGGCCGGATGATCAGCTCCGGGTCGGGCACGCCCGCCGAGTACAGGTACCCGGAGAAAACGTCCTCGGTCAATTTTTCCGGGTTGGCCTTTCCGGCGGCGACATCCGCCGTGTAAGCCTTCACAGCATGGATAATTTCATCCCGCCCGCCGTAGTTCAGGCAGAAATTCACCTGCACGTCGTAGTCCTCCGAGCGGCTTTCCGCGTCGTGGCAGAGCGCCTGCAGCTCCGGGCTGAGACGGGTCAGGTCGCCGAAAAAGCGGAATTTTACCCGGTTCTTTTCCATGTCCCGCAGCGCCTCTTCCAGATACCGGCGCAGCAGCTTCATGATTCCCGCCACTTCTTCCGCCGAGCGCTTCCAGTTCTCCGTGGAAAAGGCGTACACCGTCAGGTATTCCACGCCCAGCGTGCGGCAGTAGTTGGCGATCCGCCGGAAGGCTTCTGCGCCTGCGGCGTGACCGGCGGTGCGGGGCAGACCCCGCTGCTTTGCCCAGCGGCCGTTGCCGTCCATGATGATGGCAATATGCCGGGGCGGGGGAGAGTTTTGTGAAAGTGCCATAAAGCACCTCTTTCTAAATGGTTAGTGAACAAATCTGCGAAGATAAAAAAGCAATTTCTGCTGGCGGCTGCTTCCAGCCGCCAGCAGGGGTGCTTTGTTTTGGCTGACGGCGTTAAATCGCCATCAGTTCCTTTTCCTTGGCGGCAAGAGCGGCGTCGGCGCGCTTGATGTTCTTGTCCAGCAGATCCTGTAAATCTTTCTCGGCCTTCTTCTGGTCGTCCTCGGTGATCTCGCTGTTCTTTTTCAGCTTCTTGACATAGTCCATGCCGTCCCGACGGATGTTGCGCATGGCGACCTTGGCTTCCTCGGAATACTTCTTGACCTGCTTGGCCAGATCCTTACGGCGCTCCTCGGTGAGCTGGGGGAACACCAGACGGATGACGCGGCCATCGTTCTGGGGGTTGATGCCCAGATCGGAGGTCTGGATGGCCTTCTGGATGTCCTTGAGCAGCTTGGTGTCCCAGGGCTGAATGATCAGGGTGCGGGCGTCGGGGGCGGAAATGGTGGCGACGCCGTTCAGGGGCGTTTCACTGCCATAGTATTCCACGGTGATCCGATCGAGAACCTTTGCGTTGGCGCGGCCGGCGCGGACGGAGGCGAATTCCTCGTCCAGATGCTCGAGAGCCTTGTCCATTCTCCGGGAATATTCTTTGAAATCGACGGTCATTTTGTGTTCCTCCTTAGAAATGATTTTTTACGGTTGTGCCAATCTCTTCACCGCGAACCACGCGGACGATGCTGTTTTCTTCATTCAGGCCAAAGCAGACCATGGTCATGTCGTTGTCCATAGCCAGCGCCATAGCGGTGATGTCCGTGGCCTTCAGGTTCTTCGCCAGAACCTCGCCGTAGGTCAGGCGGGAGTAGCGCACGGCAGTGGGGTCTTTGGCGGGGTCGGCGGAATAGATGGCGTCCACGTTCTTCGCCATCAGCACGGCGTCGGCCTCGATCTCCACGCCCCGGAGCACCGCGCCGGTGTCGGTGGAGAAGTAGGGGTTGCCGGTGCCGGCGGCAAAGAGGACGACTTTCCCCTCATTTAAGTACCGCTCGGCAAGGTCACGGGTAAAATACTCGGCGAACTTGTTCATCTCCACGGCGCTGAGAACCCGGGCGTCCATGCCGTGGCGGTTCAGGGCGTCGGCCACGGCAATGGCGTTCATTACCGTGCCCAGCATACCCATGGAGTCGGCGTGAGAACGCTGCATCTTATCCGCGCCGTCCTTGACGCCGCGCCAGAAGTTTCCGGCACCGATGACCAGACCAATCTGCACGCCCATGTCCACGCAGGTTTTGATAGACTCACAAAGCTCGTTCACAATGGTAAAATCAAGCCCCCGATGTGCGTCCCCGGCGAGAGCCTCGCCGCTGACTTTCAGCAGGATGCGCTTATATTTAAGCTCAGGCAAAATGAAATCACTCCTTATCTTCATATCCTTTCCTATTCTAGCGTATCCAGCCCGAATTGACAACTACTAATTTAAGATTTCTTAAAATGTTTTCCGATTTTTCACAATGCGGGGCCTTCTGTGTAATTTCCACACAGCTTGCCCTCTGGAAAAGATGGATTCTGGCGGGATTTTTGGTTGCAAAACTGGAAACAGTAGGGTATAATGTCTTGTAATTGGAAAAACCCAAGGAAATGAGAGGGATTATCATGGCTGAAATGACTGAAAGCAAAAACTTTATCCACGCATTCATCGACGAGGACATCGCCCCCGGCGGGCAGTTTGCGGGTCAGACCGTCCATACCCGGTTTCCGCCGGAACCCAACGGCTATCTGCATATCGGCCACTGCAAGGCGCTGATCATCGACTTCGGCACCGCCGAAAAGTACAATGGCCTATGCAACCTCCGCATGGACGACACCAACCCCACCAAAGAGGATGTGGAGTTCGTGGAAGCCATCAAGGAGGACATCCACTGGCTGGGCTTCGACTGGGGCGACCGCTTCTACTACGGCTCCGACTATTTTGAAAAGGACTACGAGTACGCGGTGGAGCTGATCAAGAAGGGGCTGGCCTACGTCTGCGAGCTGACGCCGGAGCAGTTCAAGGAGTACCGGGGCGACCTGAATACCCCCGCCGTTTCCCCTTACCGCGACCGCCCCATTGAGGAAAGTCTGGACCTGTTCGCCAGAATGCGCGCCGGAGAATTTGAGGACAACCGTTATACCCTCCGCGCCAAGATCGATCTGGCTTCCGGCAACTTCAATATGCGCGACCCGGTCATCTATCGCATCCGCCATATGCACCACCATCGTCAGGGGGACAAGTGGTGCATCTATCCCATGTACGACTTTGCCCATCCCATTCAGGACGCGCTGGAGGGCATTACCCATTCTCTGTGCTCTCTGGAATTCGAGAACCACCGTCCTCTTTATAATTGGGTCGTGGAGCATGTCTCCGTGCCTCATCATCCCCGGCAGATCGAGTTCGCGAGGCTGGGCATTGACCACACCGTGCTCAGCAAGCGCAAGCTCAGAGCGCTGGTGGAGAACGGCTATGTTTCCGGCTGGGATGACCCCCGGATGCCCACCCTCTGCGGCCTGCGCCGCCGGGGCTATACCCCCAAGTCCATCCGCAACTTCTGCGAGCGGGTGGGCGTGGCCAAGTCTCCCAACACCATTCCCTACGCATTTCTGGAATTCTGCCTGCGGGAAGACCTGAACGAGACCGCACAGCGGGTCATGGCGGTGCTGAAGCCTGTGAAGCTCACCATCACCAACTATCCCGAGGGCAAGTCCGAGCTGGTCACCGTGGAAAATAACCCCAACCGTCCCGAGGACGGCACCCGGGAGGTCAGCTTCTCCCGGCACCTGTGGATTGAGCAGGACGATTTCCTGGCCGAGCCGATTCCCAAGTACAAGCGCCTGTACCCCAACGGGCCGGAGTGCCGCCTGAAGGGCGCGTACCTCATCACCTGCACCGGCTGCGTCAAGGATGAGAACGGTAACGTGGTGGAGATTCTGGCCACCTACGATCCCGAAAGCCGGGGCGGCGACCCCGCCGACGGCCGGAAGGTCAAGGGCGCGACCATTCACTGGGTGGATGCGGAGAACTGCTGCGACGCGGAGGTCAGACAGTACGACAATCTGTTCAATGACCCCGATCCCGACGCGGCGGGCAAGGATTTTCTGGCCTGCCTGAACGAGAAGTCTCTGGAAGTCCTCACCGGCTGCAAGGTGGAGGCCAGCCTCCGGGACGCCAAGGCGCCCGCGTCCTATCAGTTCATGCGTCTGGGCTACTTCTGCCCGGACAGCAAGGACTGCGCCCCCGGCCATCTGGTGTTCAACCGCTCCGTGAGCCTGAAGGATTCCTTCAAGCCCGGAAAGTAATTCCCTATATATCGAAGATCCCGCTGCAACAGGCGGGGCGTATCAGACAGTTAACAGGCACAGTAGGTTAATCTACTGTG
>HF988032.1 GCA_000434635.1 Firmicutes bacterium CAG:110 | reverse complement strand
TTTCTATGTTCATTATACCACGATTCCACAGTCTGTCAAGGGTTGACTGTCTGGTCAATTTCTATCCCGTTACACAGGAACACCTTGATGTGATCAGCAGATATCACTTTTACCGTATGTACCAGCTGCCGGATCATTTCCTCATCCCACTGCTGCATGAGGTGGCTCATCCCGTCTANNNNCTGCATGCGGTGACTCATCCCGTCTAATGCCTCCTCCATCGAATGCACATGTGCCTGTACCGTCTGGTCTTTTCGGAGCCGGGCGGCAATTTTTTCGCGTTGTTCTTTCAGCGACGCCATCTCATTGGCAATACTGCCAAACCTTTCCGCGTTCTTCACCGCACTGTCAGGCTGTTGGAGCAGTATGTTAAATACAGCAGGGCGGCTCCCTTCTGAAATTTGATTGAACATATTGCCTGTATTCCGACACTACTTCCCCAGGCGAGGGCAGAAACGGAAACCGCGCTTGGCTGCGCGTCACGGGACTTTCACCCCTCCGAGGATCTCTCCGAGCTGCCCCCATTGCGTGTAGCTGTGGCTGGGCAGGAGTACCAACACTGGTGCTGTCATCGCGAGACAGGTCGGCCACGGCCTGTTTTCTGAACCAACGGACCCGCTAACCACCTTCCTTGCCGCATTGATGCAGATAGACTGCACAGGTGGGTCATCGCGCATTTTTCAATGTCGCTTGCCAATTCTCTGTCTTTGC
>HF988031.1 GCA_000434635.1 Firmicutes bacterium CAG:110 | reverse complement strand
GCTGCTTTTCAGCAGCGGGGGCATTGCTTATCTTACGAAGGATGTACTCAAATTGCAGCTCCAGCTTTCGCCCGGGTCCAGAATGGCGGCGGCGGGCTTTTCCTCCCAGCGGATGGAGCCACCCTCCGGACTGGGAAGGCTGTGCCACGGTTCGATGCATACAAACCGCGGTTCTCCTCCCGGCATCGACCAGATCAGTGCGTAGGGGAACTCCGAAATGTCGCATACCACACCACGCCCGGTGCCTTTTTCGTAAATCCCCAGCTTATGGGATTTGAGATTCACCATACAGTGACTGTCGTTTGCGAACAGCTCCCGGGTGATGGGGATGGTGCGGATGTTGCTGCCCAGCATGTAGAAATCCCCGTGAACCAGACCCAGCGGCAGGCAGTTAATGCAGAGCGGAGACTCTGGCTCGCTGAACCGAAGCTCGTAGTCCGACAGCGTATGCTCCTCGTCAAAGGGAACGGTGAAGGCGGGATGGTACCCAATGCCAAAGTACAGCTTGTCGGCGTCCCAGTTTTCCACCGTCAGCTTGTGGTGCAGGGTATCCTCGTCCAGCGTGAAGGTGGAGACCAGCCGGAACGCATAAGGGAAAATCCGCAGGGTTTCCTCACTGCTGCGCAGTTCCATCACAATGGTGTCTTCCGTCTGGCGCACCAGCGTATGCTCCATCAGCCGGGCAAAGCCGTGCTGCTTCGCCTGATACACCTCGCCCTTGGTTTCGATAAGATCGTCCACGACCTTTCCGGTGTGGGGAAACAGAATGGGCGCGTGGTAGCCCCAGACGCTCTTGTCCGCTTGCCACATGTGCTCCACGTCGTCAAATTTTCGCACGACGCTTTTTACCTGCGCGCCCCATGTGGTGACGGTGACGATCAGGTACTCATTTTCAATCGCGTATTCCATGGCTTATTTCTGCTCCTTCAGCAGGTCGCGGATCTCGGTCAGAAGCAGCTCCTCGTTGCTGGGCTTGGGCGGCTCGGCGGGAGCGGCTTCTTCCTTCTTCTTGCCCAGCTCCGTCAGCTTGTTCAGACTCTTCACAAGGAAGAACACCACCAGTGCCAGAATCAGAAAGTTGATAACGGCGGAGATGAAGTTGCCGTAGTTCAGAGTGTTCAAAACCACGTTTCCGGCGTCGTCCACCACAGGCTCACCAAACAGCCGGGGCAGAACGATCTTCATTTCGGAAAAATCGATGCCGCCCATGAAGATGGACACGATGGGCATGATGATATCATCGGTCAGGCTTTTGGTGATGGTGGAGAACGCCGCGCCGATGATGGTGCCGACGGCCAGCGCCATGGCGTTGCCCTTAATGGCGAAGGCGGCAAACTCATCCCACCAGGAGGGCTTTTTTACGGGATTTTTCATTGCGCGTCTCCCTTATTTCTTCTCGATGACCTCAATGCCGCCCAGGTATTTCCGCAGAACTTCGGGAACCACGACGGAGCCGTCGGCTCTCTGATTCTGCTCCACCATGGCGGGGAAGATACGGGAGGTAGCCAGGCCGGAGCCGTTCAGGGTGTGGACGAACTCGGGCTTGCCGGTGGCTTCCCGGCGGAAACGAATGTTGCCCCGGCGCGCCTGGTAATCCCGGGCGTTGGACACGGAGGAAACTTCCTTATAGCCGTTCATGGAGGGAATCTGAATTTCAATGTCGTAGGTGCGGGCCATGGAAGCGGAGCAGTCGCCGGCGGCCAGCTTAACGGTACGGAAGTGGAAGCCCAGACCCTTCACCAGATTCTCGGCCTTGCGCACCAGTTCCTCAAAGGCCGCGTCGGAATCCTCGGGGCGGGTGAACTGGAACATTTCCACCTTGTTGAACTGGTGGCCGCGCACCATGCCCCGCTCGTCGGCGTGGCCGGAACCGGCCTCCCGGCGGAAGCAGGGGGTGTAAGCGAAGAACTTCCGGGGCAGCTCGGCTTCGGTGAGAATTTCGTCCCGGTAGATGGAGCACAGAGCGGCTTCCGCGGTGGGCAGCATATAGTGGACGCGGTCGTCGGTGGGATTCGAAATCTTGTAGACCTCATCGGCAAACTTGGGAAACTGACCGGCAGTCTCGCCGCACTGGTACTCCAGCATGTGGGGCGGCAGGATGAACTCGTAGCCGTCGGCAATGTGGCAGTCGATGAAGTAGTTCAGCAGCGCCCACTCCAGACGTGCGCCCATGCCCTTATACATCCAGAAGCCGGAACCCGCCAGCTTGACGCCCCGGTCGTAGTCGATCAGACCCAGCCCCTCGCACAGGTCAACATGGTGCTTGGGGGTGAAGTCAAACTTGTGAGGCTCGCCAAAGTAGCGCAGCGGCTCGTTGTTTTCCTTTCCGCCGGGCTTCAGATCGGGGTCGGGCAGGTTGGGCAGGCTCAGCATGGCGACGCGGTACTCGTCGCTGAGTGTTTTCAGCTCGGCCAGCTCCTGCTCGATCGCCTCGGCAATCTGCACGGACTGGGCGTTGTTGGCGGCAATAGCGGCGTCCAGCTCGGACACGTCCTTGCCTTCTTTCTCGGCCTTCTTCTTCATGCCGAAGAGCTTGCCGTTTTCCTTCGCCAGCTTGTTCTTCTGGGCGGTCTGGGTCTCGGTGTTGGTCTTCAGGGTGCGGATTTTTCCGTCCAGCTCCAGAATGCGGTCAACGGTGGCGTCGCAGTCCACTTCCTTTGCCCGCAGACCGGCCTTGACGGCGTCGGGATTTTCCTTGATTTTCTTGATGTCCAGCATGATGTTTACCTCTCCTTAAATCGGAAATTTATTTTTGTATTTTCATCAGGGCGTCCAGCAGATTCTGCAAATCTTCCTGCCCATAGAATTCCAGTTCAAAGCGTCCCTTGCGCTTGCCATTGACGATCTTGACGCCCCGGCCAAGGTGCTTGCTCAGAGACTTTTCGCATTCGGCCACATAGTCCACCGCAAAAACTTCCTTTTTCTGGGGCACGGGCTCCTTGCTCATGTTCTTGCACAGCAGCTCCGCCTGACGGACGGACAGCCCCAGCGCAACGATCTTCTGCGCGGCTTCCTGCTGCTTCTTTTCAGATTTCAGCTGCAGGATCGCCCTGGCGTGACCGGCGGACAGCTCGCCCTTGCGGACGCGCTCCTGTACCTCGGGACACAGCCCCAGCAGCCGCAGAGCATTTGCCACGGCGGGACGGGACTTCCCTACCCGACCGGCGGCTTCCTCCTGCGTCAGGCCGTATTCGTTCATCAGCGTCTGATACCCCAGCGCTTCTTCCAGAGGGTTCAGATCCTGACGCTGCAAGTTCTCAATCAGCGCCAGCTCCATGGCCTTCTTGTCGTCGGCTTCGATGATGACTGCGGGCACGTCGCTCAGGTTTGCCATCCGCGCGGCACGCCAGCGCCGCTCACCGGCAATAATCTGATAGTAGCCGTTGGGCATTTCCCGCACCGTCAGGGGCTGAATGATGCCGTGGACGGTGATGGAGTCCGCCAGCGCCTGCAATTCTTCTTCGTCAAAGTCCTGCCGGGGCTGATCGGGGTTGGGTTCTACCTTGTAGATCGGCAGCAGCTGATATGCGCTTTTTTCCAGGGGTTCTTCACTGAAATCCCCCAGAAGTGCACCCAGACCCTTGCCAAGTCCTTTCTGTGATGCCATTCTTACTCCTTTCCGTGGGGCCCCATCTGGAAGCTGCCAGAATGCCCACCAGCGGCTCTTTTTCCCCTGTGCCGCTCCATTTCCCCTTGAAATACATCCTTAGTATTCCTGCGGGGAAATGGCTTGCACAGTGCAAAAATCCCTCGCTGTTGGTCATTCCGCCAGCTTCCAGATGCGGCCTTTCTGCTTCACAGCTTTTGCTGAATTTCTTCCGCCATTGCCCGGTAGGCAGCGGCTCCCCGGCTGATCCGGTCATAGGCGGTGATGGGAACGCCGTGACTGGGCGCTTCCGCCAGCCGGATGTTCCGGGGAATGACCGTGGAGAACACCTTCCCGGGAAAATGCCGCCGAACCTCCTGAGACACCTGCGCCGAGAAGTTCGTGCGCCCATCGAACATGGTCAGCGCCACGCCGAAGACCTCCAGCCGGGGATTCATACGGCGCTTTACCGTGCGGAGCGTTGCCATAAGATCGCTTAGCCCCTCTAGCGCAAAATATTCACACTGCACCGGCACCAGAATCCCGTCCGCTGCGCACAGCGCGTTCAGCGTCAGCAACTCCAATGACGGCGGGCAGTCCACGAAGATCAAGTCGTAGCGTTCCTTGATTCCGTTCAGCGCCATGTCCAGCTGCCGCTCCCGGTGCTGGGCGGAGATCAGTTCCACGGTAGCGCCCGCCAGATCGGACGCGGACGGAAGCACGTCCCCGTAGGGCGTGGAGACAATGGCGTCCTCCACCGGAACGTCGTTGATGAGCACGTCATAGATGGAGTATTTGCACTTGCGCTTGTCCAGTCCCAGACCGGATGTGGCATTTGCCTGAGGGTCAAAGTCGCACAGAAGAACGCGCAGTCCCAGATCGTGTAGAGCGGCGGTCAGATTAACGGCGGTGGTCGTTTTTCCCACGCCGCCCTTCTGATTCACCACGGCAATTATTTTCCCCATGTTTTCATCCTCTATCTTTCTGTTATGTCCCGCAAAAAGCAAAATGTTTCACGTGAAACATCAGCTTCCCTCGGTGGCCGCAGTAGCGGTGACGGCGGAGTAATTCTGCCCCGGCAGGAGACGGTTTGCGCTCATGTACCGGAGCGTGACGACGGAAAGAACGATCAGCAGCACCACACAGACAGACAGGAGCGCGGACAGGATACGGATGCGTTTCTTCAGCGCTTTCAGCTGCTCCTCCGGCGCGGCCTTGGTGCGGCGGCGGGAATGAACCTTCTTTGAAACGGCAGCGCTTCCGCGGGACGGAAGCTGAACGGCAGTCCCGGGCTTGACCGGGTACTTTGCCATCTGCACAAGGCAGTCGTTGCAGAAAACCTGCCCCTCCTCAATTTCACGGCCGCACTTCAAACAATTCAAACGTCCCACCCCCCAAATAAACGATAGGAATATTGTACACCACTTTTCCCCGTTCGTAAAGAGGAAAGTAAAACAAGAAACCAAAGAAATTAGAAATTGTTTTTGGAAAAAGAGCCGCCAGCCCCAAACGGACGTAAAAAAGCCTCCGGAGAAGAACTCCGGAGGCGGATGATCGATTTGATTACTTTGCGTATTCCACGGCTTTGGTTTCCCGGATGACGTTAACCTTGATCTGTCCGGGATATTCCAGCTCGGACTCGATCTTCTTGGCAACGTCCCGCGCCAGAAGGATCATGTTGTCTTCGGTCACGACTTCGGGCTTGACCATGATCCGCACTTCCCTGCCGGCCTGAATGGCATAAGCCTTTTCAACACCGGGATAGGAGCCGGTCAGCTCTTCTAGCTTTTGCAGGCGGCGGATATAGTTCTCCACGTTCTCACGCCGTGCGCCGGGACGGGCGGCGGAAATGGCATCGGCAGCCTGTACCAGAACCGCAATGACGGTCTTGGGTTCCACGTCGCCGTGGTGGGCTTCGATGGCGTTGACGATGACGGGGTTTTCCTTGTACTTCCGGGCAAGATCGGCGCCCAGCTGTACATGGCTGCCTTCCACCTCGTGGTCAATGGACTTGCCCAGATCATGGAGCAAGCCGGCACGCTTTGCCATGGCGACGTCCACGCCAAGCTCCGCGGCCATCAGACCGGCGATATGGGCAACCTCAATGGAGTGATTCAGAACGTTCTGACCGTAAGAGGTACGGTACTTCTGGCGTCCAAGAATCTTGACCAGCTCGGGGTTCAGATTGTGAACGCCGGTCTCATAGCAGGCGCGTTCGCCCTCTTCGCGGATAGTACGGTCAACTTCCTTGCGCGCCTTTTCCACCATGTCCTCAATGCGGGTGGGATGAATACGTCCGTCCACAATGAGCTTCTCCAGTGCCAGCCGGGCAATCTCCCGACGGACGGGGTCAAAGCTGGAAACGGTGATGGTTTCGGGGGTATCGTCGATGATCAGATCGACGCCGGTAATGGTCTCCAGTGTGCGGATGTTCCGGCCTTCCCGGCCGATGATGCGGCCCTTCATCTCGTCGTTGGGCAGCGTGACCACGGAGACGGTGGTCTCGGCGGCGTGATCAGCGGCGCAGCGCTGAATCGCGGTGGCGATGATCTCGCGGCCCTTTTCCTCGGCCTCGTCCTTCAGCTGCGCCTCGATCTCCTTGATCTTCATGGCGGCTTCGTGACGAACCTCGTCCTCAATGCTGTGAAGCAGAAATTCCTTTGCCTGATCCTGTGTCAGACCGGAAATCTTTTCCAGCTCCGTCAGCTGCTGCTGCTTGAGCTGGTCGGCCTGTGCCTGAGTCTCGGAGACCTTCTGGAGGCGCTTGGCAAGCTCCTCTTCCTTGCGTTCAAAGGCTTCGGTCTTCTTGTCCAGAGTGGCTTCCTTTTGTTCCAGACGGCGCTCCTGCTTGCTTAGCTCGGCGCGGCGTTCTTTGACTTCCTTGTCGTGTTCTGTGCGAGATTTATGGATTTCGTCCTTGGCTTCCAGAAGCATTTCCTTCTTGCGGTTTTCACCGGAACGGATAGCCTCGTTGATCAAACGGGTAGCCTCTGCTTCGGCAGAGCCGATCTCCCGCTCAGCGACCTTCTTGCGGTAACCGATGCCAAGGCCGAAGCCGACACCCAGTCCCACCAGAATGCCAACGGCGATGATGAGAAAATGATACCATTCCATAAATTTGCAGCACACCTCCTTCTTAAAAAATAAGGGCAGAAGGGGTGGCGCATTGATCCCCATGTGAAATTAAGCATAACAGCCAGCCGGAGACACCGGCCGGCAACTTTTTGTGCAAAATCAGACGCCATGAGGCGCAAACGCATACCCCGGCTCCACCGCCGGTTATCAATGAAACGCGGCACCCGGAAAGCGGCGCAGCGTACACCATACCGAATCTATTCTACTAGCATTGGGAGGGAATGTCAAGGATAAAAAGGCAAATAAACGGTATAAAATCCCATACATGCCGTTTTCTCAGGGCAGAACTGGCAAAACAGGCTGCGAAAAAAGAAAAATGAATCGGATTGACAATGACTTATGTTCGTGTTAAGATAACCCGGAAGGCCGGATGGAAAGCAGACAGCGGCGCATCCGGCGGAAATAAGCGGGCATGGTGGAATTGGTAGACTCGGTGGATTTAGGTTCCACTGCCAAAAGCGTGCAGGTTCGAGTCCTGTTGCCCGCACCATGGCGAGTGTTCTTATAGCATTTGAAAGGCTGTAAGAACACTCGCTTTTTATACAGCGAGTTCACAGGGGGCGTAGTTGACGACTACGCCTTTTCTTGTATTTACGGACACTTCCAGGATCGGCAGGGGCAGCACCGTTGGAATTTCAATCGTTCCGACGCAGTTATAGTGGATGCGAAGCCGCTGCTCCCATACGCCATCGATCTTCTCCGCATTGAATACTTCGATCTTCTCAACCAGTTCGTTCAGCATCCGGGGCGTCAGTTTCCTCGCTCTGGTGTACTTGCGGACAAGACCGATAAACATATCTGTCGTCATGGAACGGCTGCTCTGCTTCTCTATTTCGGAGCGGAGCTTGGCAAGCAGCTTCTTTTGATTGCCGATGCTGTAGCTTTCACCTTCAAGATTATCGTCACGGGAAAGTCTTTCATAGAGAAAGGCGGTCACGTCACGGGATTTTTTGTTATTCGACTGTTTCATAAGTCCTCCTTCCGTCAAGGCAGTCGAATA
>HF988030.1 GCA_000434635.1 Firmicutes bacterium CAG:110 | reverse complement strand
CCCGTGAAATGCCCGTATTTCCGGGCTTTTTGGAGATAATCAGAGTTGTTCGGCGGAAGAATATCAGCAAAGTATCAGCATATAAGCGGCCACAGAGAGGATCAATGACTTCATGCTCTCCCTTCCTGTGGAATCCGGGCAATCCACGTTGTTTTTTTGATGCCGGACACATTCTGATAAAGAAAATGGCAGGAAAACATCCCGGAACAGAACAGTGGAAATCTGCTTTTGCCGCGTCAGCGTTTTCAGCCTGACGCACCCAAAAGCCGTGAAAAATAACTTATCACGCCTATTGACAAGACGAAATCTCCGGTGTATAATGTCAGCATTCTGAACGAAGTGCGCTTCAAATAAGCGAACTTTCTCAGCAAAATCAACAAATGGAGGAAACATAAACGATGAAAAAGATTCTTGCAGTTCTGATGGCCGTTTTGATGGTTGCTTCTCTGGCAGCCTGCGGCGGCAATACATCTGCCCCTGCTACCGAGCCTGCTCCGGCTCCCGCGGCCGCCAATACCACGGCTCCGGCAGCGGAGACCACTGCTCCCGAGCAGTCCCTGATCGACGCCGCCAAGGCTGAGGGCGAGCTGGTCGTCTACGGCTCCTGCGAGGAAGACTACCTGGCAGCCGCCTGCGCTCACTTTGAAGAGCTGTACGGCATCAAGGTGCAGTATCAGCGCCTGTCCACCGGTGAGGTTCAGGCCAAGATCGAGGAAGAAAACGGCAATCCTTCCGCTGACGCCTGGTTCGGCGGCACCACCGACCCCTACAACGTCGTCGCTGCTGAGGGCCTGCTGGAAGCCTACGAAGCTGAGAACGCTTCCCACCTGCTGGGCAGCCAGTACCGCGATCCCGATGGCTACTGGTACGGCATTTACAAGGGCATTCTGGGCTTCATGGTCAACAAGGATGAGCTGGCTCGTATGAACCTGGAAGCGCCCGCCGACTGGCAGGATCTGCTGAGGCCCGAGTACAAGGGTCTGATCTGGCTGTCCAACTACAACACCGCCGGTACCGCCAAGCTGGTCATCAACACCATGATCCAGAAGTACGGTCATGACGAAGGCATCCAGTACCTGGTCGACCTGGACAAGAACATTCAGGTTTACACCAAGTCCGGCTCCGGCCCGTCCAAGAACGTCGGCACCGGTGAGTGCGTCATCGGCATCGGCTTCCTGCATGACGGCATCACCCAGATCGTGGACAACGGCTATGAGAACGTCCAGCTGATCATCCCCTCCAGCGGCACCTCCTTCGAGATCGGCGCTACCGCCATCTTCAAGGGCGCGAAGCATCCCAACGCTGCCAAGCTGTGGGTCGAGTACGCTCTGTCTCCCGAGTGCGTTGAGCTGGCTGCCAAGAACGGCTCCTACCAGTTCCTGGTGATCGACAACGCTCAGCAGCCCGAGCAGGCCGCCGAGTTTGGTCTGGACCCCGAGAACGTGATGGATTACGACTTCGAGGACGCCAAGAACAACATCAAGACCTATGTTGAAGAGGTCATGAACGCTCTGGGCGGCGGCGACGACCGTTTCAAGACTGAGTAAGTAAGATTAGGAATTCCCAAGGAGGATGGCGCGATCCGCCATCCTCCTTAATCGTATCTGAGGACTGTCAAAGTGCCAAAGCAGCGGCATTTTGCCGGTTTTCAAATATCTCTGCGCTACGTTCCCATTTCCCTGAAAGGAGAACTGCTTATGACAGAAGTTAAGACAAAAAGACAAAGCGCGTCCCTGGATCGCAGAAAGCTGCTGGCAGATCCCATCATGGTCACGACCATTGTAGTTCTGATCGCTTTTCTGACTTTGTTTATTCTCTACCCTCTGGCGATCCTGCTGGTGGATAGTTTTTACAGCAAAAACGGCCTGACGCTGGACATCTTCAAGCGGGTTCTGGCCATGGCGAATTTCCGTACATCCATCGTCAATACCCTGAAGGTCGGCTTCCTTGTGGGCATTCTTTCCACGCTGCTGGGTCTGCTGTTTGCCTACGTGGAGGTCTACGTAAAACTGGGCAAATTCTCCGGCGGGCTGTTCAAGGTGGTGTCCATGCTGCCCGTCGTTTCGCCGCCCTTTGTGTTGTCATTGTCCATGATCATGCTGTTCGGCAAGGCGGGGCTGATCACCCGGTTCCTGCTGAAAATATACGATAACAACGTATATGGCTTCTGGGGCATCGCCATCGTCCAGACGCTGACATTCTTCCCGGTGTGCTACATGATGCTCAAGGGTCTGCTGAAGAATATCGACCCCTCTCTGGAGGAGGCCGCCCGGGATATGGGCGCTTCCCGGTGGAAGGTGTTCGCGACCGTCACGTTCCCGCTGATGCTTCCGGGACTTGGCAACGCGTTTCTGGTGACCTTCATCGAGTCCATCGCCGACTTTGCCAACCCCATGATCATCGGCGGCTCCTACGATACGCTGGCGACGACCATTTATTTGCAGATCACCGGCGCGTATGACAAAGAGGGCGCTGCTGCGATGGCTGTGGTGCTGCTGAGCATTACGCTGCTGATGTTCGCCGTCCAGAAATACTATCTGGAGGCCAAAACCGCCGCGACCCTGACGGGCAAGGCGTCCCGGGCAAGAATGCTCATCTCCGATAAGTCGGTGACCGTTCCGCTGACGGTGCTTTGCTCTCTGGCGGCGATCTTCGTGGTCATGATGTACCTGTGCGTCCCCATCGGCGCGCTGTTCCCCACATGGGGCTACAAGTTCAGCCCGCTGACCTTCAAGTGGTTCACTCAGGTCTTCACCAAGTATAAGGGCTTGAAGGCGTTCAAGGACTCCTTCGTCCTGTCGCTGATCTCCGCGCCCATCACGGCGCTGCTGTCCATGATCATCTCCTATCTGGTGGTCAAGAAAAAGTTCAAGGCCAAGGGCTTTATCGAGGCGGTCTCCATGCTGGCCATGGCGGTTCCCGGTACGGTTCTGGGCGTCGGCTACATCCGGGGCTTCTCCGGCGGCCTGTTCCACACGGGGCTGCTCAGCGGCCTTTACGGAAGCGCGGCCATTCTTATCATCGTCTTTGTGGTGCGCAGCCTGCCCACCGGCACCCGCAGCGGCATTTCTGCTCTGCGCCAGATCGACAAATCCATTGAGGAATCCGCCTACGATATGGGCGCCAACAGCTTCCGGGTCTTCATGACCGTGACGCTGCCGCTGATCAAGGACTCCTTCCTCAGCGGTCTTGTCACCGCGTTTGTCCGCAGCATCACGGCAATTTCCGCCATTATTCTGCTGGTCACACCCCAGTTCCTGCTCATCACCGTACAGATCAACGAATTTGCCGAAAAAGGCTCCTACAGCATTGCCTGTGCCTTTGCCACGATCCTGATCCTGATCACCTACGGCTCGGTGCTGCTGATGAATCTGGCCATGAAGTTCTTCGGCACCAGCAAAAAAATCAAGGAGGCTTGAGTTATGGAAAAAGAGAAAAAAGGCGTTCGCCTGGATCATATTTCCAAGATCTATAAGGACCCCAAGACCGGCAAGGACTTTTACGCGGTGAAGGACACCTGTCTGGAGATCCAGCCCGGTTCCTTCGTGACCCTGCTGGGGCCCTCCGGCTGCGGCAAAACGACCACTTTGCGGATGATCGCCGGTTTTGAAAGCCCCGACGAGGGCGAAATTTACCTTGGCAACGAGGCCATCAACGCCCTGCCCCCCAACAAGCGGGACACGGCCATGGTGTTCCAGAGCTACGCTCTGCTGCCCCACTACAACGTATTCGACAATGTGGCCTACGGCCTGAAGCTGCGCAAAGTCCCCAAGGACGAGATCAAGGAGCGGGTCACCCGCATTCTGGAGCTGGTGGAGCTGTCCGGCATGGAAGCGCGTATGACGAACCAGCTTTCCGGCGGTCAGCAGCAGCGTGTCGCCTTGGCACGGGCGCTGGTATTGGAGCCGGGCGTGCTGCTGTTTGACGAGCCGCTGTCCAATCTGGACGCAAAGCTCCGGGTGAGTATGCGCACGGAGATTCGCCGCATCCAGCAGGCCACGGGCATTACCGCCATCTACGTCACCCACGACCAGAGCGAGGCCATGGCGCTGTCGGATTCCATCATCATCATGAACAAGGGCGTGGTCGCCCAGATCGGCAGCCCTCAGGAAATCTACTACCACCCCAACAGTGAGTTCGTTGCCGATTTCATCGGCGAGGCAAACTTCCTGAAGGGCAAGTGCGTGGCGCTGGAGGATGGCTGCGGCGTGCTGCAGCTGGCGGACACGCAGGTTCGGGTAGCTGCCACCGAGAACATGACGGTTGGGGAAGATTACACCATCGTTCTGCGGCCGGAGTCTGCCGGGCTTGTTCCGGAAGGCGATTTGAAGTGCCGCGTGGTTCTCAGCTGCTTCATGGGCGCGTATCAGAACTACCATGTGATGGTTGGCGATACGCTGGTAAAGCTGACGGACTACAACCCGAAGAATCATCGGATCTATCAGGTTGGCGAGACCTGCGCCCTGACCTTCGAGCCGGACGGCGTGCATGTGCTGTAAATCAAAAATGTAAAAATACTCCTCACTGCCATTACGGCGGTGAGGAGTATCTGTTTGTATGCTGCTATTATTTCAGAAGCTGCTTCAGGTCTTCCTCCGGCGTGGTGATGGGGGCAATGCCGAAGTTCTCTACGAGGTAGTTCAGCACGTTTGGCGAGACAAACGCCGGAAGCGTGGGGCCGAGGCGGATATTTTTAATGCCAAGATGCAGCAGGGTCAGCAGGATGCACACTGCCTTCTGCTCATACCAGGAAAGCACCATGGACAGCGGCAGGTCGTTCACGCCGCAGCCAAATGCGTCGGCAAGGGCAACGGCAATTTGGATGGCGCTGTAGGCATCGTTGCACTGCCCCACATCCATCAGACGGGGCAGGCCGCCGATGGTGCCTAAGTCAAGGTCGTTGAAACGGTATTTGCCGCAGGCAAGGGTCAGCACCACGGTGTCGGCCGGGGTCTGCCTGACGAACTCCGTGTAGTAGTTGCGGCCGGGACGCGCCCCGTCGCAGCCCGCGACCAGAAAGAAGTGCCGGATGGCGCCGGTCTTTACCGCTTCGATCACCTTGTCCGCCACGCCCAGCACCGCGCCGCGGGCAAAGCCGGTCATGACCGTGGTACCGCCGTTGATGCCGGTGAACGTCCTGTCCTCGGAATAGCCGCCCAGCTCCAGAGCCTTCTCAATAACCGGCGTGAAGTCCTTATCTTCGCCAATGTGGGCAATTTCGGGATAGGATACCATGGCCGTGGTGAACACGCGGTCTGCGTAGCTCCCTCGCGGCGGCATCAGGCAGTTGGTGGTAAACAGCACCGGCGCGGGAAGCGCCGCAAATTCCTTCTGCTGGTTCTGCCACGCCGTGCCGAAATTGCCCTTGAGATGGGCATACTTTTTCAGTTCCGGGTAGCCGTGGGCGGGGAGCATTTCACCGTGGGTGTAGATGTTGATACCCTTGCCATCGGTCTGCTCCAGCAGCAGCTTCAGGTCGTGGAGGTCATGGCCGGAGATGACGATAAACGGCCCCTTCTCCACGGTCAGCGGAACGGTGACAGGGGCGGGTGTGCCATAGCTTTCGGTATTCGCCTTATCAAGGAGCGCCATACACTTGAGATTCTTCTCGCCGACCTCCATCACAATGGGCAGCAGCTCGTCCATGCCCCAGTCCTCGCCCACGGCAAACAGCGCCTTTGCCAGAAAGCGGTTCGCTTCCTCGTCGGTATAGCCCAGCACCATGGCGTGATGGGCATAGGCCGCCATGCCGCGCACGCCAAAGAGGATCAAGGATTTGAGACTGCGGATATCCTCCTGCGCGCCCCAGAGCTTCTCCATATCGTAATCGTCGGTTCGGCCGCAGGCGGAAGCACAGACGGCGCAGTCAGGAACGAGTCTCGCCTTTTCTCCATGCACCCGGTCGATCAGAGCGCGGATGGTTTCTTCATTAAAATTCACATTGGTAACGGTGGTGAACAGTCCCTCGATCATCAGCCGCCATGTATCCCCGTTCACATCCGGGGCGTTATCGGTGGCACGCGCCAGCCCCACCAGCGCGCCGGTCAGCTCGTCCTGAAGCTTCGCCACATCGGCGGTCTTGCCGCATACCCCCGCTTTTCCCGTGCAGCCGGTACAGAGCGCCGTCTGCTCACACTGAAAACAGAACATTTTGTTGTCCATTGAAAATCCTCCTATTTTTGGTGGCTTGCCTTTTCATGCGCATTATACTATAATGGAATCAACAAGTCGGTTGAATTTTCAACAAAAGAGAGGTTTTATGAAAGATTATTTATCTGTGATCCGGTCTTCCCAGCTCTTTTCCGGCGTTTCGGAAGAGGAGGTTATTGCCATGCTCTCCTGCCTCAAGGCAGAACGGAAGGACTTCCCGAAGGATGCTTTCCTGCTGCGCGCCGGAGATACGGCGGAATCCATTGGTCTTGTGCTGTCGGGAAGCGTTCTGGTCATACAGGAGGATATCTGGGGAAACCGCAATATTCTTTCCAAAGCGGGGCCGGGGCAGACCTTTGCCGCCGCGTTCGCCTGCGCCCCCGGCTCCCGGCTGAATGTGAGCGTGGTAGCCGAAACCCCCGTTACCGCAATGTTTCTGAACGTAAAGCGTATTCTGACCGTCTGCCCCTCCGCCTGTACGCATCACAGCCGGATCATCCGCAACCTGCTGGGCGAGCTTGCCGGGAAAAACCTGCGTTTCAGCGAAAAGCTCACGCACATGGGACAGCGTACCACCCGGGCGAAGCTCATGTCCTATTTTTCCGCCGAAGCCCAGCGTTTGGGGAAATATGAATTTGACATACCCTTTTCGCGGCAGCAGCTTGCGGACTATCTTGGGGTCGAGCGCAGCGGGCTGTCGCTGGAACTTGGGAAAATGCGCGGCGAGGGGCTCCTTGACTTTCATAAAAGTCATTTTGTTCTGAAGGTGTAATGCCCAAAAATGCAAAGGGGGCTGTCTCGTTAATTGGCGGGGCGCATTAGACAGTTAACAGACACAGTGGATGATCTGCTGCACCGGTTCTTGTATAATTTATCCCTTGCCTCTCCCTCTGGGATAGGTAGCCGAGCGCAGCGAGGACGGAGAGGGTAAACAAGGTTGCAAAACCCTCTCATACTGAACTCCAATTAAAATCTTTAAAAA
>HF988029.1 GCA_000434635.1 Firmicutes bacterium CAG:110 | reverse complement strand
TTTCCCGTTTTCGATACCGAAGAGTGGGCGGAAAAGATCCGCTCACAGTCGCAGACGATTTATTCAGAGGTTCCTTAGTTCAGTGCATTGGCAGCCTGGAAAGCAGCATCCAAACGCTCAATGATCTCGTCCACAGTCACAGTACCAACGTAGTACTCCTGCAGCAGACGACCCTGCTCGTCGGTAACGGAGGAGGGCAGAACCAGATCCTGATAGGCGCGTCCGGCAGCAACATAGGCGGAGGCATCAGCAACCCAGGAATATGCCTCATAGTCGTGGCAGTCAGCCAGAGGATTGAAAGAGCATGCCTGGAACAGCGCGGAAGAATCCTTGGCATCCAGCACATAGTTTGCAAACTTCAGCGCCAGATCCAGTTCCTTGCTGTCAGGATGTACGCCTAGAGTAGTGGAAGTGGACAGGTTGACACGGGTGCAGTTGGGATCCTCGTTGATGGGCAGCGCAAAGACGCCCAGCTCCATGTCGGGATTGGTGGTCATAATGGTATTGGAAGCCCAGGTGCCCTGAACGAACATGGCAGCCTTGCCGAGGGCAAAGTCAGCAGCGCCGGCTTCGGATCCCTCTTCCATGGCGCGGTCGGTACCGTTGGCCATGATCAGGTCGATGACATCAAAGATCTCGCGAACTTCTTCGTAGGAACCTTCGTCCTTGTACATCCGCTCCAGCCAGTCGTTCAGCTTGCCGGAAACGATGTCACCCAGAGTCAGACCGGTCATCAGCTGGGGCACCCACTGCTCCTGGAACGCCAGCATGAAAGGAGTATAGCCCTTTGCCTTCAGGGTCTCGCAGATGGCTTCCAGATCAGACAGAGTATCGGGTGCTTCCAGACCACACTCGGCAAAGATGGCCTTGTTATACAGCACGCCCCATGCCTGGCTCTCGATGGGAACTGCCAGCAGCTTGCCGTCGATGGTAACGGTCTCCTTGACATTCTCGTAGATCACGTCTGCCAGAGCCTCGCCGGACAGGTCATACAGATAGCCTGCATCGTTGTAAGTACCCAGGTTGTTGCAGTGCAGTGTGTACAGATCTGGAGCATCATCACCGCTCAGACGGGCCTGCAGAATGCTCTCGTACTGGTCGGAGCTGGGCATTTCCAGACTGACGGTGACCTTAATGTTCTCTTCGGCCAGCATCTTCTCTTCAAATTGCTTTGCATACGTCTCCCACTGATCCATGTACTGGGGGAAGCTCATCATGATGTTCAGTTCTGCTTCACGGGGTTCCTCATTGGTAGCGCCGGAATTCTGGACAGAGGGCTTTGTCTCGCTGCCGGCCGTTTCCGGATTCCCGGCCTGCTTGCTGCCACATGCAGCCATGGAAAAAACCATGCACAGAGCCAGTATCATTGCCAATAACTTCTTCATTGTTGTTCCTCCTCATAATGTGTTTGGTGGATTTGCTACAATGACAGTATAGCAGAAGAGAAAGAAAATAGCATTTTCACCTAAGGGGTTGTTGTATTGTCTTTTTTTAAACTCTCACGGACCTCTCCCGGCGTTTTGCCAAAATGTTTCTTAAAGGTTTTGTAAAAATGTGCCAAATCAAAATATCCGACCATGGCACCTACGTCTTTCAGCGGCGCATCAAATTCCACGATTAGTTCATATGCCCGTTTCATACGAAGGGACGTTACATATTCTGTAAAGCCTTCGTTTCTGTCCGCTTTAAAGGCCTTGCTCAGATATTCTTTTGTGACGTGAAATTCATCCGCCGTTTGCTCCAGGGTTATGCCCTGATCGTATTGCGTCCGGATATATCTGCACACGGCTTCGATATCCAGCCTGTTTCGCTGCTGTTTCTCTATGCAGCGCATTGTGTCACAGTACCGTTCCTGAATAAAGTCGATCAGCTGCTTCAGCGTATTGTCACGGCTGAATACAAACGTCGGCCCCTTTACACCAAACACGTCTTCTCTTCTCAGCCCGGCAGAATCAATATACTTCTGAAGCGTAAACAGCATTGCATAGTAGATTCCGACCATGACGGCAGTAGGCGGCTGTTCCCCTTCCTGCTCACGGACGATCTCATAAAGACGTGCCATCTGTCGGCGGATAATGCCGCCGTTTCCCACTTTCAGGGCCGTTTCCAGCTTGTTTCGTATATCATAATAGTCCTTCTCCCAGCCGTCGGCAAAAAGCCCCGCCTCTATAACCGCTCTCGGTCTGGCCGTTTCCTCCCGGTTCAGGATGTCTGCGCACCGCTGCAGCTGCTGGTTCAATTCCAGTGCCTTGATGGGCTTCAGGAGGTAATCTGTTACGCCCAATTTCAGTGCGCTCCGGACGTAGGCAAAGTCGTCGTAGCCGCTGATAATCAGAATCGGCATTTGGAAGCCCTCCGCACGAAGCGCCTGCACCAGTTCAATGCCGCTGATTCGCGGCATCCGCACGTCTGTGATCACGATGTCCGGGAGCACTTTTCGAATCAGTTCCAAGCCTGTTTCACCGTCTGCAGCTTCACCGACCACTTCCAGCCCAAGCCGATTCCATTGAGCCAGTTTCATGACAACGCCACGCGTCCAGGGCTCATCGTCAATGATTACTACTTTTCGCACCATTCTTATTCCCCCTCTTCATATAGGGCTTGCATCCGCACACTGACAGTCGTGCCCGTTTCGGGACTGCTGTCGATCGATACGCCATGACCTTCTTTTGCGCTGCGCAGTTTGATTCTGGCATGAACATTTGCCAGGCCAATATGGGATCCGGACCTCAATGCTTTAACTGTATCATTTTCAATTTTTTCTCTAATCTGTTTGAGGCGTTCTGAATCAAATCCAATACCATTATCTCTGACGCAAATCAAAAGTTCACCATCTGATGTGATATGGCTTTCAACCGTCAATATCCAATCTCCTGCTTTTTCCAGGAGACCATGCTCAAAGCTGTTTTCTGCCAGCGGCTGTAAAATCAATTTTGGAATCAGACATTTCAGCGTACCCGGTTCAAGATCCAGTTTCAGCTGAACCTTGCCGCCAAAACGCTCATTCTGGATCATAACATAGCTCTTTAGATATTCCACTTCCTCCTCCAGACATACCATCTCCTTGGAGAAGTTCAAAGAATACCGCATGATGTCACTCAACGCCAAAGTAACTGAATAGACCTCCGGGGCATCTTTCTCCAAGGCCATGCCGCCGATGACCTGAAGGGTATTGTACATGAAATGCGGATTGATCTGCGCCTGAAGTGCCCGCAACTGAGCATTTCGCTTTTCCAGTTTCGCTTGATACTGCTGAGCGATCAGTTCCTTGTTCCGGGTAATCATGTGGTTAAAGCTATCCTGCAGGATGCCGATCTCGTCTTCTCTGCTCTCCAGGGTACTGCCAGAGTATTCGTTTAGCGTAATGGTCTTCATTTCCTCGGACAGATCCCGAATGGGTCTGCTGATCGCTTTTGAGTACACAACAGAGCAGACGACGCTGGCCAGGACGGCGATGATCGCCACAAAAATACTGCTCGCCACCGTTGGGAACAGTGCGTCCACGATGGTCTGATTGGGGATGGTCAGGAGAATCTGCATTTTCCCGCCGCTGACAGACCGGTAAAACCAGAACTGGTCATCGTAGGAAGCCTCCTTGCGATCTCCTTCCGCAAGCTCCCTGCGAATTCCCTCTACCAGACCTGTATCCATGTTCCAGTCCGTGCCATAGTCTGCGACCATCACTTCATTCTGGTCGTTGAACACCAGGATCGTCTCTTCGGGAACGGTTTTTATTTCATCCAGTATGCCCTCCAGGTGATAGGGGCGCAGATGAAATACCACCAGGGCGATCGGCTGCTTGTCATCGAACCGGTGGATTTGATGGCAGGCCAGGATCTCATTTCCGCTGCGCAGAAACGCCTGATTGGATTGCAGTGCATCCCCGCGCTGTTCCCACTGTGTCAGACGCTCCCCGCTTTCATCGACCCTTGCTCCGGAGCGTTCCGCGATCAGCACTTCATTTTCCGCCATATTGAACAATTCGATGGAATTGATGTTGCTGTCCATGCTGATGACCGTATTCATAACCGTAATGATGCGCCACCGGGCAGAGTAATCCAGACTTCCATCCTGCGTACACCAGCGGAGGATGTCCGCCTTTACATCCTTGTCCACCTCAAATTCATAAAATCGATCCATCATATCACTATTTTCTACCGCCAGTCGGTCCTGCAGCCAACCACTGCTCATCCGATGGTCATAAATCAACTGATCCCGCATGGTCTTATATGTAATCGTGATTGCTACAATTGAGACCAACAGAATTGGGATTAGGGTAAATGCAAGCATGGAAACCAAGATCTTTTTGCGGATCGAAATATTCCGAAATCGTGTCATTGCACAAATCACCTCTGCTTCATTTGCCATTATATAGGTATTATATCACAATTTCTCCACATTTCCACACCAAGTTCCATTGAGACGAGATTTGTCAAGGGGGATTTCTGCAAGAGTTACACATTCTTAAAAACAGCAATGGCAGGAGGGGAACATCCATCCTGCCATTACTGTTTTGTAACAAATTATAAATTAAGCAAACACATCCCGCAAGAATTAGAAAAAGAATCTGTAGCAGAATATGTCGTCCGATATAACAGAGTATCGGCATGTCAAAGCCGATATTTGTTATGACTGGGATATTCCTCACTGATATCCAAAGATTGGACATATGAAACACCTACCCAATCCCAATGCTGCAGAAAATTCTGGAATAAATGTCATTCCTACGTAGCAATGGAAAACCGTTTAGATTTTACGAGATACGATTTTTTCGTCCCAACTTTGCCGCTCGCAACATATAACATGATTTGCGCGGCTGTATTCCATAGAAATTCCGTTTCCCAAAGCAGATCAAAACAGGTTAAAAAACTGACATAAATATCAAAAGAATCCTTGACATGGTATCAAACTTTGTGCTACAATGACAATACTTAAGCGGTTAAGTAATTAAGTGACCGCCGAAAGTAAGTATACTATATATTTCAGGAGGGAAAATTATGAAAAAGTCACTGACAAGAGTGCTGCTTGCTTGCCTGCTGGTTCTGACCGTGGTTTTTGCCTGCGGCTGCAGCAACACACCCGATCCTTCCGCATCTAATTGGAAGGTCACGTTCTATGAGGGCGATGGAACGACTGTGCTGCAGGAAGTGGAAGTTGCTGACGGAGAACCTGTGGCAATGCCCGAACTGACAAAGGAAGGCTATATTATCGAAGGCTACTACGCGACCCCTGCTCTGAAAGTTGAGTTTGATGTTACTCAGCCTATTACGGAAGATACTGCCATTTTTGTAGCGTGGCAGTCGAGCGTTGTGGATGAGCGCCCCTGGATGTTGGCAGGTTCTCTGGCTGGCTATCCTGATAATGCTTGGGGTAAAATCTGGCCCCAGAATGACTACCTCTTGCAGCCCATGGAAGGTGAGTTCAATACCTTCTACATTGATGTAAACCTGTATGCTGGCGATGCTTTTAAGATCGCCGTCATTGGTGAGGGCTATGTTTGGGATAACGACAACAGTATCGATGCCAGTCATTTGGCAAATAAGACCGAATCCGCCGTCCTGTGCAGCGGCGAAAACGCCTTTGATTCTGGGGCTAACATTGAGGTCCTGGAAGATGGTAAGTATCGTCTAATTCTGAAAACTGATGCCGAGACCCTGTCTCTGTGCTCCTTGTCCTATGAGCGGCTGGGCGATGCAGATGAAAAGCCTGTTGCAGAGCTTTCCTATGATATGAAGCTGTGGGCCTCTTTCAATGACTGGTCCGGTCAGGATATGCAGCGTAATGGCGACGATTTGATCTGGTGGTGCGAAGCCGATGTTCCCGCTGGCGGCGGTGAGTTCGGAATTAAGAATGCAGCGATGGATGGCTGGTACTCTAGTGAGAACAACTCCAAGAACATCGTTCTGGAGGAAGGCCACTACATGTTCTTCATTGAACTGGAAGTCGTTGACGGCAAGCCTGTTCTGAAGGACGAGATCATTGCGGAAGAACCTGCGTACTATGTTGTCGGTACCTGTGGCAATGCCGGTTGGGCTGCGGATGCCAATGCCGAGAATACTGCTTACAAGATGACCGAGCAGGACAGCAAGTACGTGCTGACCGTCACCTTCACCGAGGATGAGACCGTTGACTGGGCAGAGAATAAGGTTGCCTTCAAGGTCGCATACGGCTGCGGCGGCAAGGTTGCCAACGAGAACTGGTTCGGTGCTGAAGGCATGGACAATGTTACTGTTGATCCTGGTACTTATACCATTACCTTTGATCCCGCGACTGGTGCTGTTACTGTAGAGTAGTATGGACCGAACGTGCCGGTGGGTTTCCCATCGGCACGCTTTTCTTAGTCTGTTAAACTCGAATATGATGATTTGTGGGTGTTTCATCTCTGGAGATAGCCTTCAGTGCGGCATCAACAGCCGCCTGGGCATAAGCACCGTAATCCAGTGTAGGATTTGTCAAGAGAGCTGTATCGGCATCTAGAGATATGCTTGCGACGGCATCGGCATCCACCACTGCATCAAAGCAATCAAGCAGATACACCTTGTAATCTCGACTTTTGATTTCGTCACATACAAGGATTACCTTACTGCATCCGTACTGCTCCATTGCTTGCTGCCGAATCTTCATAGCATCGAAAGTGACACAGTAGAACAGATCATTTTGAATTTGTCCATCCAGATATAGTAAAGGAACAAAACTGTTGTCACCCAGTATTCTGAAATCATCTTCTGAAATATCAATGGCAAAAACCGCGTCCACATTGGTCACCTGCTGTTTCAGACATTTTCCGGTGAGCAGAACCAAATGGTAGCCAGCCGTTTCGGCCTCCTCCGCTAAGGCTTGGAGCAATCTCTGCTTGTGGGTGCTGTTCCCAATGTGGGGAACATAGACACCAAAGTTGTTGGTCTTACCCGTAGCCAACGCTCTTGCGCTGGCGCTGGATACATAGCCAACCATGTTTGCCACATGCAGGATTCGCTTCTTGGTATCTGCGCTTATGGACTGATTAGGCACATCGTTCAGGACATAGGAAACGGTTGCACTGGATACCCCACACTCTTTTGCTATATCCTTCATTGTGTACTTCTTTTTCATAGAATTATCTTAACACATCCGAATAGAGCTGTCAAGCGAGGTAAAATATGCTGAATTTATGTGTTTCCCATATTCCCGGAACGGTAGATGCCTGCCCTATTAACGGCCAGATGCATCTGCGTTTTCGGGTACAGAAGGGAATGATTGTTTCTTCCAAACTGATTTACAATTGCGACAAAAATATGTGGCACAAGTTCCGAGACGAGGCAGAAATGAAAATCACACATACAGATTCTGAACTAGAATATTATAGTGTGACCATCCCTTTGACGGACACCCGCTTTTCCTATATATTTGAGCTAACCTGTACGGATGGGAAGATCCGATACCTTTCTGAAGAAGGATTGACTGATTCCTATGACCACACACTGGGATATTTCAGCTTCTTCCAGTACACATCCCAGTTTGCCTGTGATACCATGACGGTGCCAGAGTGGGTCAAGACTGCCTGCTGCTACCAAATTTTTCCTGAGCGATTCGCTGTTGGTGATTCCGATAAGGATTTCAGCTATGTGAACACCCGATGGGGTGTAAAACCGACCCCAAAAAGTTTTTATGGCGGTGACCTTATCGGCATTCGGGAGCATTTGGATTATCTGGTGGATCTGGGTGTCAATGTGCTTTACATGACCCCGGTGTTCTGCTCTCCCACAAACCATAAATATGAGATTACAGACTACGAGACTGTCGATCCAGCCTTTGGCGGAAATGAAGCCCTGAAATCCTTGATCGAAGACGCTCACAAGTTGGGCATAAGGGTTATGCTGGACGGAGTGTTTAATCACTGTTCGTGCCGGCATCCGTTCTTCCTGGATGCGCAGAAAAAAGGCAAGAAGTCCCCCTATTATGACTGGTTCTTCTGGAAAGAGGATGGGAGTTATCTGACCTTTGGCGGTGTCAAAGCCATGCCGAAGCTGAATACCGGGAACCCTGAAGTCATCCGTTATTTCTCAGATGTAGCTGTCATGTGGATGCGTGACTACGGTGCAGACAGCTGGCGGCTGGATGTTTCTGATGAAATCTCCCATAAGTTCCTCCGCGCATTCCGGGATGCAGTTATGGCGCAGAACCCGGAAGCCATTATTATTGGAGAGGACTGGCACAGAGCGGTTCGTTACTTGAATGGCGATGAGTACGATGGTATTATGAACTACGGTGTGACGAAAGCGTGTCTGGATCTGCTGGCATTTCATACCATCGACAGCAGACTATTCCGTGACAGGATCGTGCGTCTGTACCATACTTACAGCATTGCAGCCAATCAGAAGATGCTGAATCTTTTGGACAGCCATGACACCGACCGTTTCCTGACCCGGGTAAAGGGAGATGCCGGGCGGTTCCGTACTGCAGCGGCTATCATGTTCTTCAATCCCGGCATTCCCTGCGTCTACTATGGTGATGAGATTGGCATGGAGGGTGGTTACGATCCCGACTGCCGTCGTACCTTTGAGTGGAATGAGGAAAACTGGGACAAGGATACTCGAAACCTGATCAAGCAGTTGATGAAGCTGAAAAAGGGGCCTGCATTGTCGGATGGTGACTTTGGCGTTGAAGAGAAGGATGGGATCATTACATTTACCCGTTCTGCGGACAAGCAAACTATAAAGCTCCGCGTAAACGGCACTCCCAGAGTAAACAAAGGCCTGGAAGCCTATGGATTTGAAATCATCATGTGACAGGAGGAAAGGATAATGAAAAAGATAATTTCTGCTGTGTTGGTGCTAACTATGATGCTGGCGTTGCTCTCCGGCTGCGGTGATAACAGCGCTTCCGAAAACAATGTGGAGACCTCCGATCTGTATGAGCAGGTCATGGCCCGCTTCGATGGAGAGCTGGAGGAAGGCGCTGTTATTAAGGTTCTGGAAAACGACACCGCCGTGGAGTTGGGCTATGTGGATCAGCTGATCAATGCTTTCAACGAAGCATATAAGGACAAGGGAATCTCGGCTGAGCGTATGAACATTGACCAGTATTCCGACCTTGCCACCGACGGCCCCTATGGCTACGGCCCCGACGTGTGGTATCAGGCCAACGACATTCTCATGAAGTACGCCGATAATCAGCACCTGCTGCCCTTGCCCATCTATGACATGGAATGCTACGAACAGATCCCTCAGAACGCATGGAATGCCTACGCCACCGATATAAACGGCGAGACCTTCTACTGTGGCATTCCGCTAAATGTCCAGTCCGGTATGCTCTACTATATCGAATCCATGCTCCCGGAAAACTGGGAAACAGAGTGGGATATCAATAGCAATGGCACCCCTGATTTTTTTGAGACCTATACTGCGCTTTATGCATATTCCGAGTTGTGTAAAGAGGGCGGCGAAAAAACAAAGTATGGTTATCTGGACGAAACCGTGGACACCTACTTTATGAGCGGCTATCTCTTCACTTATGGCGGCTATATCTTCGGGAACAACGGTACCGATGCCAGCGATATAGGTCTTGCTTCCGGTGAATCCTACAAAGGTGCACGAATGATCCAGCAGTGGGCAGGCCAAATGAACAACACGGAAATACTTGATACTGCCTTCTCGTCCGCTGCTTATCAGTATCTGGCAAATGGCACTATGCTCTGCACCATCACTACCCCCGATGTGTCCCGGATGTTTATCCGCGCCATGGTTTCCACCGGAAACTGGACGGAGGAGGAAGCCGTGGCCGACCTGAAGATGATCACCGTCCCACGTCTGCCTGTCAGCGCCGACCTGACCGCTGACAACTGGCAGGATACCATCACAAATATGGATGAACTGACGGTAGAGATGACCATGATGGGCGGTATCAACGGCTATGGCATCTCTGCCTATACCGATTACCCCAATGCGTCCCTGGCCTTTATTGAGTTTGCCACCTCCTATGAGCAGGCAGTTCTGCGCAATGAATACCTGGGCGTGGCTCCGGCAAGAGCAGACGCAGCGGCAACGATCTCCGAGGCCGACGCAACTGTCGGCATCCTCTTTGACCGCCTGGACCGCGGACTGATCAGCGTCATGCCCGCCATTACCGAGATCGGCCAGCTCTGGACACCTGCCGAATCCTTCCTCATCGACCTGTCCACGGATCCCTACCGTGCAGAACGGGGAGAGGCACAGATGTATGACACCGATGAAAAGATTCAGGCGGGTCTGGCGCGGTTGGTGACCCAAATTCGGGATGCCATTGAGACGCTTGCTTAAGGAGTGATCTTTATGAAACAGAAAATCCAGAATGTGGGAAAGTTCCTGCGCTGGACGCCTTGGCAGGTAAAGCTGTCCATGCTCGTCATGGGCCTGGGGCAGCTCTGCTACGGGCAGATCGTCAAGGGGTTATTCTACTTAGCCTGCTTCGGCTTGATCCTTACCTATTTCATCACAACAGGATTTGCAGATTTTATTGGCTTCTTTACGCTGGGAACCAATGAAGAGAATCTGTGGCTGGGAATCCCAGGCGATAACAGTCTTACGATGTTGATCCTTGGCCTGTTCTCCATCTTTATCCTGATCTTCACGGTGGTACTCTATGTGACCAATGTGAAGGATGCCGTGTATACCGCCCGGCAGGCAGAGCAGGGAAAGTCCATCCACAAATTCCGTCAGACGCTGGAGACAGCGGCAGACGATAAGTTCCACCTGACCGCCCTGACTGCGCCGGTGGTGGGGGTGTCCATCTTCTCCATCCTGCCCATCGTGTTTATGATCCTCATCGCATTTACGGACCTGGGCGGAGACGTGGTCTATCCGAGGTTGGCAAACTGGTCCTTCTCCGCGTGGAAAAAAATTTTGAGCCTTGGCAAGATCGGAAGCACCTTCGTCAAGATTTTAGGCTGGAATGTTGTCTGGGCAATTTGCTCCACGGCGCTTAATTTCATTGTTGGCCTGGGTATGGCGCTGCTGCTAAACAAACGCAACGTCAAGGGCTCCAAATTCTGGCGGGCATTCCCGATTCTGGCCTATGCCATCCCTGGTTTCATCTCCATGCTGGGCTTCAAGTATATGTTCTCCCAGTCCGGACCCATCAACTACTATCTGGATCAGGCGGGGCTCATGCGGATCTTCTTCCTGACCAATGACGCTTCTGCCAAGTGGTGGGCAAGGAGCATTGGCCTGTTCGTGAATATATGGATCTCAGCACCCTCCATCATGCTGATGGCCACGGGTATTCTTTCCAACATCGACACAAACCTCTATGAAGCGGCATCGCTGGACGGTGCCTCCGGCTTTGCGCAGTTCAGGAAGATCACTTTGCCCTTTGTGGTTTTTTCCACCACGCCGGTGCTGATCAGCCAGTTCGTAGGCAACTTCAATAACTTCGGTATTTTCTTCTTCCTCCGGGAGGGCGTCATCTCCAACTATGCGGACTACTTCCTTGCCAGCGACACGGACCTTTTGATCAACTGGCTGTACAAGTTGTCGGTGGACAATAACTACTATTCCATCGGTGCTGCCATCAGCCTGATCATCTTCCTGATTACCGCAAGCCTGTCCCTGATGGTTTACGTCCGCTCCGCAGCCTATAAGCAGGAGGATACGTTCCAATGAAAAAGACGAAATTAACACCCCGCCGCGCTGCGGACAATCTCTTTACTTACCTTGCTTTGATCGTCATGTCGGTGATTTTTCTGTTCCCATGCCTGTGGCTGATTCTGGCATCCCTGTCCAAAACCGGTAGCCTGTATGACTTCAAAGGTTTTTTTCCGCAGGAGTACAGCTTCCAGACCTTCATCGACCTGTTTACCGATGATGTGAACCGCCTCTATCCCTACAAGACATGGTTCTTCAACACCCTGTATGTTGCCGCCTGTAGTGCCCTCTTTGGCACGGTCCTTGTTCTGCTAACTGGCTATGTTATGTCCCGGTTCCGCTTTCAGGGCAGAAACACCATCAAAAAGACCACCTTGGTGCTGGGCATGTTCCCTGGATTTATGGGTATGACGGCAATCTACATCATCATGACCCAGCTGGGGCTTATCAATAAGCTTGAATCTCTGATCTTCTACTATTCCGCCACGGCGCCTCTAGGCTACATGGTGCAGAAGGGCTACTTTGATTCCATTCCCAACACCATCTTCGAAGCGGCGAGACTGGATGGTGCCACCAACTTGCAGGTATTTACCAAAGTGACACTGCCGTTGAGTAAATCTATGTTGGTTTACACGGTGCTGACGCAGTTTGCATGGCCATGGAGCGATGTGCTGCTGCCGAAACTGCTGCTGAAAGACAGGAATATGTGGACAGTGGCCGTGGGTCTGTTCAACCTGCCGGAGACACACTTCTCCCGTTTTGCTGCGGGCTCTGTATTTATCGCAATTCCCATCGTCATCCTTTACTTCTGTTTGGTCAAGCATATTGTCAACGGCCTGACTGCCGGATCTGTTAAAGGATAACGCTTGCGTTACGCTTTTTGTTTACAAGCAAAGATGAATATGAGTTGAAAATCCCATAGAACCCGATACTACCCTTTGCACTAGAACTTCTCTAAGTGTGCCAGCAGATCAACAATAAGTAATCACACTGGCGCTGTGGACATATCTTTATTACGCCGTCCACTTTACCGGTGAAAATAAAGATAGGAGGACCAACTTATGAGAACGAACAAACAAAAGCAGATTAGCTATTCTTTGTTGGGAGTGTTGCTGGCATTGCTGTTTGTATTCTCGTCGGTATCTGTGTTGCCAATTCAGGCGCAGGCGACTACGAGAACAACTGACGGTAGTGTAGGTAACTACTCCAGCATGTCCACGGATGTAATCTATCAGATTGTTACAGACCGTTTCGTAGATGGCGATTCCACCAATAATGCAACGGGGGATTTTCTGCAAATCAGCCCCTAATCAATACTGTATCTGCTCGTGCCGATGGCAGCACAAATTATCCGTATGTTGCACTTGATCGCACAAATTGGACTATTTTGGCAACACACACCTCCAGTGATCCATATAATCCTGTTGGGTATATGATTGATGGGGACAGCAGTACCAGATGGAGTACTGGAGCAGGTCAAGCATCTGGACAAAGTATTACAATAAACTTTGGTCAGAGCGAAAACTTTGACAAAATCGAAATGATCCATGACGGAAGTGATTATCCCGGCGGATATAAAGTCGAAATCTCTTCTGATGGAATCAATTACACGCAAGTCACTCTTAATAATGTAGACATTGGCTTTGGGGCTAAAATGGTTTTGATTCCATCCACTCCTCAAACCGCTCAGTATGTCAGAATATCTATCACAGACAGTTCGAGATCGAGTTACTGGTGGTCGATTACAGAACTCAATATTCTTTGGAAGAACGTTAACGGGTAACAGAAACCGGGGGCATCAGTGTTGATGCCCCCTTCACCTTTCTTCATTTACTATTTTATCGATTACCAAAGGTTCCATGTAAATAGTATACGCATATTTATCTGCTTGCCTGCAGATCCAACTGTTCACTTATACATAACAGCACCCTTTGATTTGCCTTGAACCGTCTATCTTTTATGCCAATTCCGTCGAACCATGACGACAAAAAGTCCATAAAAACAAATAAGGATGTGCAGAACTTTTTTCTGCACTTCTCTATTTCAGCCTGTCGAAAAATCCAGCTTTTGCTGGGCTTTTTTCATTGGTTAAAGAAAGCCACCAGCCCGTGAACTGCCCCAGTATGTATGCCCAGAATAAAATATCCGAGCGAAGTGAGGAACAACTAATAAAAAACATTCAGGCTCCTTTTTCCGTTTAAGGTTGCCAAATCCGTAGTTTTGGGATTACTTAATTCCCTCACATTGCCGTCCCTGTTGTTCACATGCCACAGGTGTACTACGGAATCCGTGGCGATTCTGTAAATAGGATGGCAAAAGTGCGCAAACGAAATGGCAGGTCTTTGCTGATGACCGTAGAATCGGGATGTGTTATAATTCTAGTGTGAATTTTTGGGTCTTCGGTTGAAGGCCCATTTTTCTTTATTACTGACAAAGGAGCGAAATCAAATGAAGTTCTGTCCCTACTGTGGAGCTGACCTGCTTAAAGAGGATGCTGCCTTCTGCGCAGAATGCGGGGAAAAACTTTCTGTGGCAGAGGAAGCACCCTCTCCGGCACACGAAGCCGACAGTCAGCACAATGCAAAACCCAGCAAGCAAAAGACGCCCAAGAAAGATTCCAGAAAGCGCAAAAAGTCCAAGCAGAAAAAGGTGCAGGAGCCTCCCCTCCCCGAAATTGAAGGGGAACCTGCAGAGGATGGATACGACGGCTATTACGACGATATCCTGCCTCCGGATCTGGATCGGGAAAAAGAAGGCCCCGATAAGGAGCTGATCAAAAAGATTGTTTCCCTGACAGTTGCCGTAATCTTTATTATCGGGCTGTGCGTTGTTATGATGTATGTACTTTAAGTGTTGCAGTTTGATGCTCTATACCGTGTAATTAAGTAAATCCATCAAGTGAGGTGCAAATTTATGAAGTACATTTCTATTGGCGCAGTCATGACCGAAGGAACCGAGCATATTCTGGACGTTTGCAGGGGCAGCCGGAGTTACCATCTGACCGGAGAACTTGCCTCCGTCTGGCTGAACGGCAGATTTGGCTTTGCTGCTGTAAAGAAGCCGACCGAGGAGCAGGCACTGCTACTGCTGCTGAGAATGGGTTTGGCTATTCAAACGGACGGCTCCGGCTTTGAGGAGTACCGCGCCCTGACCCAATGCACATTGGTTCCCGCCGACCGGAAACACCCCTACTGGGGGCTGACCGGGATGGAGCGTGCGGTGCTTCAGTGGCTGCGGGAGGCAGGTCTTGTTCTGAGTATGGCAGAATTGACCTATCTTATCGATCAGAAAGTACCCCTGCAAGCAGATCTGCTGGGCAATGCCAATACGCAGAATCTGGTGGAACAGATCTACACCAGAGATACCATTGACGATGGCATTCTGGAGGGTCAGATGGAGCGTTCCAATGCAAGAGAGCCGGTAACAAAAGCCGTACTTCGTCTGCTGCGCAAGAAGCGGCTGGTACTTCTGTAAGGAGGGGGATCCTCATGAAAGATACATTCCTGACGTTCCCGGAACCACTTCGGAAGCGGATCCTGCTCCAGTGCGCAGGAGCTGGCCTTGGTATTACCATGCTCCTGATTCTTCTCGTCTATGTCCGTGATTGGTATTTCCTGTTTCCCTGTGCGGCGCTTGTCATTGTTTCTCTCAGTGGTGCGGCTTCCCTCTATGATCGCTGCCGGCAGAAACGGTATGTCACCATTGAGGCTGCCTGCACAGAGATCAACCGGATGCCTTTCCGCAGGCGGATCAAATCCCTGTATCTGCGCAGCGAACAGTACACCATCAAACTGGTCGGTGTCCGAAAAATCCGTGGCCTTGCGGTTGGCGATACCATGACCCTGTACGTTTCGGACAATGCCGCCATATATGAAATGGACGGCAGCATGGTCCTTTGCAGCTATTTGGCCTTATCCAAAGTTCAGCAGCAAAAGGATTGACTAACGCTGGGAGCCATGGTATAATGCCATCAACATAGTATCAGAGTTT
>HF988028.1:5233-8629 GCA_000434635.1 Firmicutes bacterium CAG:110 | reverse complement strand
ATAAATTTGCGCATAAATCTTGACGGCACCTCTGTTATCAGGTTGGGAATGTCATTGCCCGGAAATAACCACGAAGCCGTAGGGGGCAAGTGTGGTGTGGGTCAGGGATTCCGAGAGCAGGGGCGTTCCGGTAACCGGCTGGGGAAGCTGACAGGGATCGGGGCTGAAATTGCACCAGACGGTGATATCTGCCCCATCAAGGCTCCTGCGGTAGGCAAAAAGCTGCGGATCATCGGGGACGAGCAGCTGGAAATCGCCCCATTTGAGGATGTCACTTCCTTTGCGCAGGGCAATCAGGCGACGGTAAAAGTGCAGGATGGAGTTTTCGTCCTCCCGGGCGCGCTGTACATTGATCTCGGCAGCGTTGGGATTTACGGCGATCCAGGGCGTTCCTGTGGTGAAGCCTCCATTCGCTGTGCTGTCCCACTGCATCGGCGTTCTGGCGTTGTCGCGCCCCTTGTGCCGGATGCCGTTCCACGCCCACGCCTTTTGCGCATCCGTCTTTGCCTCTTTCAGAAGGTTCAGGCTTTCAATGTCCCGCAACTGCGAGGCATCGGCAAAGGGATAATTCGTCATGCCGATCTCCTCACCCTGATAAATGAAGGGCGTCCCCCGCTGCAAATACATGGCCACAGCCAGCATCTTGGCGCTCCGCTGCCGGAGCGTCTCCGACGCGGTGCAGCCCCAGCGGGATACGATGCGGGGCTGGTCATGGTTGCTCCAGAACAGCGTGTTCCAGTCCAGTGTGCTTTGCCACGCGGCGGTCAGCGCCTTGAACTTTTTCAGAGAAAAGGGGATCACGTTCCACTTCCCGTTCTCGCCGTCGATGTCCATGATGTCAAACTGGAACAGCAGGTCCAGTTCTCTCCCGTCCCCGACGACACTGTTCGCGTTATCCAGAGTGACGCAGGTCGTTTCGCCTACGCACATACAATCTCGGCCGTCAAAGCAGCGTTTGCGCATCTCGCGCAGATGGGAATGCAGTGCCGGCTGGAAGGCCGTATGCTCGCCAGGAAAGGCGTAGCCTGAGCCGCTGGCGTCGGGCAGGCCGGGGGCTTTGGCGATCAGGCTGATCACATCCATGCGGAATCCGTCCACGCCCTTGTCGAACCACCAGTTGATCATGGCGTAGACTTCTTCCCGAAGCTTCGGATTTTCCCAGTTGAGGTCAGGCTGCTTCTCCCCGAAAAGATGCAGATACCACTGCTCTGTCGCCGCATCATAGCTCCATGCCGACGGCGTGAAGAAGGATGACCAGTTGTTCGGCTCCTTCCCGCCGCGTCCGTCGCGCCAGATGTAATAGTCGCGGTAGGGATTGTCCTTTGATTTTCTGGATTCGACAAACCATGCGTTCTCGTCCGAGGAATGGTTGACGACCAGGTCCATGACCAGCCTGATGTCCCGCCGGTGCATTTCCTCCAGCAGTCGGTCGAAGTCCTCCATCGTGCCGAATTCGGACATGATCTTCCGGTAGTCGCGGATGTCGTAGCCCATATCGTCGTTGGGCGAGTCGTAGACCGGGCAGAGCCATACCGCACCGATGCCCAGCCATTGCAGGTAATCCAGCCGGGAGATCAGACCGGGGATGTCCCCGATGCCGTCGCCGTTGGAATCCTGAAAGCTGCGGGGATAAATCTGATAGAACACACGTTCCTTCCACCATGGGCTTTTCATGGAATCGTTCACTCCTTCACAATGAGATCGTCAATAACCGGCAGCGTGCCCCGCGCCGCCGTAAAGCAGGGCAGCGACCCGCCCAGCAGCGCCAGCCAGGGCAGGCTGTAGGGCAGCAGAAGCGCCATTACCGCCGTCAGCGCAAGGGCAAGCAGCAGCCAGCCAAGCACCAGAGCGGGGCAGCGAAAGGTCAGGCAAATCGCGTTTTTCAGCAGCGCCGGGAGCTTCAGCTCCACCCGCGCCTGCATCTGAAAGGCCAGAGCGCCGATGCACCACAGCAGATAGCTGCCAATCAGGCAGAAGCAGGCCATCACCGCCCCGACTCCCGCCCCCTCTGTAAGCCGGAAATAGAACCAGCCGCCGTAAAGAATTGCCGCCGGGCCGGCGAAAAAGAGCACCCCAAGAGGGAGCGACGGGAGAAAATTGGTGCGGAAGCTACGCAGAAAGCGGCGGTACGGCTGATTTTCCTCCAGCAGCAGACTCTGGCAGGCGCGGCACAGTGCCGTCCATCCTGCGGGAGCCGTCAGCACCGGCAGGCAGGTCAGCAGAAAAAGCAGATTCAGTACCATCAGCGGCAGCAGCTTTTCAAAGCACAGCCGCACAAAGCCTGCGGTTCTATAGTCTCTCTGCATCGCCGCGGTTCCTCACTTCCTTGTAATACTCCGAGGGACTCATGCCCGTTTTCTTCCGGAACAGCTTTGAGAAATAATACCGGTCGTCGATCCCCACCAGGTACGCGATCTCCTGAAACGGCAGATCCGTGGTCGCAATCAGCTGCTGGGCGTTATAAATGCGCAGCGTGTTGAGATATGTAAAGATCGGCGCGTCGGTCAGCTTGGAAAAGGCGCGGTTCATATAGTCGAAATTCATCTCGAAGACGTCTTCGATCTCCTGGCTCGACAGCGGCCGCGTATAATTTTCGTTGAGGTAATGGAGCAGCCGCTCGGCCACGACTTCCGACTTTTTCAGTTTCTTCCCCTGAGCAGCGCCCCGCGCCAGCAGGTGCTCATGTGCCACTTCCAGAAAGAACGAATGCAGCAGCGCGGCGGTGCGGCGCTTGTAGTGCTCCTCCCGGGCATTGTAGCAGTCCAGCGCGGTGCGGAGTATCGTATTGAACTCACTGCCCGGCAGGTGAAACTGCTTCGGAAGATAGGTGATGGGGTCGGTGGGGTCGGCTTCGTCCAGATTGTAGCTCACAAGGCTCAGCCTGCGCTTTTCCGCAAGCAGCGCCATGGCCGCGTCCTCATCCTTCATCCGCGCCATTTCCGGGTGGGTGAAATGGGCATAGTAATAATTGCAGGCCGCGCGCTGATAGCCCTCGTGGCACAGCCCCGGCTCAAGCAGGAAGAAGTCCCCTGCCTTGAGGTGATAGAAAATTCCGTCCTCCTGCAGATACATATTCCCGTCACGGATCACATACAGGACATACTCGTCGATCGTCCGGGAAAAGTGAATCCACGGCTCGGTGTAGTTGATCCGCCCCAGCATCCGTACACGGGGAAGCAGATCTGCATTGTAAGACAGAAGCATCGTCATTCCTCCAGTTGCACCCACACGGCAGTCCAGCAGCGCACGTCGGGCAGCTTTACGGTATAGATGCAGCCGTTCTTCGTTTGCTCCGCCGTGTAGGGAAGCTTTTGCGCCGCCAGACACTCGCTGTCCGGCGAGGCACAGTAGATGCCGCGCACCGGCCGGTCGAGGCGGATGGCCGCCGAAATACCC
>HF988028.1:4563-5196 GCA_000434635.1 Firmicutes bacterium CAG:110 | reverse complement strand
GGCTCCCGCTTTCCCTCATTCCACATGGCGTTGTTGCCGGTCAGGTTGATCAGGTGGAGGGTCAGTCGGTCACGGGATTCGCGGAGGAGCGTCCAGACCGTGTCCGCCTGTCCGTCCGTGGAGAAGGTGCAGGCATCGGAGAAGAAGCGGACGTCCTCGTTAATGCCGCCGGAGGCCGTCTTGCCAATATCCATACCGGGATCATTATATAACAAATCCTTGTATCTGACAAGAAAATCGCAATTCCGCTGTACGATTGGAAGAAAGCTTTCCCGCAGGTGGGCGTAGTTGACATAATAACTGTCCCGCAGCAGGCTGCGGTCCTCGCCCAGAACGAGCTGCGTACCGCCGGAGGCAGAGATCACCGCCCACGCAAGACGGAATGAGCGCTCTGCCGCGTCCATATCCTCCCCCTGAAACGACTTCAGATAGGCGGCAAGGATGACGTTCCGGTGGGACAGCAGCCGCGCCTCCCGAATCAGGCGGTAAAGGTCAAAATAGGTATCGTGGGGCGGCCAGACCTCGATGTACACCGCGTCCTGTGCCGCCGCGGCGACGGTTTCCGTCGGCCAGTTATTGACGGCGTTGAAGATCACGCCGCCGTCGGCCACTTCCTCGCGGACGGCCTGCGCC
>HF988028.1:0-4550 GCA_000434635.1 Firmicutes bacterium CAG:110 | reverse complement strand
CGGACGGCCTGCGCCGCCGCATTGATCAGGCGCGGGAACTCGTCCGCCAATTCCACGGGGCGGTGTTCCGCGTCCCAGATCCGTTTTGGAAAGCCATAGGTATCCATGTGGATGCCGGAAAAGCCGAAGCGCACGGCACTGCGGAATTCCTCCACAATATGCTTCGCCCAGCCGCAGGAGGACGCCACATTCATATAGTACAGCCATCCGGCAAAGGTCATCGGCTGACCGTCCATCGTGTACATTCCCCACATTGGGTGCGCTGCAAAGGTATCCTTTGTTGCCGCGTAAACCGCGCCGTAGGCCAGCGGGCGGATGCCGCAGGCTTTGCAGTGTTCGATCTTCTTCGAGATGACGCTTAAGTCCGTCTGACGCCCCATTGGGTCGTCGTATTGCTCGGTGGGGGGCAGAAGCCGGTCATGCCGGTACATCCAGTCGTAAAACTGCACCGCGTTCAGATGCAGATCCCGCATCCACTCCACATCCAGCCTGTCCCCGTCGCCGGAGGAAAAATCCGACAGGAAGCCGTAGCGAATTTCGGTTCTGCGGTCGGAAACCACATCAAACGCGCCTTCCCAGACGCCGTCTTCTGTGCTGATGCGCACACCGTAGCCGCCCACCGGCACATCCGTCAAGACCAGTGTGTCGCCCTCCCGGACGGCTTGCAGCGTGACCGGACGCTCCATACGGAAGAACGTCGCTGAAAGAAGCGCCGAATGCGCCGGCAGGATCAGCCGAACCGGCTCGCCGGGCAGATATTGTGCTTTGTCAAAATGACAGGTGATTTTCTGCATTGGCTTATCCTTTCACTGCTCCCTGAGTCAGTCCGCCCACGACCGTTTTCCGCTGGAAAACCACAAACAGAACGATCACAGGGATCAACGCCATGATCGACGCAGCAAACACCCACTCCCACCGTGTCGCATACTGTCCGTTCAGCCGCTGGAGCAGCAGCGGGAAGGTGATCATTTTCTCATTCGCGCCCACCAGAACCTTCGCCGTAAAGTATTCCTCCCAGAAGCCCTGGAAGGCAAAAATGGTCATGGTGCCCACCGCCGGGGCAGAGAGGGGCAGCATTACCCGGAAGAAAATGTCCTTGTGACCGCCGCCGTCCAGCAGCACCGACTCCGCCAGCGAGCTTGGCAGGCTGCGGAAAAAGTTGCGCAGGAAGAAGGTGTGCCCGCAGACATTGGTCGCAACGTAGATCAGAATCAGTCCCGCCCGGGTGCCGATCAGGCCGTTGGGCAGGCCGGGAAGCGTAAGCTGCTTAAGCACCAGAAACTGGGGGATGATATTCAAAAAACCCGGCATCATCAGCGTAAACAGGTAAACCGCAAACAGCTTGTCGCGCCCGGGAAAACGGATGCAGGCAAAGCCGTAGGCGGAAAGCGTCGAAACAAATACCGAGATCATAACGGTAATGACGGTATTGATCACACTGTTTGCCAGTGCCGTCGGGAAAATGTCCATACTGAGAATGTGCCGGTACGCCGAAAAGTCCAGCCGCGTGGGGAAGAGCTTCGGCGGATAGGGCAGCACATAGCTGAACTCCTCAAAGGAGTTCGTGATCATAAAGAAGAACGGAACGGAGAAAATCAGCAGCGATGCGATCAGAATGACCCACAAAACCGTCTGCCCGAGGATCTCCGTTGCTTTTTTGCTGCGGAGCTTCATTTCTATCCCTCCTGTTCCACGTTGTCCAGCTTGAAGACGCGATTGAGAATGATCGTCAGCGCAACGATTGTCACGGCGGAGATCATGCCGATGGCGGAAGCCTCGCCGAATTCGAACTGATTGAATGCTCTGTCATACAGCAGGTATTGCAGCACCGAGGTCTTCCCGTTGGGGTCGCCGCCGGTCAGCATCATGACCTGGATGAAGACGTTGAAGGAACCGATGATCATATTGACCATCACATAAAAGGTCGTAGGGCGAAGTCCCGGTATCGTAATATGCCAGAATTTTTTCCACAGACCTGCGCCGTCCAACTCTGCCGCCTCGTAGCGCTCCTTAGGAATTCCCTGCAATGCCGCGAGGTAGACCAGCATCGACCAGCCCACGTTTTTCCAGATGCCCATCAGCCAGATTGCCGCGTTGCCCGACCATTCCCGCAGCAGCCAGGGCACATAGTCGTCCATGACGTGGAGCACATCCACCAGCAGGTAGTTGATCAGGCCGCGGTCGGAGTTATTGAACATATACTGGAACACCAGACTGACGATGACCCACGAGGTGATGACCGGCAGATAAAAGCCGACGCGGAAGATCGTCTGCCCCCGCCTGAGGTTGTTGATCAGGTAGGCAAACAGCATTCCGCCCAGCAGAATGAACGGCACCGTCACCAGCGCGTACAGGAAATTGTTCCGGTAAGCGTACCAGAAGCGGGAGCCGCCGGACAGAACGTTCTTGAAGTTTTCCAGGCCGATGAACGTGATCTCGCCCTGCACGATCCTGTACTCAGACAGCGCGATCCGAATGGTAAAAAACATCGGATAGATGACGAACGCCAGCACCAGCAGCAGGCCGGGAAGGACGAAGGGTGCTGCCGCCGCATAGGCCCGAAGGCCCTTTTTGACGGATGATTTTCCACATACCGGGGATGGTTCATGCTGCAGCAGCTTCATTGGCGCTGCCTCCTTTTTCCAAGGGAGCGCAGAACCCTCCGGCTCTGCGCTCCTGATATTTTGGTATTCAGAGTTTCCCTTAGGAAAGCTGCCCGTCGATCTTTGCGGCGGCGTCGTGCATCGCCTGCGCAGCGTCAGCGCCCTCTACGAAGATGCTGGTCACCATTTCGCTCCAGATCTCCTGGATCGCGGCGTTGTTGGGGGAGGGAATTCTCGCCTTGGCGGATTCCATCTGCTTCATGTAAACCGACCACACCGGGTTATTCTTGACTGCATCGTTCTCCACAAGGGACTTGAGGATGGGCAGCTGACCGGCCTCCAGCATGGCAAGCTGTACTTCCTCGCTGGTCATGAATTTCGCGAATTCATAGGCGGCGTCCTTCTGCTTGCTGGTGGAGAAAACAGCGATGTCCTCGCCGCCGACAACGGAAGCGCTGCGGCCTTCGTAGGTGGGAATGGTCGCGGCAACGATGCCCTTTGCTTCGCAGTCATCATAGGAGCCGAAGTACCAGGGGCCTTCAAAGAACATGGCATATTCGCTGTTGATGCCGTCCCACGCATCCACGGAGCCGTCCACATCACGGATGGTGAAGATCTTCTGGTTGTGCAGCTCGATCAGCTTGTTCATGGCGGCGATGCTGGCGTCGCTGTCCAGATAGCCGGTCGCCTTCGTAAAGCCGTCGTCGGTCAGCGTGCCGCCAAACAGCCAGAAGTAGGGGTACATATCCCAGTCGCCCACGCCGGAAACGTTCAGACTGTAGGTGCCGCGATCCTTGGCCGCTTCGATGAAGGCTTCCATCGTCTCGGGAACATCATCCAGACCAATTTCCTTCAGCACGTTCTTGTTGACGACTGCGGCCTTGCAGTTGGTGTCCAGCGGCAGGCCGTAATACTTGCCCTGGTAAAGATTGGTGGACAGGGGCGCGTCCAGATAATCGCCGGAGATCTCCGCGAAGTCCGCGTAATCGCTCAGGGCAACCAGACCGCCCTGCTTGGCATAGGCCGCGATGTTGGCAATGTCAACACGGGCAACGTCGGGGCTCATGCCGGTGCCGAAGGAGGTGACGATCATCTCGTGGAACTGACCGCCGTCCTGGCGCACCGCGTCGATCTTGATGTTCGGATGAGCCTTCTCCCACAGCGGCAGAACCACGTCTTTAAACTGGGCTTCTTCCGCGTCGCCGTAGGTGTGCCAGAAGGTCAGAGTGATTTCTTCGTCCGCCGGGGTGCTGTCCTTTGCCGGCTCTGCCTTCTCAGTTGCCTCCGCTTTTGCGGGCTGTTCGGTCTTTCCTGTGCAGCCGGCCATGCACGCCGTCAGAAGCGCGGCGGCCAGAAGCAGCGCAAGCAGTTTTGCAAGTTTGTTTTTCATGTTGATCCTCCTTACTTTTGTTGAACGTGTTTCGGCGTACATACAGATATCCGCCGGTGAAGAAGGTCGGACAGCGTCGCGCGATGGTATTTTTCCGCCATCCGGACTTTGCATCAGAGCTGTCGGTCGTCTATCCATATTGTACAGTTTTTTGGCGGGATTGCAATACGGTAACCCCTGTATTTTGCCTCCGCCGTTGGTCGATATGACCAACTTGCTGTGCTTATTATCCATCTTTTCAGTGCATTCTGTAAATGGGCGCTGGCGACTTTATTTGTATTTCAGCGACTTTTTTGTTCCGGCAAATAAAAAAGGGCGCGCCGCAAAACGCACCCGGGAAACACCACATCTGTCTCCCAGGAAGGGGGCTGATGTGGTGCTTACGTCAGAATGGAGTTGGAATGAAGATAGTTAAGGCTAAGGCATGTCGGAATTTGTGAACGGAAATTGCTTTGCTTTTCGCGGATATGTAGACAGAGCCAACCCCCAAAACGTCTGCATCTAAAGTGTTTTTTTATGATAATTTCAGGAGAAATCAACTGAGATTTGTTCGAAAA